>JBBIQU010000018.1:0-15153 GCA_037442185.1 Chthonomonadales bacterium | reverse complement strand
GGGAACGCTGACCGTGACGCCGTAGGGGGTCCTGAACCCGCGCAGGCTCCGAGACGCCGGACCTCGGGGAGCCCACAGGGCTGGGCAAGTGGGTGCCGGACGTCGGCGGGATGTGTTCGCGGTCTTGCGAAATGCAACCAGTATTGCGTTTCGCGGCTCGAAATGCAATACTCGTTGCATGCGGTACAGGGCATGGTGGGTCCGACAAGTTGAAAACGCGTGGGCTCGGCGCTCCGTGGTGTGGCTCTCTGGCGTCCGACGCGTCGGGAAGACGGTCCTCTGTCAATCGCTTGGCTCCGTGGAGTACCTCGACTGCGAGTTGCCGAGCATTCGACGGGAACTCGCCGATCCCGAGAGGTTCCTCGCTCGGTCGCGCGGCAAGAGGGTGGTGCTCGATGAGGTCCAGCGTCTCGAAAGCCCTGCAGAACTCCTCAAGATTGCAGCCGACCACTACCCCGAGACACGGTTGCTCGCGACGGGCTCCAGCACGCTGCATGCCTCTACTCGGTTCCGCGACACCCTTACCGGGCGTAAGGCGGACCTGTGGCTCACACCCATGAACGTTGCCGACCTGAAGGCCTTCGACTGCGGAGACATTCGGCATCGAATGGCCCGAGGAGGCCTGCCGCAGTTCTTTGTCGCCGATACCGATCCGGATGCCGATTTCGCGGAGTGGATGGACACCTTCTGGGCGCGCGATGTCCAAGACCTCTTTCGGCTCGAGCGCCGATATGGCTTTCAGCGTCTGATGGAGCTGCTTTTCGTTCAAAGCGGGGGCGTCTTCGAGGCGACCCGCTTCACCGGCCCGTGTGAGATCAGCCGCCCTACCGTGACGAACTACCTGGCGGTCCTCGAAGCCACACGGACGATGCACGTCGTCAGACCCTATTCGGAACACCGAGCGACGGAGATCGTCGCGGCGCCCAAGGTCTACGGCTTCGATACGGGCTTCGTCTGCCACTTCAGGGGATGGCAGCCCCTTCGGCATGATGACCTCGGACCGCTATGGGAACACATCGTACTCAACGAGATACATTCGCGCACTCAACGCCAGCAGGTGCGGTATTGGCGCGACCGCGCCGGCCACGAAGTGGATTTCGTACTCCCCGGCAAGCGCGGCGAGGTGACAGCCATAGAGTGCAAGTGGGCAGCCGCAACGGCCTCAACGTCGGGCATCGCGGCCCTCCGCAAGCGTTACCCGGACGGTCAGAACTGGATTGTTACGGCCGATACGACGCGCCCCTATGATGTCGAACTCGGAGGTCATACGGTGAGGCTGTTGGGGCTCGAGCACCTTGCCGAAGCGTTGGCGCCCGAGCGGACGCCGCCTCGTTAACTGCCGGCTCCTCCGAGGTACTCCGTCGTAAACGCGTCCTCGGCTTTCACCTTGTCCTTCGGTACCAAGCCTGTCTCGACGAGCTGATCCAGCAGCGTCTTCCATCGGTCCGACCGCATGGAGCCCAGTCCGTCCCGCCTGGCGTCGTCGGTCATGATGAGGTCCTTGAGCGCCTTCCATCCGAACTCGAGGACGTCCTGTCCCATCTCGGGGTTGAGTTCGCCGATGCGCTTGTGCGTGGCGGCGGGGTCCTTCAGGTACCGCTCCCATCCGCGAACAGACGCTCGCACCATTCTGCGGACCACGTCGCCCTGCTCGGCGATGACCTTCTCGCTGACGATGAGGCAGCTCGTGTACGGGTTGAATCCGATGTCCGAAAGCAGCAGTGATCGAGGCTTCGCACCCTGCCGCGCCGCCAGGAACGGCTCGCTGAACACGTAGCCCTGCTGCGCATAGGCCTTGTCCGCCACAAACCGCGCGACGTTGCCCGGGTAGGGAACGATCTTGACGCCGGTGAGGGGCACGTGCTTCTTCAGGTAATGCGAGAACGCGCCGCCCGCGTTCATTGCCAGCGTGATGTCACGAAGCTCACGCAGATCCTTGATGCCGGATTCCTCGTGCACCATGATGCAGCGGGGATGCGTCTGGATCGGCGCCATGACGGCCTTGATCGGCGCCTCCTCGGATCGAGCCAGCAGCAGTACGTCTCCATTCTCGACGCCGAACGTTGCCGCGCCGGTGGCAACGCGCGGGGCCACGGAAGCGCCGGGACCTCCGGGCAGGATTGTCACCTTGAGCCCCTCTTCAGCGTAGAAGCGATGAACCTCTGCGGCGAAAAACCCGCCATGCTCCGCCTCGGGAAACCAGTTCAGCAGGAGCGACACTTCTGCGGGCTTCGGCGAATCGTTGCCGCCCGACATCTTTGCCTCGGGCGAGCGAGCGCATCCGGACAGCAGGGCAATCCCAATGCACAGAATGGCGGAAGATGCGCGCCACGAAATCGAATATGTCATGTTGGGTCGGTCTCCAGCAAAGCGTATCAAGCGTTATGCGTGCGTCTGGTGGCTGAACCAGCGCTTCAGCACGGCGTTACCGGCCGCGCTCACCGCACCGAACGTAACCAGGCCGAGCGCCGTTGAGCAGAGAACGGCCGAGAACAGGTACGCGGTCTTGAGTTGACCCGAGGTCAACGTGATCAAGTAGCCAAGCCCGTAGCGTTCCGCGCCGTACCCGGCGAAGAACTCGCCCACGATGGCCCCGATCACCGACATGCCGCTGGATGTCTTTGCTCCGGCGATGACGAACGGGACCGCCGCAGGCAGTCGGAGCTTCACCAGGGTCTGGCCGCGCGTGGCGCCATATAGCCGGAACAGCGCGACCAAATCGCGATCCAGCGTGGTCAGTCCTGCAGTCGCATTCGTGATCATCGGGAACAGGCTCACGATGAACGACACGAGGATCACGCTCTGCAACCCCGTGCCGAACCAGATGATGATCAGCGGCGCGATGGCCACTATCGGCACCGTTTGCAGGAAGATGGCATAGGGGTAGCATCCCGTGCGCACGATGGTCCACTGCGAGAAAGCGAACCCGATGAGGCACCCGATCACGAGACTTGCGCCGAAGCCCGAGATCGCCGCAACCGCGGTGAGCGCCGTCGCTGACGCGAGCCGGCCTGCATTGGCGGCGGCTGCGTTGGCGACCTCGAGGGGGCTCGGCAGGATGAACGCAGGGATGGCCAACGCAACCGTAGCTACGTGCCAAGCCAGGGCGAACACAACGAAGATCGCTACCGGCGGAAGAGCCGATCGTAACGCCCCAGAGACTCGCGTTCCCAACGTTATGCCTCCGCTCGCAAGCGCGCGCCGATCTCGCGGACATAGCCGCCGAATGCCGGTTCGTCACGGGTCTCGGGAGTTCGCGGCAACGGCAAGTCAACGCGCACGTCGGCCGCGATGGTCCCGGGCCGTCGGCTCATCACCAGTACACGATTGGACAGATAGACCGCCTCCGAAACGTTGTGCGTAACGAACAGGCCCGTCCAGCGATCCCGCTGCCATATGCGATGGAGGTCCTCGTTGAGGCGCTGTCGGGTCAGATCGTCGAGCGCGCCGAAAGGCTCATCAAGGAGCATCACGCGCGGATCGGTGATGAGCGCCCTCGCCAACGACACGCGCATTTGCATGCCGCCCGACAACTCGGTCGGGAATCTGTCGGCGAACTCCTGCAGCCCCACAAGGGACAGCAGGTCACCAGCTTTGGCAAGGTCACGGCTCTGCGGCGCTCGACCGAGCTCCGTGGGCAGGAACACGTTGCCGAGGACCGTCCGCCAGGTGAGCAGCGTGGGCGACTGGAACACGAACGCGACACCAGAACGTCCGGAGTCGCCGCGTTCGACGGTCAACGTGCCGGTCGTGATCGGTATCAACCCCGCAACGGCCTTGAGGAACGTGGACTTGCCGCAGCCGGATGGCCCGACGATGCTGACGAAGCTTCCCTCGGCGACTGCGAGGCCAATGTCGCGCAACGCCTCTATGCCGCCCGGATAGGTCAGTCCGACGCCTGAGGCGACCAGCGCGGCGCTACCAGTCGATTCGTCGCCCAATGATGTTCAAGAACTCGGCGCGCGTCGGCGGATCGTCGTGGAAGCTGCCCAGCACCGACGAAGTCTGCATGACGGAGTTCTGCTTCTCGACGCCGCGCATCATCATGCACATGTGCTTGCATTCCATGACGACGCCGACGCCTTCCGCCTTGGTGGCATCGCGGATTTCGCGGGCGATGTCATGGGTCAGACGCTCCTGAATCTGCAGACGCCTCGCATGGACCTCGACGAGCCGGGCGAGCTTGCTGACGCCCAGCACCTTCCCCTTCGAGATGTAGCCGATGTGGCAGCGACCGTAGAAAGGCAGCATATGGTGTTCACACAGGCTGTAGACCTCGATGTCCCTTGCGATCACCATGTTGTTTGACGTGGACGTGAACAGCGCCTGGTTGATCACCTGCTCGGGATCGGCTTGATACCCGCTGCACAGGTACTGATACGCCTTGGCGACGCGCATGGGCGTCTTCTGAAGTCCTTCGCGATCCGGGTCTTCGCCGATCTCCTTCAGCAGTTCCCTGATCAATGCGGCCACTCGTTCGAGATTCATAGGTTCGCAATCTCCCTCAGGCGTTTCGTCAGATCGTTCAGGGGCACCATGCCATCCGTCCGCGCGCATACGGGATGGAGCGCCAGCGCCACGCCCCCGCCTCGGCGGGAGCGTTCGCCGCCGATGGGCACTTGCAGGTCGGGCTCAAGCTCGACAAGCGGCACGGCCAGGAACGGACGCATCAGAATGTCCGGATCGGGAATGACCAGCCCCTTTTCTTCGATCACGAGATCCCCATACAGCACCACGTCGAGATCAATGGTTCGGCTTGCGTACGCGTCATCGGTGCGCACTCGGCCAAGACGCTGCTCGATGCCGCGAAGCACACCGAACTTCAGCGAACGCGGCTCCAGGTCCGTCTCTATGCGCCAAACACCATTGACGAACGGCTCCTGCGTAGCGCAGGCGTCTGGCCCGCCCCTGCCCTCCGGCCTGCGCAGCGGCTCCGAGCGGTGCATCGTCGAGATGCCCGTGACGACTACGCTCTCCAACAGCGCTCTGAGCGCGGCCGGAACGTTCGCCTCCGGGTCAATGTTGGAGCCCACGGAGACAAACGCGCGGATCATTGCTCAGGCGCGCGAGGCCGGAACCGTGTCATCTCCACAGCAACGGTCCGCGCGTAGCGCAGCGCGCCGGGCTTCTCGAGCATCACGTCAACGCGCGCGACTCGCCCATCCTCAAGGCAGACGCGCGCAATGGCCTCGGCCAGCGCCTCGATCAGGTAGAAGCTCGACCCTTCGACGAGCGCGATGATCTTCTTCTTGATCGTCACGTAATCCACAGTGTCGGCGATGGCATCGGAAGCCGCGGCCTTTGAAAGATCCGCGTGCAGAACCACGTTGATGTGAACGTTCTGACGCTCGCGGCGCTCCCAGGCGCGACTCCCCACAATGCAGCGCAGCAGCAGGTCCTTGATATGGATGCGGTCCAGGTGTTCAGGCTCCATACATATTTCCTTTCAGGTTGCGTCCGCCGTCCAAGTATATGATCTGGCCCGTCACAAAGTCGCTGTGCAGAAGGAAAAGGACCGCCCGCACCACGTCCAAAGCCGAGCCATGGCGCTTGAGCGGCACCGAGTCCACCAGGCCCTTCAGGTAAGCCTCGTCCTTGCCCGGAGGCGGCAGGATCAAACCCGGCGCGACCGCATTGACCCGTATGCTCGGCGCGAGTTCCAGGGCAAGCATGCGGGTCAGAGCGTGCAGCATCCTCTTGCTGAGGTGATATGCGGCGTTGTTGCGATCGTAGTCCACCACTCGCGTGTCGAGGAAGTTAACGATCTGCCCCGGGCGTCCCTGCGCGGCCATTGCCCGGCAGAGCTGGAGCGGAGCGAATGCGTTCACCTGGATGTTCTGATACAGCTCATCGGCAGTGAAACCCAGTACGTTGCTCGGATCGAAGATGCTTGCCGAGTTGATGAGGACCTCGATGGGGCGGGAGCAGGCATGCCGCGCGCGTTCGACCAGCGTGGCGGCCTGGGCCGGATCGGCCAGGTCAGCCTGGATCGCCCATGCCTCTACGCCCTTGCGCATTAGCTGTTCCACTAGCTCGTCGGCCTCTCGAGACGAACTGCGATAGTGAACGACGACGTGGACCCCCTCGTCGGCAAGGGCCTCGGCGACGTACCGTCCGAGGCGCGCCGCCGCGCCGGTTACCAGCGCTGTCTGCCCCGCTAACGGCGACGCATTGGCTTCCATTCACCCTCCCTCGATCTCATCGTATCTCGCACAAACGTCCGGTCGCCCGTAGCGCAGGCGTCCCGCCTGCCTTCAAGCTCCCCCGCGAAGCGCATCAACTTTCGCGGCGAATACGAAGTCCGCCTCGGCAAGCCCGTCTATCTTGTGCGTCCATACGGTCACCCGAACTCGCCCCCAGCTCAGATGGATGTCCGGATGATGCCCGACCTGGTCGGCAAGCTCACCGATCCTGTTCGTAAACTCCAGCGCCGACCTGAAGTCCGGAAAGCTGAACGACTTCTCGAGATGGTGCTCGCGAACGACCGTCCACTCCCCGCCGAGCGCTCTCCGCAACCCATCCAGTCGTTCGCCTTTCAGGGGCGGAACACCTCCTCGACACGGCACGCATTCCCTCGATGCCAGGTCACACTCCATGGTGATCGGTCTCCTTACGCAAGACGTTGAATGCCGTCCCGGTACCCTTGGCGTATACCGAAGCCGCCTCGGAGTAGTTCCTCGAGACGGCGTCGCGCGAGGCAGAGCCGACGCCGCGGCGAAACGTTTGCGCATCGAGTTCCGGTATGCTCGCTACATGGACTGCTGTCTACGATCGTCCAATGGTGAGTTGGAGCCTGCCGCCCGCAGGATCGGCCTGCTTCTCGAGTGGGCGACGCTGGGGTGGAACTCAGTCGAGGCTATCGTTTCGATCTGGGCCGGCATCCTTGCGGGCAGCATCGCGCTTGTCGGTTTCGGCATGGACTCCGTCATCGAGAGCCTATCCGGTGTGGCGCTGATCTGGCGGCTCATGGGGCGCTCCAACGACAACCGGCGAGAGCGCCTGACGCTCAAACTCGTCGGATGGAGCTTCGTCGCGCTCGCTGCGTACGTCGGCTTCTACGCGCTTCAGTCGCTGATCCGTCAGAAGGAACCCGAGGCGGGCCTGCCGGGAATGGTCATAGCTTCGCTGTCGCTGATAGTCATGCCGCTTCTGGCCCGAGCCAAGCGCCGAGTGGCGCGTCGCATTTCCAGTCCGGCAATGACGGCAGATGCCCGCCAGACCGACATCTGCGCGTACCTTTCTGCCATCCTTCTGGTGGGACTCGCGCTCAATGCCGCTTTCGGTTGGTGGTGGGCCGATCCCGTTGCGGCGCTCGCCATGACGCCGATCATCGCCCGGGAGGGCATCATGGCCTTGCTGGGCAAGACCTGCTGTTGTTGCTGAGGCGTGATCGCGTGGAACCAAGCACGAAGCGGGGGCTGGTCGCAGGTATTGCGGCGATCATCCTCTGGTGTTTCACAGGCCTCTGTTTCACGGCCGGCTCCCGCGCGCTCGGACCCATGGTCTACACGGCCGGGATCTCGGCAATCGGACTGGCCACCGGCATTGCCGTGCAGGCTGCGCGGGGACTGCCGGTCGCCGACCTGTTCCGCATGCCTCCGCGCGTGTGGATTGCGGGTTTCGTCGGAGTCTCCGTGTACACTGTCCTGCTCATTTGCGCGGTCGGGATCGCGCGCGACGCTGATGTGGCTCAGGTCGTTCTCGTCAACTACCTGTGGCCCCTCTTCATCTTGGCGGCGAGCGCCGCGCTCCTTCGCCGCGACCGTCCGGCACGGCCTGCGGCAGTGATCGGCGCAGGCTTGCTCGGATTCTGCGGCGTCGCCCTGGCGCGTGGTCCCGAGTCTCTGATGAGGCCTCCCGCCGACCTCCTCCCCCACGCGATGGCGTTCGTAGCCGCGTGGCTCTGGGCGCTCTACTGTGTTTTGCTCCGTCGCTGGGAGGTGCCCGCTGATCGCAACGGGTCAACCGCTCAATGGCTGCTGTGCGCCCTCTTGGCGAGCGGCGTCGCATGGCTTCGCGGAGAATGGAGCCACATGCCCGCGCTCACATGGCAGGCTGTTCTGTGGACTCTCGGGTGCGGGATTGGCCCCGTAGGTCTTGCCTACCGATGGTGGGAGATCGGCCTCAAGACGGGTCCGCCCCAGACTCTCGCCGCCCTGAGCTTCTTCATTCCGGTCGGTTCGGCGCTCGTCATGGGTCTGGCCATACGAGAGGCCATGGGGCCAATGTTGCTTCCCGGCGCCGCTCTCATCGCGTTGGCCTCGGCGCTCGCACACAGGGCCGAAGGGACCCCGGAGCGTCATTAGCGAACCCGATAGGTTGCCTGCCTTCGTCGTCGGCGTCAGTCCTGGTCGGCGCTGACCACGCGGACCTCCAGCCCCTTCTCCCGCAGCCTCGCGATGTGCGCCGGCTCGGCCTGATCGTCGGTGATGAGGATATCTGCCTCGGCGATGGGAGCCGCCGATGCGAACGCGACGCGACCGATCTTGTCGGCATCGGCGAGGACGATGCTCTGCGATCCGCATCGGAGCATGCGCCGCTTGATTTCGGCGGCATCGAAGTCCACAACCGTGAACCCCGCTTCGGCTTCGACCCCGTTGAAGCCGAGGAACGTCTTGTCCACACGGAAGCCATCGAGGAAGCGGGTAGCCAGCGGTCCGAGCGTCGCCCTGCGTGAGCGCTGAACCTGGCCGCCGATGAGGATGACCTCCATTCCCGCGCATTCCATGAGCACCGTCGCATTGGCCAGTGAGTTGGTGACCACGGTCAGCGGACGTCGGTCCCGCAGGGCAAGGGCCAGTTCGAGGGTGCTCGTGCCTGCGTCCAGCAGCACGGTCTCGCCCGGGTGCACCAGTTTCGCGGCGGCACGGGCGATGGCCTGTTTCTCGGCGTGGCGAATGACCGTGCGCTCGTCGTGGCTCGGCTCGAACAGAGTGCCTTCCGACCGAATGGCCCCGCCGTGAGTGCGCACGATGAGCCCCTTGCTTTCGAGGCGCGCCAGGTCCGCGCGGATCGTGGGCGCCGAAACGCCAAACGCTTCAACGAGGTCCTCGACGGACACAGCCCCCGACTCGCGGACCTTCTGAGCGATGGCTCGCTGTCGTTCCTCGGCAAACACGCACTACCTCCCGCGGCGAACTTTCGATTGCTTACGAACTATACTTGATTTCTTTCGTATTTTAGCGTATTCTACATGTCATGAAATCCGGCGGAATCGTAGCGGCCAACACAGGACGCGCGCGGCCGACCGTGCCGATGATCGCGGCAGGGATGGCGCGATGATCGTGTACGTAGGCTTCGCGCAGCGCGACGAGTGGTCCGACTGGGCGGGCACCTACGCCCGTCACGCCGCGCGCTTCGAAGCCGCATCGGGAAGCCGATGTCTGACGGTGCCTTATGACATGGTGAGTCCGGACCTCATGGCACGCCTCAAGCCCGATGCGGCGATCCTGTCGGGGTTCGCGCGGAGCTTTGAGACATACGATCCGCACGATCTTGCCCCTGCGCTCGACTGGATCCGCGCCGACGACCGGACGCCGATGCTCGCCATCTGCGGTTCGCATCAGCTCATCGGCTGCCTGTTCAACGGCGAAACGGACAACCTGCAGCGTCTTGCCGACAAACCCATGCGGCTTCGACGCGCCGGTGAACCGATCGTGAACGCCGACTATCATCCGGACCACTTCATGGAGCGCGGTTTCTACGAGTTGGAGGTGGTCTCCGACGATCCGCTGTTCGACGGATGCGGCGCGCCGCCCATCGTCATGGAATCCCACTACTGCGAGATCAAGCGACTGCCGACCGGCTTCAGGCTGCTGGCCTCGACGCCGGAATGCCGCATTCAGGCCATGCGACACCTCGAGCGCCCCCTTGTCGGGGTCCAGTTCCATCCCGAGGACTACACCGACCGGTTCCCCGACGGTCGTCACATTCTCGAAGCATTCTTCGCAAGCAAGGCCGGTTCGCATCCGGCGAAACAAGAGGAGTTCTGACAATGCCGAAGTCGTTGCCGATCCATCCTGACGACGTCCGCAAGCCGGGCTTCGTCGAGTTCGACCCTATTCCGCTCTGCCAATATCAGGGCACGGTCAAGTCGGAGCTGGGCAAGTACCCCGCCGAGGCGCTGGTGCGAATCTACCGGGATATGGTCATGATCCGCACGTTCGAGCTCATGCTCGACGAGGTCAAGAAGAAGGCGCAGTTCGGCGGCATCCCCTACGATCACCGCGGACCCGCCCATCTGAGCATCGGACAGGAGGCCTGTGCGGTGGGACAGGCGTTCCTGCTTGGCGTGGACGACCACATCTTCGGCAGCCACAGGAGCCACGGCGAGATACTCGCGAAGGGGCTCTCGGCCATCGAGAAGCTCGACGAGGCGACTCTCGAGGGCATCATGACGAGCTATCTGGGCGGCGCGACCCTCAAGGTTGTCGAACAGGGCCTGGGCTCTCAGCTCTCAGACCTCAGCCCTCAGCATTCGGTGCGCTCGGTCGCCATGGACTACCTTCTCTACGGCACGCTCGCCGAGATCTTCGGCCGCGAGGCCGGGTTCAACATGGGAATGGGTGGCTCGATGCACGCGTTCTTCACGCCGTTCGGCGTTTTTCCCAATAACGCCATTGTCGGAGGATCGGGCGACATCTCGGTCGGCGCGGCGCTCTACAAGAAGGTGAACCACAAGCCGGGCATCGTGATCTGCAACATCGGCGACGGCTCAATGGGATGCGGCCCGGTCTGGGAAGGCCTCTGCTTCGCGACGATGGACCAGTTCAAGACCCTCTGGGACGAGGCCCATCGGGGCGGCCTGCCCTACATCATGAACTTTGTCAACAACTTCTACGGTATGGGCGGCCAGCCTGTGGGCGAGACCATGGGCTTCAACGTTCTCGCGCGGGTCGGCGCAGGGCTGACGCCCGATCAGATGCATGCCGAGCGCGTGGACGGCTACAACCCCCTCGCCGTAGTGGATGCCATCGCCCGCAAGAAGGAGATCATCGAGGCCGGAGACGGGCCTGTGCTACTCGATACGCTCACCTATCGCTATACCGGCCATTCGCCGTCCGACGCTATGTCCTACCGCGACAAGGCCGAGGTCGAGGAATGGCAGAGCGTCGATTCTATCGAGGATTACGGGCGCGAGCTCAAGGAAGCCGGCCTTGCGGATGACGCCAAGCTCGAAGCCATCAAGGCAGATGCGGCAGAGCGCGTCCTCAAGGCCTATAAGCTGGCCACCGACCTCGAAGTTTCGCCCCGAGCAGACCTCTACAAGGTGGGCTGCCTGCTGGATCGCACCATGTTGTCCAATGGGACAGTCGTCTCCATGGACACCGACCGCAAGCCAGAGGTGCTGATGCCGAAAGAGGAGAACCCGCGCGTCAAGCAGCTCGCGGGCAGAAGCCGATCGGGCCTGGATGAGAACGGACAGCCGTTGCCGAAGAGCCGGTGCATCGGCATCCGCGACGCCCTGTTCGAGGCCATCCTGGACCGGTTCTATGAGGACCCGACGCTCATCGCTTACGGAGAAGAAAACCGCGACTGGGGCGGAGCCTTCGCAGTCTACCGTGGACTGACCGAGGCGCTACCCTATCACAGGCTGTTCAATAGCCCGATCTCGGAGGGCGCCATCGTCGGTTCGGCTGTCGGCTACGCCCTCGAGGGGGGACGGGCGCTCGTAGAGCTGATGTACTGCGACTTCCTCGGGCGGGCGGGCGACGAGGCCTTCAACCAGATGGCCAAATGGCAGAGCATGTCGGGCGGCCTGCTGAAGATGCCTGTCGTCCTGCGGGTATCCGTGGGCTCCAAGTACGGGGCCCAGCATAGCCAGGACTGGTCGGCCCTATGCTTCCACATACCCGGCCTCAAAGTGGCCTTCCCGGCGACGCCCTACGACGCGAAGGGGCTGATGTACTCGGCGCTCCTCGGCACCGATCCGGTCGTCTTCTTCGAGAGCCAGCGCATTTACGATCAGCCCGAGATGTTCCATCCGGGCGGCGTTCCGGCGGAAGCATACACGATCCCCATCGGTGAGCCGGACATCAAGAAGACGGGCAAGGACATCACGATCCTCACCGTCGGAGCCACGCTCTATCGCGCGCTGGATGCCGCCAAGATTCTCGAAAGCGAGTACGGCATGTCGGCCGAGGTGATAGATGCGCGGAGCATCGTGCCTTTCAACTACGAGCCTGTGCTCGAATCGGTGGCCAAGACGGGCCGCATCGTCCTCGCCTCGGATGCCTGCGAGCGCGGAAGCACCCTTCAGACCATGGCGGCGAAGATCACGCAGCTGGCATTCGACGATCTCGACGGTCCGCCTGTGGTCGTCGGCGCGCGCAACTGGATCACCCCGCCCGACGAGATTGAGGACAGCTTCTTCCCGTACGCGAGCGACATCCTCGACGCCATTCACACGGACATCGTCCCGCTGAAGGGCTATGCGCCGAAGCGCCCCGTGAACAAGGCGGAAGCG
The DNA here is from genome assembly GCA_037442185.1 of Chthonomonadales bacterium. GTDB lineage: Bacteria > Armatimonadota > Chthonomonadetes > Chthonomonadales > CAJBBX01 > JAAYVH01. The sequence continues at coordinate 2,687 of JBBIQU010000018.1, read as the reverse complement.
CTCCGGAGGGCGCAGTTGGGCATCTAGTCGCTCACGCGAAAAAGCCAGGGGAGCCACGCTTGCCGCGGCTCCCCTACCGACCCGAAATCTCGGTCCGGGCTTGACGGTTCTCACGGTTCGTGTTAATATCGTAGTGTCGCGGCAAAGACCAACAGCCCGCTATGTACCGGCAGCGGAGCCGGTTACCAGGGGCAGTATGGCGTGGCCGACGGCAAGATCCCAACACTCTAAGGAGGGAGAGTGCAGGTGGAAAACCGGCGTGGCTTCACGCTCATTGAACTGCTCGTGGTAATCGCTATCATTGCGATCCTCGCAGCGATCCTGTTCCCCGTCTTCGCGCAGGCCCGAGAGAAGGCCCGATCTACCTCGTGTCTGTCCAACTTCAAGCAAGTTGCCCTTGCCCATCTCATGTATGTGCAGGACAACGACGAGAAGCTGGCTCCGTTCATGTGGGGCCCCGGCGACGGCGGCTTCAGCTACAACCCGGCGACCTGTTTCACGTGGCCCCAGATGGTTCAGCCCTACGTGAAGAGCTGGCCCCTGTTCCGCTGCCCGAGCGACCCGTATGCTAACGATGCCCAGTCGTTCACCAACATGGGCATTGGCGCCAACGATCCGCAGCGCCACAAGGAGTACGCCATCGGCCTAAACACGAACCTCGGCTACAACTACATGTACTGCGCGCCGATGAACGACAACGTGGCCCAGTCCCACGGCTTCCCACTGGCTGCATGGGAAGGCGCGGCGAACTCGATCATGTACGTTGACAGCGTGTGGGATTACTCGGGCTGTGACGTGCCGGCCGGCGGCGGCAACTGGTTCATCGAGGCCCCGAGCTACTGGTACTCGGATACATGGTGGTGGTTCGGCGGCTGGCAGATTGACAACTGCTACAGCTGGCTCCACTACGGCGGTACGTTCCCGCGCCATACCAACGCAATGAACGTCGCGTTCGTTGACGGTCATGTCAAGATCCAGCGCGTTGGCGACCTCCTCGCAGGCGTCAATCCGCGAACCTACGAGGTCTTCGATCGCGAAGCCTACAAGTGGGATCGGAAGTAACACGGCGAGCATGACGGCCGGGTTCCTATCGGGACCCGGTCGGCACGCCTCCGGCACCAGGACATGGGCGGGCCATATGGCCCGCCCTTCCTGCGCCGCGGAACGCTCGCCGTCAGGGAGAAACTGGAAATGAACCAGCGCGTCGGATGGCCTGTTGTCCTGCTGCTGTTTGCGCTGCTGGCTGTCGGAATATACGCGTACTATCAGAAGGCGTTTTCTGCCGGGCCGACGCCGGTCAATACGGCTGCGGACATTCCACCCCGCAAGCCCGGCGACGACAAGCCCGCGACGCCCCCGCCGGGGATGCGAGTGCCCGGGCAGATCAAGCGCTAGTCGAGGAAGGACTGGGTCCGAATGGACAGCAACAAGAAGGTCATCGTAATCATCGTCACAATCCTTGCAGTGGGACTGGCCATAGTGATGGGGGTCCGCGCATTCACGGGCCAGGGTCGCGTGGACAGCGCAGAGACCCAGCAGGCCATCCAGCAGGCCACACAGCAGCATATGGACCCATCGCAGCAGAGCCAGATCCGCGAGCAAGACCGCCGAGCGCCTCAGGGCGTCATGCGCCTGCCCGGCAATAAGGGCGGCGGCCGATAGACTGAGACACGTTCCGCCGCCGGCGCGAGTGTGCGTGCCCTTGCGTCGGCGGCCACACGACCGCACTCCACGGCCGTTCTTGCCCCGACATCCGCCTTCCTCCCGCCAGGCTGGACATCTGGCTTCCCCCCTCCAGGCGTAATCATCTCCCTGCATCACGTCGGCTTGCACTCGTGCAGGCGAGACGCCTGCGCTACGATACCTGAGCGCTCCATTGCGCCTTTACTTCAGGACGTTCGCATTCTACGCCAGCCCTTGACGATAGGACGCGCAGCGTGTAGCCGTCGCTTCTTGCGACACGCTACGTTGGCCCATCACAGAACGTCGCGCGCTCCGGTTCCCCCGCCCCCTGGGTGGGCGGGGGAAAGGGGGAGGGGGGATTCGTTCACCAAGGCGCGGGCCACTATACGCGCACCGTCTAGCCGTCGCTTCCTGCGACGCGGTACTTTGGCTCGGCGCGCAACATACGCGCGGGGTAGATGCCCGGCGACTGAAGTCGCGGCTTCGGACGGCACCAAGTCCGCCTTCGCGGACTGCGGAATGTGCGCAAACGTCTGCGCGGGAAGAACCCGCGGCTACACGGCCTGCGGCCGTAACAGCGCGGCCCTTGACGATAGGACGCGCAGCGTGTAGCCGTCGCTTCTTGCGACGCGGTACGTTGGCTCGGCGCGCAACATACGCGCGGGGTAGATGCCCGGCGACTGAAGGCGCGGCTTCGGACGGCACGAAGTCCGCCTTCGCGGACTGCGGAATGTGCGCAAACGTCTGCGCGGGAAGAACCCGCGGCTACACGGCCTGCGGCCGTAACAGCGCGGCCCTTGACGATAGGACGCGCAGCGTGTAGCCGTCGCTTCTTGCGACACGCTACGTTGGCCCATCACAGAACGTCGCGCGCTCCGGTTCCCCCGCCCCCTGGGTGGGCGGGGGAAAGGGGGAGGGGGGATTCGTTCACCAAGGCGCGGGCCACTATACGCGCACCGTCTAGCCGTCGCTTCCTGCGACGCCTTTCGCCGTCATGTATTCAC
>JBBIQU010000017.1:0-43378 GCA_037442185.1 Chthonomonadales bacterium | reverse complement strand
GAATGGGACAGATGGGACCGATGGGAGTGATGGAAGGCATGGGCGCGGGGCATGTGGACGGTTGCGCCGGGTCTGTTTGCGATCATCGGTTGCTCAAGAACTGCAGGCCGATGGTCTTGCCTGCGACTATGTCGCCGACTGTCGTTTCGGTGAATGGGTGGGATAGCCCCTGACCGGACGCATTGGGACTCGGCATGGCAGGCACTCCGGCATCGTCACGGGCGTCGGGCCCGATGCTGTAGATCACCTTCTCGCCGAGGACGTCCACATACCGCAATGGCTTGCGGATCGGATCGAATGGGTCTGTCGGAATGCGCCGCAACACGCCGGAATCCACAAGATGCCGGATGGACGGCGCGTCGCGATCATTGCGAAGCCTGTACGAGCGCGCGGCCAGAGCCACTGCGAGAAGCTCGTTCTGAGCGGTATCGAGATCGTTCATGACGACGACACGATCATAGCCATCGAGGAAGAGCCTCCCGAAGAAGTCGAAAAGGCCGGCCGTCTGTGATGTTCGTGCCGGTCGCGGATAGGGCGTTTTGGCCTGATCCTCGGCTCCGCGGACGAACCCGATGTATCGTCGGACCAGCTGCGCACGGCTCATGGGCAACGTCGAAACGTAGTGTACCGGTCCTTGCCACCATCTCCAGTCATCTGACGTCGGTCCGAGGAGAACGGTCCAGCCGCGCAGTCGCCAGAGCCGGTCGCCGGTTGCCCCGACGATCATGGCCGATCCGATCTGCCGGTCAGCCTCGAACATGGCGCTCAACGGAGGCTTCTGCGCGGCGATGTCCTGGAGACGAACCGCTGAGTGAGCGGCAGTTTCCGCGTCCAGATCGGGGAGGGCAGCCCACAATCCCGCTCGCCCCACTTCCTCGATGGTGATGCCGACCACCCGCCCTGCCCTCGGGGCGCCGTTCTGACACGCGATGCCGAAGCGAATGATGTCGAGATAGGCGGCGACGGCTTCGTCGGGCTTGCCGCGCTGGAGCTTGACGTAGCCGTCGAGGGCGAGGAGTCGCGCCAGGCTGCGGAAGCCGGCCAGATGCGACGACCCCTCATAGAGGACCGCGGTCATGGGTTCGGCATAGGGGTACTTCAGGCCCTCGCGCAACCTAGTGAGGGCCGGTTTGTACGCCTCCACGAGTCTCGCGGCTTCCGCCACATCCGGTGGACTCGTCGCAGGCGCAAACGCCGGTCCTGGCACGGATGCGCGGGGTAACAGCACGCCCACAGACTGCGCATCGGCCGCAACCATGTTCGGCAGGCGCATAGCCATCTCGTCTACAGCACCGGAGCGTACGAGCGCGCCACCTGACAGCGCCGCACCTGCCTCCTGGGAGTACCGGAACGCGTTGGGGGAGGGAAGGCGCACGGCCCCTGAGCTGACGTGCGGATCGCGATCAAGCCAGAGCGTCCACGAACATAGTGCGAGCGCCAGCAGCGTTGCGAGTGCGGTGGTCCGGGATATCCACCGCACTATGCGCCGAACTGCCCTGGCTCCATTCGACAGGCCTGTGGCGGGAGACGCCTGCAGGATGTCGGCGACTCGCTCGCGACCCGGGCGCAACGCCGATCCAGGCGCGGCTTCAGCTTGCGCCCGCATGGCATCCAGCGCGATTCTGAGCTTGGCGTCGGCCTCGAACGCTGCCCGGCACTCCGGACATCGGCGCCGGTGCCATGCGTCCATGACTCCGCCCGAGAGGTCCAGGCGGTTACACTCATGGACGCGTGCGGTCGGCGTGGTCACGGCTTGTTCACCCCTGCCACGATGTCGCCGATGCTGTCTTCGCCGACCGTGTGGGTCAAGGCGCTCTGACCCGCCATCCGCCTCCCGACCGGCACACCGCCATTGTCCACGAAGTCCGGTCCCACGCTGTATATGATCGTGCGACCGCCCGACAAGAGGTAGCGAATGGAGCTCCCATCACCACGGAACGGGTCGTCGGGCAGGTTGGTCAGGTAGCCGCGCCTGACCAGCTGCGACAGATCGCTCGGCAACTTCCCATTCTCAAGTCGGTAGGCGCGCACGGCCAACGAGATGCGCAGCAGGCTCTGCATGCAGCGATCACTCGCATCCTTGAAGACAACGCTGGAGAAGACGGGGAGCAGCGCATCGGTCACCCTATCGTGCAGTCCTACCGGCTCAGGCTGCGGGGCGAGAGGATAGAGCCGGGCATATTGGACCTGCCGCTCGAGATGGGCCATGTAGCGCTCGAGAACCGCTCTCTTGCTGTGGGGCAACATGTAGAGGTACGCGGCGTAGTTGCGCCATCGAGCCTCCTCGAGCGCCTCCGGCGATGTGAGAAGATCGCCCAGTTTCCAACGCCAATTGGGGTCGCGCATGATCTCCAGCAGTCCCGCGACGCCCGTCCACTTCTCCTCGGTGAGGTTGTCGGCAACCGGCCCGCGCGCGGCTTCGATCCTGTCAAGGCGGGCCAGCGCAGCGCGGGCGTCCTGAGCGCTCATCCGGTCAATGCGATCCCACAGTCCCGAGCGCCCAATGGCGGTGCACGCATAGCCAACAAGAGCTCCGATGATGGCGCCGCCGTGCCGGATCCGCATGCCCATCTCGATGGCATCGAGGTCGCTGGAGTTCGCTCGTCCGATGCGCCCCCGGCGCTCGTGCAGCATTCCTTCGACGCGCAGCAGGCGCGCGAGTCCTCGGTCCTTCGCGTAGTGGGGCAGCGTCTGCGAAAACGACCGGATGGGCGGCTCGCGATACTCGAATGCAAGACCCCGCCGGAAGAGACGCAATGCCTGATCGTTCCGGTCCACCATCCTCTGGAGATTGGACAGCGGCACAACCGACCCGGGCGTGGCGTCCGATGAGCGGCCCAACGCCTCGCCGATCTCCGTGTCCAGGGTCAGAGCCAAGCCCGCCGCCCGGAAGTGATCGAAGGCGTTGGGCGACGGCAATCGCGGCTCGGGCACGCGGATGCCCGGATCGCGGTCTATCCACCATAGCCAGCCCTGCGCCGCCACAATGAGCGCAATCAGGACCATTGTCAGCCTGCGCAGAGCGCGGGCGGTTGAACGCCGTCGAAGGTGATGCTGCATGGCGAGGCTGGCGCTGGGCAGGGATAGGGCGCGCATGACTCTGGCTGGACCATCTGCGGGAACAGACTCGGCGTTCAGACAATCCATCGCTATGCCGAGCATCTGATCGGCTCGCTTGTGCATCCTGCACTCGGGGCACAGGAACCGATGCACTAGCGGTATCTGATGAGGGCTGGGGTCGAGGCGTGAGCAGTTCATCGTGCAACCTTGATTGTCTCTTCGCGCTCGACCGTTGCGCATTGCGGGGCTGGGTCGGAACTCTCGGATAGCCTTGCGCGCAGCTCACGTCGGGCCGCGAACAGCCGCGACTTTACGGTGCCCGCCGGTATCTCCAGAATCGCCGCGATCTCCTTGACACCCATCTGGCGGGCGTAGTAGAGCAGGAACGCCTCGCGCAGCTCCGTCGAGAGCGCCTCGAGGGCGCGCTGAACGAGGATGGTGGTCAGCCCGGCAGCATGGCGCGGGTCTTCCACATGGGCAGCGCTTGTTAGAGGCTCGGTGGCGCGTCGGTCGCGCAGCCAGCGCGCATATTGCCGGTACGCGATGCGATGGAGCCATGTGTCCAGCCTGGCTTCGCCACGAAAGGTCGGCAGCGCCTGCCATGCTTCCATGAACGCTTGCTGGGTGAGGTCCTCGGCAGTTTCCCTGTCGCCGGCGAGGTAGCGCAACATGCGGAAGACGCGCGGGTATTCCTGAGTGACCCAGCGTTCGGCGCGCTCGTGGTCACCCGCCATGATCGCGCGAACCAGCCTCATGTCGCGCATAGCAGCCCCATCATGCTCATACACTACCATAGTGCCGTCCGGACGCCGAACGGTTCATTGGCGCGGCAAGTATAATGGAATAGTGGCGGCTGCCCGACGGTGCGGGGAATCGGCATCGGCGAGTGTCGGGCGCGAACGGAGGTCGGCAATGACCGCAATACTCGAACCAATCCTGCGATCGCCTGCCCTCGATCGGTACATCGAGGAGCTGTTGCGCGTGCGCGACGAGGAACGCCGGCGGCGCGAGCAGTTCCTTGAGGAAATCACCGACGACCGGAAGATGGAGTTCATCAACGGGGAGGTTATCGTGCATTCGCCTGCAACGCTGCGCCATTGCGACACAGTGCTGCTGCTAGCCCAGCTTCTGAACGCCCATGTCAGAAACGGCGGTCTGGGGCGCGTGGCTTCGGAGCGGCTCCTCGTGTCCCTGAGCCGAAACGACTACGAGCCCGACATCTCCTACTTCGGCCCCGATAAGGCCGCCGGTCTCGATCCGGCCCAGCACCTGTTCCCTGCGCCGGACATGGTGGTGGAAGTCGTCTCCCCGAGCACCGAACACAGAGACCGCGGCGTCAAGATGGAAGACTACGCCGAGCACGCTGTGGGCGAATACTGGATCATAGATCCGGATGCCGAGACGATCGAGCAGTACCTTCTGCGCGATGGCGTCTACAATCTGGCTGTGAAGGTCCGCGACGGCAGCATCACCAGCTCAGCTGTGCCCGGTTTCACCATCCCCGTAAGAGCCGCGTTCGATGCCCAGGAGAACCTGGCGACGCTCAAGCGGCTCATGGAGGCGTAGGGCGGCTTACCGGCGCGTCCTCACCGATACCAGGTGTCGAGACGCGCGTCGTCCAGACCTGACGCGCCCGGCTTACGGGTGCGCAGGAGGCGCGCCATGGCGTCAGCGAACGCCTTCCCGATCGGAGCGATGATCCTGGCCGCGCCGAGGTAGTGGTAGCCGTCGTTGGAGATGCCCTCCATCCGCTTCAGTTCCGCTGCCGTGAATGTGGCCGCCATGGCCCGGTCGCGAGCCGACTGCCGCGCACCGGACGTCATATCCGGGTTCTCCTTGAAGTCGTTGTTCAGTTTGGCGTTGAGCGACTCCATGCGGCTGCGGAGCTCCTCCAGTTCGTAGCTCCAATAGGCGGCCGTCTCCACTGCCGCAACCGCGCCCCGAAACTCCGGCAGCGAAGCCGGGGCCGCCTGAGCTTGCCTGAAGTGGGACTGGGGCGGCTTCTCGCCTTCCTTGACGCCTCCTACTCCCATGACCCCGATCACAAACGGGAGGTCAGGCGCCGACAGGTCCTTGCGCACATCACGGATGAACTGCGCCAGAAGCCGACCGTACTCGTCATATCCGCCGGGCTTCATCCGGTCGGGATACGTCCAACTGTCAACCATGTCGTTCCAGCCCTGGAACCAGACAAAGCCTGCCAACCGGTAACCTTGCTTTGGATCGTAATCGGGGACCACCCTCTTGAGATCGGCGAGCACCTTGCGCACGTGTTCGATCATGAGGCGGTAATAGACGCCGCCGTTCCGGCGGACCTTCGCCGTCTCCTCATCCACGTTCAGCCCTCTCTGCTTCCACTGGGCAAGGGTGTACTCGTTGATCGGTTCGGGACCCGCGGAAGGCGGACGGAAGTCCGTGTGCAGACTCAGGCCGCCCCACGAGGTCTTGATGATCAGAATGGGCTGCTTGAGCGATTTCGCCATGTAGAGGCCGAACGTGTACTCCGGCCCGATCTTGGACGGTGAGGCTCCGAAGCCTGCTGTGAGGCGTCCGATCTGTTCGACGGGCTCAGACCCTCTTACGCCTGCGCAGCCGATCGAGGATATCCAGACACCGTCGAAGGTCCGCGGAGACCCATCGGCGCCGAGCATCTCCCTCAGAATCGGCGCGGTCAGCGGATCGTCGGCCATGGACGGCAGGGTGGACAGGTCCGCATGGCCCTGCATGTTGGACTGACCGGCGAGGATGAAGACCTGCAGCTGCTTCGGTCGCGCCTGGGCTGCAGCCCCGATAGACAGCACGGCGACGGCAAGCATGCAGATCAGCGTCCCGCTGAGTCTTCTGCACATTGGAACCTCTGCAGGGGCGTTCTGGAATGGACTCCCGGACATTCGGGCGCTCCTTCAGACGGCAGCGGAGACGGAAGAGCCGGATCGCTGTGATCCGGACGGCTGGCATCTCCGTCTGACGCGCTGTCCGAAACCTGGCGCTGCAGTGACGATACCCGATCGGCTCTGGACCATGGCCAAGTCCAGCGGAACGAATCAGGGCGCTACGCCCGCAGGCAAACGGGGCGATGGCGGGAAGTTCGATCAGGTTCTGGTCCGCAGGGTGCTGCCCGTGCCTTCGCCATGCGACACCTGCTCCTCGCCTTCGACGGGCCGCACGAGGGTCCCGGCTGATGACTTGGGGCCGGCCACAGCGGGCCGGAGCAGCATTTCGCTCTCAGCGGGCATTGCCGGACGCAAGAGCGTCTGTTCGGCTTCATGCAGTCTTGCCGCCTCGCGCAGTTCGGGCAGGGCGTCGGATGCCGCTTGGACAACCTCGGAGCCAGCGGCTCGACCCTCTCCGGCGGCGAGACGCTCCACATATGGTATGGCCTCGCAATCGCCAAGCCGCACGAGCGAGCGGAGCAATGAAAGAACCGTCTCGTCGGATTCGGTGAGCAGGGCTTCGCCGATGCGCCGGCGCTGTCTGGACACAACGGGCGCTTAGTCCTCCCGGCGGCAATGCTCCAGCGCCTCAGCGAGACCGGCCGCCACTCGGGCGCGATCCCGTCGCGACACGATACCCATGGCATCGGCCAGCGGGCCGATCACGCGCGTGTCCTTCTGAACGGCGAGCCAGTTGGCCGCCAATTCCCTTTGGCGCCGCCGTGCCGCGACAGCAGCGAGCACCGACGCCATGGATGGGCCGACTGCCGTCCAGATCGAGAAATCCGCACCGACTCGCCTGTCTACTGTCCACACAGCTAGCGCGCCAACAATCCAGGGGAGGACGAAAACACCCGAAAGGTCCAAGACCTGTGAGGGGCGCGTGCGTGGCAGGAGCCGCATAGCTAACAACGCTTCTCCAACAAGGTCGTCGCTCCGTTTCCGGAGTTCGACCTCCGCCCGGCGTCGCTCTTCGTCGTCGCCACCCAGCCGCAGCGCGGCCGGCGTCTGCAGTCTGTATAGCCAGCGCGTCAGTGAGCCGGCTCGTCGGCTGGCTACGGCATTGGTCGCCTGCCGATCTGCACTGTGCTCAGCCGTCTCAGTACCACGCTCGGCGTCGGGTGTGTTGTTCTGCACGGCCGTCTTGACCCCCGTCACGTCGCGTCAGGGCCCTCGTCACGCCCCTGCAACGGCCCGCCAGACTGCGACAGCGTCTCTTCCAGCACAGGAAGGGCGGCGAGGTCCTTGGGTCGCGCCGTCTCACGTTTGGTCTCTATGATCGCCTTGAGGCTCAGTACCAGCACACCACAATCGGGCCGGATCTCAATGCGAACCGAATCGGATAGCAAATCCTCATACGAGCGGTCTGAGCCGATGTGACCGAGAACGTCTATCCGGCCGAGGTCCGTCTGGAGACTGTGGTGACCCGGCAGGAGCAACGCTCGCTCTTCCGGAACGATCAGCCGAGGTATGTGCTCCCAGTAATGCGCGTTGATGGACCGGAGTGCATCGAGCAGACGCGCGACGTTGGACGGCGTGCGCCGATGGACTATGTCAATGTCATAGGTGGCCAGCGGCGTGCCGTGCAGGTTGGCAGCCACGCCGCCGACGAGCACATACTCGACGCCATGGGCATCAAGGACCATCAGCAGTTCAGCGAACCTTGCCGGCCTCTCGGGCATTCCGCGCCTCCGTGACGAAGTCCACGAAGTTCTGCAGGGTCTCGAGCCGCTCGGCGGGCGTCAGCGTCAGGAACCAGCGGATCAGCCCGACGTCAACGCCGGTCGCGGACATGATCGGCGCAGGCGGAGGGTCGTCGGCGGCTTGTTCCATCATAGCATCGGTCGGATCCATACCGCCCATACTACCACGCCGGCCGCCGTGCCGGGTCTTTCTGTCAATGCCTCAAGGACGGGCGCAGGTCAGTCCTGTGCGCGGTAGAGCGCGAAGTCGAGGACCTCGGCGTAGCGTCGGAAGTCCGCATCGGTCGTCAAGACGGCCAGATTGTGCCGAAGCGCAGCTGCGCTCAGCCTTGTAATCGTAGTCCGGGTCGAAGTCCATCTGATCGAAGATGTCCAGTATCCATTCCTGCTGGAGCGACGCGACGTAGGTCTGCAGGGCCTCATTCACCGTCTCCCGCTTGGTCCGGTGCTTCCCCAGGCTCATGGCTTGGATGATCAGATCGTCGTCCAGCGTGAGGTTCGTGCCCATATCACCCCTCCGTTCTGCACATTGTAGAACGCATCTACAGGAGGTTGGCGGCTGGTTCACGGTGCCATAAGGTGCCCGGCGATGGAGACGTTCGGATCCGCGCTCTCGCATACGACGTGCTCGCTACGGTGATTCCGACCAGACCTCAACCGTAAGATCGGGCACGCGGCGGAACTCACGCTCGTTCGCCGTGACCATGGCCAGGCCATGCGCTAAGCATGTGGCTGCGAGCCAAAGGTCGTGGGCGCCGATCATGACGCCGGAGCTCGCAAGTTGCGCCCACAGGGACGCGTGTACGCGTGCGGTCGGAAGGTCAATGGGCAGGATGGGGAACCGGGTCAGAATCGCTTCGACGTAAGCCGATCTCCGGGCCGCGATGGCGGGCGAGGATGCCCGATGCACGCCATGCAGCAACTCACAGGCCGAAACGACCGAGATGGAGAACCGATCTGTCTCCGTTCTTGCGCAGTGTCGCGTAAGGTCAAGCCGATCACGTTCGGCTTCGATCAGGACGCTTGTGTCTATCAGGAGGTCCATGGATCAACCGGAGGGTGGACCTCGAGTTCTCGCCGCGCGGATGCCAGGTCATCGGCGAAGTCGGCTGCATCCGCTGCGGCGAGGCGAGGTAGGCCGGCTACGAGCCCCGGAAGCTCTGTGAGCGGCGCGCCGACTAGCGCTGGACGGAGCTCCGCGACCGGTCGGCGGCCACGGAAGAGGATGAAGGACTCGCCGCGGTACGCTACCCGGTTCAGGTAGTCGGCCAGGTTGCGCCACGGCTCGACGCTGACGCGGCCACAGACCGGCCGATGTTTCTGCCTCGTCTGGACCCAATGCTGCACACATAAGAAGTCCGCGCGGGCGGACCTGGTGCCGTCTGGAGCCGTGACTTCAGTTGCCGGGCATTCGCCCATGGCCTCAAGTGAACAGGATTGTTGTCTATACCCACCACCACGGTACGGCCCTGATGCCCGGCATTACCGAGCATGGCTCGGGGACATCAGCAATCAGCAGACCGCGGGAGTTCTCCTGCCCTGCCAGCGTGCGCCATTTCGCCAGACCGGCGGCGTGATGGGGGGTTAGCGTGGCTGTCGCCTTGACCTCAACGGGCCAGAGTTGGCCGTCAAGTTCGATGAGCAGGTCCACCTCGAGGCCGTCGTGCGATCGCCAGAAGTAGAGCGGCGGCGGCATGCCCCTGTGATGGAAGGCCTTCACCCATGCGATGACGACCGCTGTCTCCAGCAGCGGGCCAAGGAACGGCCCATGCATCAACGGCTCCGGCGAGTGCAGTCCAAGCAGATACGTGAGCACGCCGGTGTCCAGCCAGTACAGCTTCGGACTCTTGATGAGCCTCTTGCCGAAGTTGGTGTGATAGGGCGGCAACAAGTACACCTGTCCGCCGGCTTCCAGCGCCGAGAGCCACGCGCGGGCAGTGGGATGGGAGACGCCGGCATCGCGCGCCAGATCGGACAGATTGAGCGCCTGACCCGAACGCCCGGCCGCAAGGCGCAGAAAGCGCTCTAACGCGTTGAGGTTGCCGACCTGAACCACCTGCCGAACGTCACGTTCAAGGTAGGTTTGCACGTAGCTCGACATCCAGAGCATTCGGTCCACGTCGGAGTTGGCGCGCGGCTCGGGGTATCCGCCTCTGAGCAGCCAATCTGCCAGGCTTGGCGCGCTCATCTCCGGTCCGTCCCCATCATGAAGGAGATCGAGCAGGTCAGGCACGGTTCTGTCGCCTTCCGGGCGCTCGAGGGCTTCGCCGACCGAGAGCGGCAAGAGAGCCAGCATGGCGACACGGCCGGCGAGCGATTGGCCTGCGCTTGCTGCGAGCGGCACCGGCTGGGATCCGGTCAACAGCCAGCGCCCCGGCCGACGGTCCTCATCTATGGCGCTCTTGACATAGGCCGTCAGCGACGGAACGTACTGCACATCATCCAGAATGAGGGGAGGCGGGTTATCCCGCAGAAAGCCGACCGGATCAGCGGCAGCCCGAGCGCGCACGTCGGGGTTTTCGAGCGACACGTACCTGTGGGTGGAGCCCCAACCGTGCCGTATCAGCGTGGTCTTGCCGGATTGGCGCGGTCCGGTAACCATGACGGCAGGGAACGTCCGGCAGGCGCGGCGGATGGTTGTCTCGAGCGTCCTCGCGAGCATGCCGGGAGTATAGCCCCTGACAGATTGAAAGTCAAGGTTTCAATCTGTCAGGAATACTGCCTATAGCGAGATACCTCGAATCGATTGGTTGGGCGGTCTACCTCCCCTTCATCAGCCACACCTCGCTGCAGAGCGTGCCCCAGCCGCCGCAGTTGCGCCATCGCTCGACGCTGACCCGGTCGCCGGCGGCGACGTCGGGCATCTTGCGGAAGCTGATGGTCAATGTGCCGTCGCGCGTGGCCTCGGGCGGTATTCCGAAGGTGAAGAAGTCGCTCATCTTCTCGGGCAGCTCCAGCCCCTCAGCGAGCGGGATGCCGTCGGCGTAGATGCTCTGGGCCTTCTGGTTCATGTGCTGGGCGTAGCGCGGCTGGAACCAGGGACGAACGAGCGTAAACCGGATGCGGTAGCGCGCGTTGGGGTCCAGACCCTCGTAGCGCAGCTCGAGACCCCGATCCTCGTGCTGGGTGTAGGCCATGGTGCGCTGGCTTATGCGGTTGCCCTCGTCGAGCATCTCGCCAACATAGGGCTGTCCATGGTCGTAGGGGTAGCCGTTCACAAGATGGGGTGCATGCTCGTAGGTGCCCAGATTGTCGTAGAACCCGCCGGGACCGGGGTTCTCGTAGTCGGCGATAGTGGCCAGGAGCTCCCGTCTCTCATCGCCGGTCGCGGCCCTGGCGCGCTCGAGCTGGCGTTTCAGCCAGCCAAGGCCGATGAAATCGTGATCGAGGCTCACCAGCCCCTCGCTCCGAACGCCGTAGAGGGCGTTGCTCTCTTCCCCAAGCCGCACGGCTTCTTCGCGCAGGCGGCGCATGGCGGGGGTCTCCTTCATCGAGGCCAGACGCCGGAGACACCGAGTGACCAAGTCGGACCTGTCGGACTTGTCGGACTTGTCGGACGCTGAGAGCGCCGCCGCTATGTCCCGCTCGATGCTCCTCTGAAGGGCCATTTGCTGCGCTACGGCGAGTTTGGTGCGCTTGTCTATGGCGGCCTTCTGGGCGAACTCGCGCCACAGCCAGCTCTTGACGCGCAGGTGCGCGGGCATGGCGTTTCCTGCCCTCATGACCAGATCGTAGTAGCGGTCAATGCTCGTCTTTTGCGTGATGGGCCGATCGCGGTCCCACTGGAGGTACTCCTCCATGAGGACGATGGCCCTGGCCATGAGCGGCGCGGCCTCGGGCCCGAACCACGCGCGGCAATACTCGTCCACCACGTCCTCAACCGTCCGATGGGGCGACCATAGCAGCCGCTGCCACATCCACTGGTTGAAGTGGTCATGGGTCCCGCTTGAGTGGGTGCAGTCGCCGAGGCCATACCGGACCACCTCGCCGAATACCCACCGATAGAAGCGGGGCCAGGCGAAGAACGTTAGCCGGTCGTAGACCTGCGTCAGATAGGGATCGGGCATGCGCTCGTAGATGAAGTGGTTCCAGTGGGGCGGGTGGTTACCGTCCTTGTCTGGCCGCGGGTACGCCTGGACATACGCGTGCTGGGCATAGCGCCAGTGGGTGATCTCGTTGTAGAAGGCCAGGTCCACGTTGGGCGGGAGCTGATGGACGATCTCCTGCATGTAGCGGCTGAACGGCCCGAAGCGCGGATAGCGGAACAGGTCCATGCGGTGGTGCTGGCGGTGCCCGGGCTGCCACGACATGGCGTCGGAACCTGGCCCCACGCAGAACGCGCGTATGCCCGTGTTGGGGTGATCGCGCAGATAGGCGAAGATCGCCAGATCGTCCTCGTTGTCGAACTTCTGGTTGGTGAACATGACCTGCGCGTCGGGATGGTACTTGTGGACGATGGTCGCGTAGTCCTCGACGAGCCGGATGAACACCGCGCCGTACGGCTTGCACCGGTCGCATTCGCATCCGCCGCCGTCGCCGCCCGAGAAGCTGACGTAGTCGAAGTGGGGCGACTTCGAGAACGCCGCCTCAACCGATCGCAGCAGCTCTTGCCGTGCCTCGGGCACCGATGGGCAGAGGTAGCCCGTGCGGCCGATGCTCTCGCTCGCCTGCCACTCGGGCGGTCCGCTGCCGGCATTCGCCGACCAGTGGACGATCGTCATGAGTCCGAGCCCCTTCATGTAGCGGTAGGTCGGATCGTCCTCCTTGATGGACACGGGCACCTGGAGCACATTAGCGCCGGCCAGCGCAAAGTCGGCGATCTTGCTTTCGGTCTCGGCCTGGGTCCATGGACGGACCTTAGCCTTATTCAGGGCGACGTGGCTCTGACCGAACTGGGTGCCGCGGAAGCCGAATGCGGGAGCGGTGCGCACGTCAACATCGGTCAGGAAGCCGATTCTCTTGTCGAGGAAGTGCGTTCTGCGCAGAATCTCTCCGGCGAGATAGACGCATCCACGGTCATCAACTCCCGCTGCGATGACTATGCTGCCCCCGGTCCCCGGCATGGTCTTGAGCAGGAAGCCTTCCGGGCCGGGCGCGAGATCGGTCAGGGGCGGGATCTTGAGGCGGGCGAACACGGCCGCCATTCCGTCGTGGCGGTCCGGCGTGCCGAAGAGGATCGTAAGTGCGGCCGTCTCGTCCCGTTTTCGTCCCGGATGGCCTTCGCGGACGAGTGTCGTCATGACGCCCGAGGCCGCTGCCAGCCTTTCGGCGAGCAGCCGGGCGGCATTGAACTCAACCGTAGCGGGCCCGGAACCTGCGCCTCCGGCACGCGCGCCGACGACTATGTTCACGCGATCGTAGCGCGCCTCGGCGTTGCCGCCTTGAGCGGCAGCCGGCACAGCGGCAAGCAGCAACGCCGCCAGAATGCACACTATGTCAAGCGCATGCGGAACCATGGACCGTACCTCCTTGGATGCGGTACCTGGAGACACTTTACGATTCCCGCTCGGAGCCGGCTGATCCTGCGTGTCGGGTTGCTGGCAGGAGGGGCGCGGCTCAGCGACGAATACCGCAGCACTGCGCCATAAGAGAGGAGGAAGACCCGACGTCCCAGCACCGCACGTTGTGTAGAAGTGTCCCGTACCAACCCCATCAATGACCGCAAGCGATCGGAGGACACAGATGCAAGTGCAAGGAAGCCAGATCATGAGGCTTGGCCGTAAGGCGATTGCCGCAGGTATGCTGCTCGTGTGTGCCGGAGCCGGCGCGCAGCAGGGCAACTGGAAGCTCGAGGTCCACTTCAGCGGGTCCGCAGCCTCGCAACAGTGGCACAACCCGGCCGGGGCGACCCCCGTGCTCACCAACACCATCAACAACGTTCCGGTGAGCAGTAGTCTGGACCTCGCGACGATCCCAAACACCCCAGCGAATACGTACACAGGGGGCGTCACGGCGCACCTCGCCATACGCGCCGGGGTTGATGCCAGGATGGGCGAGGGGGCAGTGTATCAGTCCGGCTCGGGCGCGATCACCGTCGTACTCGTCTGGCAACCCAGGAATAACGACCCGGTGCTCGATCCGCCGCCACCGCGTGTGAAGATCCTGGTCCGGCGCGAACTCAAGGGGCGCGTGTATGTCAGCGCCAACGCGACCGGCACGGCTGCGAAGGCAGTGGCTACGGGCACTCTGGGGGCAACCCCGAACGACCCGCCGCTCCACCTGCCGCCTTTCCTCGACGTTGACATCCCCCGCGACGGGGCGCCGCCGAACACGGTGGAACGAAACGGCGCCGCAAGCGACCTCGGACCGATCGTATACCCGCTCGACGTGCTTCCCAACGGTACGGCAGCGTTCTGCATCGGGATCGAATGGGACGCCGGTACCGAGGCTCACGCAATGCCGACGGGGGGCGGCGGCACGCTGATGAAGGGGCCCATCATACCGAACGCGCCGATACCTCCCATTGGGGCGCGGGCCGTCTCGTCGGTTCAGATAGACGCGTATCTCGATCTCGCCATCAGCGGCATCGGCGCCCCGCGCGGTCCCATGGGCGGAGCGAACGGCGTGAACGGGAGCGATCCGAGCTTCACGCGCTGGCTGCCCCTCGCATTCTCGCCTCATCTGAACTCCCAGCCGTTCCGCAGCCAGGCCGGCTCTCTCCCAACGCCGTGGGGCAATGTGAACTGCGCCTACTCACTCACACTCCGCGCCGAGACGGGCACACCTAACTACGACCTTTTCGGACACTACATCGAGTACCGACCCGACAACCTTATTCCGTGCAACTACAACAATCCACTGGGGTCCTGGCAGGTCTTGGGCAACACAGCGGACAGCGAACCCGCCTACTGGATCACGGACGCCGACGGGGACCGCCTTGCCTTCTACAGCGATCTGAGCGGAGCGCCGGGGATTCGATCACAACTGCAGCCCTACGGCAGCGGATTCCGGCTCGTGAACGCCGGACCGCCAGGGGATATAGATCAAGCCGGTAGGTATGCGTACACGTTCGAGGGGCTCGCAGGCTCTCCCGCCAGGGCCCGTCTTGTCGCCATTGCCGACGACATCGGCAACACGCACGCGCTCAGCTGGAGTTCAGGTCTGGTTGTCACGGACAGCTCCTCCGGTCGAAGCCTGGTCTTCTCAGGCGCTCCATACTTCACATCAGTGAATGCGCCCGGGGCAGGTGGCATGCCAGGCACGCATACCGCACTAACCTGGGACTCAGGCGGGCATCTGACGCAGCTCAAGGTATACGAGACCGGATCGAACCAGCCCGTTCGCACGGATACCTTCGCGTACGCGGGCGACACGCTCACAGCGGTCGAGCAGGGCGGCGCAGCGACGGCATACTCCTATGTAGCCGACGCCAACGTCTGGGATCCGTTCAACCTGCTGTACCACAGACTGGCTTCAGCCGCGGACGGGCTCGCCACCGACACCACAAGCTCGGACGATGGCGGATCCGTGCAGGGAACGTACACCTTCTCGGTCGGCACGACGGCCCTTGGATACAACAACTGGGGCATTGACGCCAGGACCAACTCGGTCACTGACCCGCGCGGCAACACGACGAGTGTGACCTACGGCATCGCGCCCGACGCGCCGGTACGCGTCAAGTCGGCGACGGTCAAGGGTCCAGCCTTTCACGGCGCCCCGGCCAACTCCAACGTGTGGAAGCTCGTCTGCACGCCCGACCTGATGACGCCGGGATCGGCCACGCTGACGGACCCGTTGGGTCTTAACTGGACGGCGTCGCTCGATGCTGCAGGCAATGTCACCACGGCCACCGACCCCCTGGTCGGCATGTGGCAGTTCGGTTACTCACTGGGCGGGACGGAACTCACGGCCGCCACCGACCCAACGGGCCTGACATGGCTCCTCAACTACGGCGAAAACGGCGCGCCGGCGTCCCGCCTGACCAGCGTGGTGGACCCGTCGAACGCAACCCGCGTGACCGCCCAGTACAACGCCTACGGCCAGCCCACGTCGGTCACCGTCCCTGCCGCCGTCGCAGCCTCGGGCCAGAACGAAACCACCCAGTTCGCCTACGACCCGGTGACGGGGGACCTCACGGCGGTTGTGTCGCCGCTAGGCACGACCACCACCATCGGCGGGTATGACCCGCTTGGTGATCCCCTGTCCGTGAGCGTCAGTGCCGGCGCCGGCCAGCCTGCGCTGAGTACCTACCTGACATGGGATGCAGGGCAGCAACTCGTACACGCGACCCTGCCCAACGGCGCTCAGACCGTCAACACCTGGACGAATGGCGTCGTCACGCGTGTGGAGGCCAACGCGCCTGCCGGTGCCGGCGGGGCCACTTTGAGCCGGATGGACTTCGACTATGACACTCGGGGGCGACTGTACGCCGCTTCCGACCTGATGGGGAGCGCCGCCCAGTACCGCTATGACCGCTCGTCGAACCTGACACGGGTGCTGGATGGGCGCGGCAACGCGACCCAACTCACCTACGGGTCCAACGATGAGCCGATCTCACTGACCTGGCCAGGAGGTCAGGCGGCGTCTATCAACTACGATGCTGCCGGCCGAACAGCCGCCTCAACCGATGAGCGCGGCGTCCTCGCCAGCTACCAGTACGACAACGCTCATCGGCTGACGGGCGTGGCGTTCCCGGCCTATCCCTCGCAGGGCGCCTCGATCCAGTGGGACCCCGCCGACAGGCCGCTGGCGGTGACGGACGCCACAGGCAGCACGACATTCACATACGATCCGGTCGTCAAGCGGCTCACGGGTGTACAGACGCTTCTGGGAGGCCGGACATACACGGTCTCGTTCGGCTATGCGGGCGACGGCAAGGTCGTCAGCATGACCACGCCGGCAGGAACGACGAACTACGGCTACGACGCCGACGGCCGCATGGCGCTCATGACCGCTCCGGCGGGTGACACCACAAGCTGGACCTACGACGGCGCCGGCCGGGTCACCTCCGAGACCACGCTCACGACGGCGGGCAAGACGATCACGACCGCGTACGGCTTCGGCCCATCGGGCCAACCCGGTGATCCTTCGACCGCCCCGGCCTATCTGCGCACGATCACGCAGACGGTCAACGGCCAGACCTTCAAGACCTACACGCTGTCCCACTCGTACCTTGGGCAGACGACCGCCGTTGCCGCGTCCGGTGGTACCTCGGGCGAAACCGAGGACAGCGAGATGGTGACTGTGTTCGGCGTCCCGTACGGCGCGTCGGGAGGCTACCAGTGGGACCTGTCCAACAACCTCCAGGGCGGGACGGGAGGCTGGAGCCACAACAGCAACAACCAGGTCACGTCCGCTCCTCCCATGGGCGGCCTGGCGGGCGCCTCGGGCCTCGGATACGACGCATCGGGCAACCTGACCTCGGCCAACGGTATGGGACTTGCGTGGGATGCGTGGGGCAACCTCGCAAGCGTATCGGGCGCACCGGGCAATCCGAGCTTCACCTATGACGCCTTCGGTCGTCGAGTCAGCAAGACCGTCAGCGGGGTAACGACCTACTACCTGTATGCGGGCTCGCTGCTCGTCTGCGAGCTCGACGCCCAGGGCAGTGTCCTCAGATCGTACAACTGGGGCGCGCTCGGGCTCGTCAGCGACGCATCGTCGTCAGGCACGCGCTACTACCTCTTTGACGACCGCGGCGACACGCGTTCGCTGCTGGATGCCAACGGTAACCTGCTCGCACGCGGGGCCTACACCGCCTGGGGCAGCCCCATTCAAGGCCTTGCGCCCGGCGTGCCCATGGGCTGGAAGGGCCGGTTCGGTGTGTACACCGACGCCGAGACGGGCCTCATGCTCATGGGGGCACGCTACTACGCGCCGTGCATAGGCCGGTTCATCAGCCGCGACCCCATCGGCTTCGACGGCGGGATCAACCTGTATGGGTACTGCTACGGCGACCCGATCAGCTATTCTGACCCCTCCGGCGAGGACGCCGCAGACACCATTCGGCTGATTGCTGATGCGGCCTCGTTTGTGCCGGGTCTCAACGTTCCGGGAAGTATGGTAAGCGGCGGCATATCGCTGGCAAAGGGCGACTTCGTCGGGGCGGCTCTGGCGGGGGTCTCGATCATACCCCGCGGTCGCTGGGTGGTTGCCGGAGGCAGGGCCGCCAAGACGATCTTCGGCGCTGTCAAGGTCGGGCGGGTCGCGCGCTCGGTGAGGTCCGTTGCGGCGGCGACGAGGGTGGCTCGCGTTGCCGCCAAACCGGCGCAGGCTGCGCGTGTGGTGCGAGAGGTCGGATACGCGGGACGGGGGGCGTTGCGCCGAGCCATGCTGAAGCTGGGTCCGCCGCCGTTTGCCGGTGCTCAGGCACATCACGGGCTGCCGTACATTCTGAAGCATCGGTTCGCGAAGCTCGGACTGGACGTTAGCGATGCGAAGTACGGATGGTGGGTCGGACCGAGCCACCAGAAGTGGTCGAACGACTATCAGCGAGCGTGGGAGGGGTTCTTCGAGAAACCCGATGTAACGGCCGACGATGTACTCCATCTCCTCGAGAGGTCGCGTAACGATCCACGCTGGCGGTAGCCGCGGCAAGGAGGGCTCGAGATGAGATTCTGGAAGGTTGGCAGCAACCAGGGCTTCACCCGCGGCAATGCGTGGGCGTGGAGGGTCACGAACGAGAGGGACGAAGAGGAACTCCGGTGTGCGTGCGGCGCTGTGAGCACGTTCGGGCGTGTCGAGTATCCGCGTCGCCTGCTCGAGGTCGAGGTGGAGGGCGGCGTTCGGTACCCGGATGTTCTGGGCAACGCCGAGTTCCTGCTCATCGTGTCCGAAGCAGTACTGGACGACTGGAGACGGGGCGGCGTGACCGGCTACCGTGCGCACCCCCTTAGGATTGCGTCGGCGAAGGGCAAGCGGATACAGGAGGTCAAGCCGCCCGTGTACCACCACATCGAGGTCACGGGACGATGTGAACTGGACCTCGACGCCATGGGCGTGACGATCGTCAGTGTGTGCCCTCTGTGCGGCTACTGGAAGCTCAGGCCGATGACCGGCGTGCCGTTCGTGGTGAAGCCCGGGACATGGGACGGCAGCGACTTGTTCGCGTCCGCCCCTTACTGGCGTGCCCAGATGTGCACGGACAAGGTGCTCCGGTTGGCCGGGGAGAACCGGCGGACGAACTTCCGCTTCGTGCCGCTGGAGAAATGCGGCGATCCGCAGCAGCCCACCGTGGACTATATGAAGGAGGCCCGGCGCATGGCCCGAGAGGAGGCCAAACGATCGTTGTAACGCCTGCGCGGATCGCAGCTCTGCTCTGCTTGTTGCCCGCCCTCGCGGGAGGTCTTCCAGCCTCTCGAGGGGGCGGGCTCGCCTCGACCACGGACGGTCGCGGCATTGCCACGTTCTACCAGTATGACGGTGCTGGTCGCCTGACCGGCGTGGCCTGCTCGGGCCAGTCCGTCACGGTTACCTACGACCTCGCCGGTCGGCCTCTGACGGTCAGCGGCCCAAACGGGATTATCGAGTACGCTTACGACCCCGTCCACAAGCGGCTCATCGGCGTCACGACCACCGGTTCCGGCCCGACCTATCAGGTCACCTATTCGTACTATCCCGACGGCAAGGTTGCCACGATGACCTCGCCGGTCCGGACCACGAGTTACGCGTATGACGTCGCGGGTCGGATGGTCTCCTTGACCGACCCGTTCGGCGCCCTCACGACCTGGACATTTGATGCTGCCGGAAGGGTCACGAGCGAGACGACGTTGGCCGGCGCCACCACAATCGCGACGTCGTACGGCTACGGGCCATCGGGCCAGCCGGGCGATCCTTCGACCGCGCCGGCCTATCTGCGAAGCATCACGCAGACGGTCAACGGCCAGCCGTTCCAGCAGTACACGCTGACCCACTCGTACCTTGGGCAGCTCCTTCAGCAGGTCGGCACGGGCGCGGCGACCGAGAACAGCCAGTGGTCCTACGATGCGCGGGGGCGTCTGACGGCAAGCTCCATCCAGTACCAGTCGGGCGGGCTCAACTACGCCTACACCGGCGCCTATCAGTACGACCTCGCCAACAACCTGCAGGGCGGCACGGGCGGATGGACATACAACAGTAACAATCAGGTGACCCAGGCTCCGCCCATGGGCGGCCTGACCGGCGCGACGGGGTTGGGCTATGACGCATCCGGAGACCTGACCTCGATCAACGGCGCATCGCTTACCTACAACGCCTGGGGCGACATGACCGCCGACGGGACGGCTTCGTACGCCTATGACGGCTTCGGTCGCCGGATCAGCAAGACCGTCGGTGGCCAGACGACCTACTACCGCTACGACGACGGCGCCCTCATCGCCGAAGTGGACGCGCAGGGCGCCGTCCTGCGATCGTACACGTGGGGCGCGTGCGGCCTCATCGGAGGAACGAGCGGCGGCCAGGCGGTCCACTGCCTGTACGACGGTATGGCCAACAAGCGCTACGAGCTGAACGCCGCCGGCTCGGTGGCCTGGCGCGGCGCCTACAGCGACTTCGGCGAGGTGGCGCAGACGCTGCCTCCTGCCTTGCCTATGGCCTACCAGGGTCGGTACGGCGTCTATACCGACTCGTCCAGCGGCATGCTGTGGAGCGGGTCGCGGTACTATGCGCCCACCATCGGTCGCCAGGTCCAACCCTCGGGCCCGGGCTACGTCGGCGGCAATCCCTACGCCTACACGCCCCCTCCGCAGGAAGACGCTCCGGATGCGGGTATCCTGCCCGATAACTGGAACGGCGAGCAGGGCGGTCTGTATCAGGCCGCGGATGTGCTCAAGACCGGTCTGCTCACCGCAGCGTCGTTCAACCCGCTCTCCGTGCTGAGCGGGCCCATCTGCGGTCAGAACGCGGCCGGAGAGAAGGTCGGCAAGCTCCAGCGCGGATTCGATATACTGACGCTGGCTGCCGGGCCGCTGCTCAGACCCGCATCAGGGGCAGTCATCACCGGTGTCCGTGGCGGCGGCGCGCGACTCGCGAAACTGCTGGCCAAGGCCGCCGATCGCGCCCAGGTTCACCACATTCTGTCCAGTCCTATCATTAGGGCACTGAAGGAGCACCCCGTCCTCAAGCACGACCTGGACCTGGGCATGCTCGAC
Source organism: Chthonomonadales bacterium (assembly GCA_037442185.1). GTDB lineage: Bacteria > Armatimonadota > Chthonomonadetes > Chthonomonadales > CAJBBX01 > JAAYVH01. The sequence goes on along the minus strand of JBBIQU010000017.1, from coordinate 22,615 downwards.
CGCAGTGCGCCCAGGTTCGTGGCCCGTGCCCGCAACATCTGGTGTCACTTCGGATGGCAACGGTGGCATAGGCGAGTTGACAAGGAGGTCGCCGACCGGCTTGAGCAGAACGGGACCAAGGGCCTGGAGGCCTTTCTGCAGAAGCTGAGGTCCATCTATGACCGGCCAGCGATGAAGTACCCCTTCCCAGGGATCAAGCCGTGAGGAGTGCGGATTTCGGTCCGTCTCGTACCGGGTTCTACATTCTCCAGCCTCCGGATGGCGACCTGGTCTGGGGACCGTTCGCTCACGCTCTACCGTATGAGGAGACTCGGTCCAATGCGGGAGGGCGCGGCAGGTGCCCTGCTTGCCGTCAGGAGCTGAAGGCGAGCCGTTGGCTTCCGCCTCACAGGATCGAGTTGTCGAAGGCCAGATACGGCGACTTCGTCTGGGGGGCCGGCGTTGGCTTGCTCATGTCCGCAAGGGCGCTGGCCGCCTACCGGGCAGCAGCACTGACGGGCATCATCGAGGTCGGCCCAACCATTGAGGTCGTACGGGTCGGGGGCCGCAAGCCGGAAGCCCTGAGGAATGGGCCCCCCGAGTATCACGAGGTGATCAACCGTTTCGACGGCGCGGACCTTGACGACGAGCTGTCGCACGCACGCCGAAGCCTGCCGCCGGAAGCTTGCCGGGTGTGCCGGCGGAGCATTAATGCCTGCCAGGGCGTGTTCCTTAGGCGGGGTACCTGGCGTCGAGCTGACATGTTCCGAGCTCTAGGCCTGACCGGGACGACACTCATCACCGAGCCGTTCCGCGCCATGGTACTGCGCGAAGGGCTGGCGGGCTGCCAGATCGTACCGGCGGACCGATACTGGTACTACCCTGAGCCCTGGAAGTCTGGTTTCCACCTGTGCGACCCGCAGGACCCGGGCGACTCGGAGGTCTGGTTCCCGCCGGAGAGGAACCTGCCGATGATGACGTGATCTGACGGCCGGGCGTCGGTCCGTTCTGGGCCGGCGCCCTGCCGTTCCTTGACAACCGCATAACCCCGGCGTGCCCATGGGCTGGAAGGGCCGGTTCGGTGTCTATACCGACGCCGAGACGGGCCTGATGCTCATGGGGGCACGCTACTACGCGCCGTGCATCGGTCGGTTCATCACCCGAGACCCCATCGGCTTCGACGGCGGGATCAACCTGTACAGGTACTGCGGCGGGGATCCTATCAACTGGGCCGATCCGAGCGGGTTGGACTGGCGCATCGGACCGAGCGACAGGCCGTGGCTGCTGTTCACCGGCGATGGGACCCTGGAGGGTCTGGCAGTCGGATGCCAGGCGGTCCGATATGTAGTAACCGGCACGCTGTGGAAGCCGCAGGAACGGTACGATCGGCGCTTCGCTCCTGCCCAACTGGCTGGCGAGCAGACCTGAGCAAGCGGCGCGTGCGGTTCAGACGGCAGCAAGCCGTTGTCAGTATGCTCGGGAGATGGGAGCTGCCTGCGAGAAGATGCTGGGCTCGTTGGGATACACCAAGAACACCGCGGTTGTCGAGATCTTCAAGCGAGCTCGCTTACCGGATGTGCTGACGAAAGATGTAGTCGGTGAGGTGAAGAACGTTAGGTACCAGGCGCTGACCCAACAACTCAAGGACTACATAACCATCGCGGAGCAGAAGGGGTGGAGATTCGAGCTCATCGTTCGGATCAGGACGGAGCTGTCACATGAGCGTCAGCAGTTGGTGGACAAGGGACACGTCATTCTCACGAGGGAGATCCGATGAGGCTATCGCGGGAGGAGAGACGCCGGATCATCGAAGAGACGAACCGACGCATCCTCGATAATCCCGGCGACAGTCCCCATGACATCGCTTTCGCCGAACACATGCGGCGCAGCATTGCGCAGTATGAAGCCGCCGGCGAGGGGCTGTTCCGAGAGCTTTCAGAGGGAGGATGCCCGATCAAGAACCTCGACCGACTCTCCGAAGTGACCGTCGAACGGTACCGCAACGTTGTTGCGCCGCTCCTGATCAGGTGGCTGCCGAGGATCGAATACCAGTCGCTGCGGGAGAACATCGTTGATTGGCTGGGTCTACCCATCGCGCCGCCGGAGGTGGTCCCTGCGTTGCTGGCGGAGTTGCGCCGCATGCCGCCTGATGCGCAGTTGGACTTCAACACGCTGCTGACAGGGATTAAGCAGGCTCTTGAGAAGACCGCTGACCGTCGGCACTTCGACGAGCTGGCTCGCATCGCCCTTGATCCGGCGGAGGGCATTCGCCGGCTTGCGCCAATGTGGGCGCTGGCCAGGATGAATACTCCTGAGGCGCGCGATGTTCTGGTGCGCATGCTCGCGGAGGTTCATCCGGACTGGGTGTGGACGGTGCTGGCGGCGCTGTGGAAGATGAAGCCTGCGGTGCTGTGCGGGGCGCGGGCTGCCGTCGAGCCCTTCGTGGACCATCCGGACTTCGCCAATCGCCGCGAGGCCGGCAAGACCATGCGCAAGATCGAGCGGCACGAAGCGAAACTGAACCAGAAGCAGCAGTCCGGCTGACAGTCGGTACCGCAACCGACCGGCTCGACAGACACGGTGTCGGGCCGGTCGCCGATGGTTCGTTGACAACCATACAGGACGACGAACTCGCTTTGGCGTATTCCGCTTGCAGTGGGCACGGTGGAGCCGATACCAGAGCCATGATGGTTCGTTCTGGTTTCGCCTGTCTCACCGGCTCCGCTTCGGCATCGTCTCGCTCAGCGGCATCTTGCCTGAGATCATCTTCGTGGCCTGTCCCACGAGCCACAGGTAGTGATCCGAGGGCAGGCCCTCGTAGGAAACGAACGTCGCGCCGTCCTGTGTCGGCGGATCGTTGGTGCATTTGAAGATGGCGGTGCCCTCGTCCGCTTCGTCGAACATGGCCTGGTACACCATCGTCGCGCCCGCGCGCTTGGCGGCCACGTACTGGGCCCACAGGAACGCGCCGCCCTGCCGGGGTATCTGGTTGAGCGGGCTGTCGGGCTTCATGTTGTGCCAACTGAACCCGGGGAACACCACGGGCAGGTAGTCGAGCTTCCTCTCTCGGCACCAGGCGATGTCGGGTTCGAAGATCATGCGCCCGAAACGCTGGGCGTCCTCGATCGTGCCGAACCGTCCCACCATCCAGGGGCTCACGATATCGGCGCGCGCGATGATGTCATGCAGCGCGGGATCGGCAACCGAGTCGTTCCGGAGCGTCCGCCAGAAGGTCGGAACACCGACCATGACCGTGCACCCGCCGACCTTCGGATCGGACTTCAGGAACTCCACCAGCGATCGGCACTCGTCAAGGGTGTACTGTCGTCCGTCGCTGAAGCCGATGCCCCATACGGCGACCACCGGCTTGCCCTTGTGGCGAAGGTACGCAGGATCCGCCGTGATGCGCATGCGCTCGACGAGAAGACGCCAGTCCTCCTTGACGCGGTCCATCTGCCCGGCGCGCATGCCTGACAGGTCATACATCACAGCGTAGGTGCGACCATACCGATTGGCCCCTTCTCGGCAGTGGCCGAGCACCGTCGTCGCCTGTCGCAGACCGAGCGGATGGAATGTCTCGCCCGCGAAGCGCTGAACGAAGACGCCGTCGAGCCCGTAGTCGCGCATCCACCGGAAGTGGCGCAGCACGGTCTTCTTGTTGTAGGAACTGAACACCTGTGCCACACGCCCGTCGGCATGGCGGAAGCCCGTGTCGTACCGCTCGTCGGGATCCAGTTCGGTCACATGGGGCCACAGGTCCACGGTGGCCTTGCCGGGACGCATGTCGCCGCGCCCCCAGTGGAACCAGCCGCGCTCGGAGCCGTCCCCTGGCGTCGTGAACCAGCCCTGATAGCCGGACATCACTTTGCCGGTCAGGGTGGTTGGGTCAACGCCGCGCACGCTTGGACCGACATACGGCCGCATGGCTGCCTCGATAATCTGTTCTCGAGTGGGCGCGTCGAATGTGGACGTCACGACGGCGAGAGCGATGATGAGCACTGGACTTACCTCCCATGGCGCTGGTGCCGAGTTCGCGCGTGTCAGGGCAAAGCCATGCCGGACCGTGTGCGGGGAGCTCAAGGTGTAGAATATGGTCACCGCGCGCGTCGGTGGCGTGTGACTACGGGCCTGCTCCCACGAGTCATTCGCGCAGCGAGCGGCGTTTCCCTTCCTTCTCGAGGAAGGCTTCGGAGGCGACCAAGATGGTGATCGCAATGCGTTGGCAAGTCCGTGTCGTGCCTGAGTCACGGGTCTAGGGCGACCAATGGCCAGAGTCCTCTACGCCTGCAGCCGCGCTCCGTTCGGTCCCGAGACATCGGATCGCCTCAAGGCGATCTGCGCGGCGCCCAAGCCCAACAACGTCCGGACCGACATGCGGCCGCGCATGCATTGCGACGGCAACATCGCGTACGCCTGCACCGATGCATCCGCTGCATTCCATGAACGGGGCGACTCGGCGCTTATCGGAGCCCTCTATGAAGCGGATGCCGTCCCGTGGCATGTTCCCGGCGCTGAACTGCCCGACGGCTCATACGCCCTGTTCAGGTCCTCCCCCGAGACTGTTGAGGCTGCCACCGACCCGGCAGGCTCGCGCACGGTGTGGTACTACATGGACGATCACGTGTTCGTGGCGTCAACATCCCAGCGCGCGATCGTTATGTTCATAGGCTCGTTCGAGTTCGATCTTCGCGCAACGCCCTGGGTGTTCTCAACGGGCTCGCTCGGTCCCGAGCGTTCGTGGGACCGACGCATTGCGAGGCTTCAGCCCGCCTCATCCGTCATCCTCGACAGAACCACATGGCGGCTGACGCAAGGTGCCCATACGCCCGTAGCTTTCGCAGCGCGAGATGCGTCGCGAACGGCACATGCCGAGGCGATCCGCGCTGCGATGGATCAGACCTTCGACGCCATGCGGAACCTCGAGTGGTCGCAGTGGGTTCTGCCGCTCTCGGGAGGCTACGACAGCCGCAGCATACTGTGTCTTCTGAATGAGAGGGTCGGGATCCCCCCCGAGTTCCGAGCGATTACGTGGGGGCTCGCCGCGTCGCTCAACCAGCCGGGAAACGATGCGAAAGTTGCGCGCGAGGTCGCAAAGGCCGTCGGCGTGCGCCACGACTACATGACCACCGACCTGTCGCAAGAGCCCGCCCGCGACATACTGAACCGGTTCATCGCCTGCGCAGAGGGGCGGACCGACCATCTGGCCGGCTATGCCGACGGCATGGATATCTGGAGGCGTCTGCACGAAGACGGCATCCGCGGGATCATCCGAGGCGACGAGGGCTTCGGCTGGGTCCATGTAACCTCGGAGCTCGGCACAAAGCTAAGCGTCGAAGGCGCGCTGTGCTCCGACTTCGACAATCTGAAGCACGTTCCCGAGACGCTCGGCCTGCCGTCCCACGAACACCCCGAGTTCTTGCGTCGGTCTGAGCACGAGAGCCTTGAGGCGTGGCGCGACAGGCTCTATCATGCCTACAGGATCCCCACCGTGCTGGCGGCCTTGTCGGATGCGAAGCTCGCGTATGTCGAACAGATCACGCCGCTGCTTTCGCGACGGATCCTGCAGGCGATCCGAATGCTGCCCGATGCGGTACGAACCGAGAAGACCCTCTACAAGGAAGTCGTCAGTAGTCTCGGACCTTCCATCCCGTATGCAGTCCGCGGCGCAAACGCCGATCCGCGGGACATATTGGAGCAGCCGAAGGTAACTGAGGTCTTCCGAGAGACCCTGTCGGACGCCACGGCGCGCGATGTCCTGCCGGACGAACTGATTCGGCAGGCGCTCGCCGGCATAGCGCCCGCCTCTGCGCAGGACGCCCGGGCCGCCCTTGCCAAGCGTGTGAGACGCGCCATAGCCCAGCGCCTCCCGCGTCTCGCGAAGGACCTCATGAGCGCCACTGTGGTCCGCCCAGTCGTTGCGGGAAACACGCTGGCGTTTCGGGCGTACATCATGGTTCACATGGCGCGGCTGCTGGCCGACGACAGTCGGCGTGTGCCGTGACACCGCGCCATCGAATGCTGAGCGCCCTGTGCTATAATCTCTGCGCATTGTCAGCGGAGGATTTGGAAGAGTGAAGCGGACCTATCAGCCCAAGAACCGTCGCAGGAAGCGGGTTCACGGCTTTCTCAAGCGGATGATGACCAAGGACGGACGCAACGTGCTCAAGGCGCGGCGTCTCAAGGGTCGTCAACGCCTTACCGTCTAGGCCGTATCAGGGCCTTGGCCCATCGCCGCCTCGAGGAACAGGTCGGGGCGAACCGTACCGATCAATGTTACCGAAGGCCAACCGTCTCAGGCGCTCCAGGGATTTCCGTGAGGCCTTCGCCGCCGGGCGCTCGTACTCCAACGATCACCTGAGACTGATCGTTCGGAGGCGGGACGCCGATTCGGTGCGTTTCGGTTTCGTTGTGAGCAAGAAGGTGGGCGGAGCAGTCGAGCGCAACCGCGTGAAACGCCTGCTTCGTGCTGCCTGTAGAGAGACTATGGGCAGATGGCGCCCGGGTACGGATGCGGTCTTCGTCGCCCGGGCTTCGTTATGCGGCTCGCGGTTAGCGTCGGTCAGCGCTGCCGTGGGTGACCTCGTTCGTCGGGCCGGGCTCATGCCCGATGCGGCGCGGGGTCCCGGCGGCGTCGGCGAATAACGATCGTGCTGCGCAGGATGTTCATAGCGCCGATACGCGCCTGGCAGAGCACCCGGCGCTTTCGGCCCGCTTCCTGCAAGTTTTCGCCGTCGTGCTCCGAGTATACGGCACAGGCGATCGAGAAGCATGGTGTCCTGCGCGGGCTGGTTCTGGGAGCGTGGCGCATCCTGAGATGCAACCCGTGGAGCGCCGGCGGAGACGATCCGGTACCGTAGCCTGACGGAGATGGAGTCGCAGCAGCGGAGCGCTCAAGGGGTCGCCTGATGACAGGTACACCACAGGATTGAGGAGACGGATGCGCATTGTTTCACGGGTAGGGTTCTGCTTGGCGCTCGCGGCGTTGTGCCTGGCATCTGCGCGCCTGTACGCACAGGACCCGCCTTCGGATACGGGTCCGTTCGCCAAGGCGGCTGAGCTTGCGGCACGGGGCCAGGATAAGGATGCCCTCGCCGAATACGCTCGGATCATCAAGGAACATTCGGCCACCGACCTGACGATCACCACACAGGCTCGCTTCGCCAAAGCCGAACTGCTTAAGAAGCTCAGAAGCCAGCAAGAGGCGCTGAACGAGTATGCGCAGATCGTCAAGGAAAACCGCGGCAAGGATGCGCAGAACGCTGCAGAGGCGCTCTACCGTGGCGGCCTGTATGCGAGCAGCCCCGATTTCCCCGGGACGATCACCCAGAAGAACCACGGGCTCGACACCGCTTACCAGCTCTGGCGACAGCTCAGAGACGAGTATCCGGACACGCCGGCCGCCCGCAAGATCGAGGGCCCCAACGGCCCAATGCAAGCATTGATGGACCGCATTGATCGGCGAAACTCGGCTGACTGGAAGTACCAGATCATTGACTTTCTCGTTCGCCTGACCGGCAAGCAGCCGGCCTACAGCTACGCGGGCGCGCTGATCCTGCTGGCGATCATCGTCAAGTTCCTGATGCTTCCGCTGACGAAGAAGCAGTACGCATCCATGCGTGAGATGCAAAGGATGCAGCCCCTCGTCAAGGAGCTCGGCAAGAAGTACAAGGGCGCCGAACTCAACCAGAAGACGATGGAGCTGTACAAGGAGCACAAGGTCAACCCGTTCGCCGGGTGTTTCACGGGCATCCTGCAGGTCCCGTTCCTGATCCTCATCTTCAACGCGATTCGCGAGTACGAGATCGCCTTCGCCAAAGGCAAGTTCCTCTGGATCGGCAGTTCGATGGCCGCCGACAGCATGCCCGTCATGGGTCAGCCGCTCCTCGGCCTTAACCTGGCCTCGCCCGACGTTCCGTTGCTTGCCATCTACGTCATCACCAACTACGTTACGATGAGGATGACGCCTGCCAGCGACCCGCAGCAGCAGCAGCAGCAGAACACGATGGCTCTGTTCACATCGCTGCTGTTCTTCTGGATGTTCCTCAGCTACAAGTGGTCGTCGGCTTTCGTTCTATACTGGCTGGCGCTGAACCTGCTGTCCATATGGCAGCAGTACGAGATGATCTACAAGCCGACCAAGTTGGCGGCAGCCGCCGCAGGGGCGGGCGCTCCCTCCGTGCCTGTTGCGCCGATACCGTCCCAGCAAGCGCCGCAACCGGCCACCCCCGCGATGAACCCGTCGAGCACGCCGACGCGTGTGCGACCGCGCAAGAAGAAGAGGTAGGACATGCCAGAGCGCAAGTCGTCTCCCCAGGAAGCGCTGACGGAAGAGGCGCACGACCGGCCGGATGCCGTGGACACCGAAGCTCCCTCGCCCGGAACCGAGGCCGCCGAACCCGATATCCTTGCTGCGCCGGATGAGCGAGACCTGGCAGCCCTCGACATCATCAGCGAGATGTGTTCGGTCAGCGGCCTCGACATGCACGCCGAGATCCGGGGGGTCGAAGGCAGCTACCTGAAGGTCGAGCTCGTTGGCGACGAAGCAGCCCGCATATTCGGAGCGCATGGGCGCATGCTCGATGCCCTTCAGTTTCTGGCCAACCTGATCATCTCGCGCCGCCTCGGTCCGGGCGTGCGCGTGCTTCTCGATGCAGGCGGCTATCGAGAGCGCAGGCTGAAGATGCTGACGGATTTGGCCCGCGAATACGCCGAGGAAGTCAAAGCCAGACGCGAAGAGTGCGAGATTGATTCGCTTCCCCCGCATGAACGCAGGATCATCCACAAACTGCTCAGCGAAGACCCGGATGTCATGACCTACAGCGAAGGTGAAGAGCCCGATCGCAGGATCATCATCGCTCCGCGCGACACCTCGACCTGAGACTGCCGGAATGGCTCTCCCGCCGCCGGCATCCGCTTCCGCGCTTGGCAATCGGATGCGTCGTGCGGGTGCAGGAAAACGCTTGGCGCGCGTACAACCTAACAGACAACCCTGCTCCACAGAGGTGAATCTATGAGAGTCCCATGGCGTATCCTTGCGCTTGCCGGCATGCTGGCCTTCGCCGGCGCAGTTGTCGCCCGTCCGGCAGTCGCTGACGATCCGGAGACGGCGCTCAAAGAACTCAACACCTGGTATGCTTCCCAGCTCCAGAAGGCCCGCGACGACAAGAAAGTCCCGGACTATCGCGCCCTGATGGTGGAACGCACCGCCAAGGCGAAGGAAGCCGCGGCGAAGATGGACGTCGGTGCAACGGAGCCGGCCAAGTGCCTTGCCCTGGCTCAGCTCTATCAGGCGGCGAGCATGCCCAAGGAGGCCGGCGTCGCCGCGCAGCGCTTCCTGACCACCAATCCCCAGGGCAGAGACCGGTACTCCGCCCAGCAGATTCTGCTGACCGGCTACCAGGCCAACCGCGACGCCGAGGGCATTGTTCGGGTTCTCGGCGAGATGAAGGCGCCGGACAATCGCACCGCGGCGTTCCTGGCGGCCTCCGCAGCGCAGACCTATGCAGACACGGTCGCAGCCAAGCTCGGCAGCCAGGCCGCACTCGACATGATCGCCAAGCTCGAGGCACATATCCCCTTCGACAAGATGACCGACGCTCAGGAGAAGCCTGCGGCGGAGAGCGCGATCGTCCAGATCGCCCTGGGTCGGTTCGATCTCCTGAAGGCAAAGGGAGACGATGCGGCAGCCCTCAAGGTGCTTGAAGATGCCGTCGCCAAACTCGGCTCCGACAACCGTATGGCGCGCCAACTGGTGGGCAAGATCAACCAGTCGAAGCTCATCGGCTCGCCTGCGCCTGAGATCAAGAAGGAGCGTGGCTACGGCGAGTTCGAGAGTCTGGCCGCACTGCGCGGCAAGGTCGTGGTGCTGGATTTCGGCGCGCACTGGTGCGGCTTCTGCAAGCTCGGATACCCCTCCATGAAGAAGATGCTGGCAGATCTGAAGCCGAAGGGCTTCGAGATCGTCGAGGTCACGACGTACTACGGCTACTACAAGACCGAGCGCAACCTTACGCCCGATCAGGAGTTCGCCAAGTACGCCGGCCACATTAAGGAGTTCGAGACCCCGTGGCCGGTCGTGTTTGGCGACCGGTCGAACCTGGAGAACTACGGCGTCGGCGGCATACCGCACTACGTGCTCGTGGATCGCAAGGGCATCGTGCGGGGCATGAGCATCGGCTTCAGTGAGGCATTGCACGCCAAGTTCAGAGCCGAGGTCGAACGCGTCGTAGCCGAGAAGTGACCGAAGTCGGGACTGGCCAAGCCGTTGCGAGCGCCTGACACGTAAGCGGCGATAGCCGTGTACGATCCCCCGCCTGCTGCTTCGGCGGGGGATTGCACATGGAGCGCCGGACACACCATAGGGAGGACGCGCATGTATCACGATTTCGACATCGCCGGGAAGGTAGCCGTCGTTACCGGCGGGACAAGCGGCCTGGGCAGGGCGATTGCGCTCGGAATGGCGCAAGCCGGAGCGCGTGTGTTTGCCGGTTCGCGCGATCCGGGCAAGGTTGCCGATACCCAGGCGGCGCTCAAGGAAGCCTCGCCTCTTAACGATGCGCTTGCGCTTGACGTTGCCGATCCGGACTCCGTCCGGAGAGCGTTCGGAGAGGTCGAGACCCGCGCAGGGCGACTGGACATACTGGTCAACGCCGCAGGCATCACCCATAAGGCTCCTGCCATAGAGATGGAGCTGGAGGACTGGGAGCGGGTCCTGCGCACCAATCTCACCGGCACGTTCCTTTCCTGCCAGGCAGCCGCTCGGATCATGCAGAGGGGCGGCGGCGGCGCAATCGTGAACATCGCCAGCCTTGCGTCGTATGTCGGGCTGTCCTGGGTCGCGGCCTACGGCGCCAGCAAAGCCGCGGTCAAGGAACTGACACAGGTCCTTGCTGTCGAGTGGGCCGATCTCGGCATCCGCGTGAATGCCATCGCTCCCGGAGTGTTCCCAACGCCACTGAACCGCGCGCTCATCGAGGGCACGCCTCGTGGGAACTGGCTCAAGGCCCACGCACCCATGCAACGCTTCGGCAATCCGGAGGAGCTGGTCGGCGCGGCGATATTCCTGTGCTCACCGGCCGCGTCGTTCATCACGGGCGAGACGCTTGCTGTGGACGGCGGCTTCCTGGCGTGCGGCGCTCCGGCCAATCCGCCCGGTTAATGGCCGCCTTCGGCCGCTATGCGTTGGATGACTGCCGCCGCCGCTTCATCGCATGCTCGCGCGGCCATGTCGCCGCCGATGTTCGTCATGATTCCGACGCCAAGCTTCCGCTCGAGCGAGAGCCACGCGACGCAGTAGCTCATCGTGTTTGATCCGGCGTGGGTGACTACCCTGCCGCCCCAGGACCGTTGGGTCACAAGCCAGCCGCCTGCGTACTCGCCGCCGAACTGAGGCGTCAGCAGTCGCTTCCATGTGGACGGCTTGAGCAGGGGGGTAGGGCCAGATCCGCCTGACATGACGCGAGTCAGGAACTTCGACCAATCGGCGACCGAAGCATGGGCAGTTCCGGCGGGACCGAGCTCGGGCGGGTTATCGCTGAACGGTCCGGGTTCGATTGGGGACGGCGAGCCATCCCGCAGCCGGTGCTGCCATGGCTGGTCCACCTTGCCGGGTGAGCCCATTGCGCCGAAGCCGGCGGTCGCCATCCCCAGCGGCTCGAAGATGCGCCGGCGGACGATTTCCTCCCACGGCGCATCAGTGATCGCCTCGATGATAGCGCCAAGGATGATGTAGCCTGCATTGCAATAGGCATATGCCTTGCCCGGTTCAGTTTCAGGCTTCTCCTTGAGGACCTGAGCAACGTAAGCGGCGCGCTCCCGCCTCGAGGCTGCGGGCGATCGGCGCGCCTCGATCAGCGCGGCCAGCGAACGCGGTCTGGGATGCAGTTTGGGTGAGAGGCCGGAGCGGTGCGCCAGAAGGTTATCCACAGTGACGCGCTTCAGGTCGCCGTTCATGTCGCCCACAAGGGCGGGAAACACATCCGACAGCGGCGACGACCAGTCCAACTTGCCTTCCTCAATGAGCATCGCGATCAAGACGGCTGTCATGGCCTTGGTACACGAGCCGAGATGGAACCGATCGTCGAGGGCGGCCGGAGTGGCGTCTCCATGCTTCCGCACTCCAACGACGGCGGCCTCCACAGGGCGGCCTGAAACAACGATAGTGGCGCCGGCGAGCGCCGGCAGGCCGTGCTTCGCTCGAATCTGATCCAGATCGGCGCGAAGATCGGCCGACGATCTGTCATCGAGCCACATTGCGGCGGCCATCAACGGCGCCGACTTCAGGATGTCACGTCTGGTAGTCACTTCGGTTCTCTCCTCGCAACCAGGCTACCGGCCGATGCGAAGCAGGTCGCGAACAGGAATGCTCATGGACCGTATCTCCCTGTACCGGTAGTCCCAGGGCCTTCCGGCGACGGTCTCGGGTTTCCATGCGTAGAACACGCGCAGCACATTCCCATCCAGGAACGCCTCCGGCACGTGCGCCGAAGCCATGCCTTCGGGCCGAATGTGACCCAGTATCCTCCATTGCAGGCCATCAGGCGATCGTGCCACCGTAATGAGCCGTCCGTCGCCGCCATACTGAGGCGGGTATCCCGCCGCGTCGCTGAAGCTGAAGTACTCTCGTTGCACTTTGACCACGCTCGGGTTGACCCAGTCGGGTATGACGGGCGTCTCACCTGCATGGGTAACCCTCCAACTCTTCGGGTCCGAGAAATCGCCCCGGTTCTCGGCATGACCCATCGAAGCGAAGCGGCCCGGCTGCAGGTAGTCGAACCAGATTCGCCATCGGTCGCGGTCCCACATGAGCGACGGTCTGTGGTAGCTGCCCGAATAACCATCGGGCCGGACGAACGTGCCGCCGGCTGCGTCCATGCGCAGTTCATACTCGCGGTCCCAGATAAGGATGGGCTTGCGCCCACGTTCCCATCGGATGCCGTCCTTCGAGGTCGCAGCCATGACGCAGCTGATCACGTACAGGTGCTGCGGCGTGGTTTCGGCATGCGCCTCGAACCATACGCTTGAGTAGGCCATGTGATAAACACCGTTGCGGTACACAACCGACGGGTCGCCGGCGATGGCTTCCTCGAAGCCTTTGTCGAGTCCCGACACTACGGGCTCATAGCGCTCGGGGCGGTATGGCGCCACCCATACGGGCGAGCCATCGGCCATACCGGCATACACTTCCCACTCGACGAGGTCCTTCGATCGTGCCAGATAGATGGCGTCGCCGATGAGCTCGCCTCGTGTGGGATTGTTGTCTCCGTTCGCCCAGCCGAAAAACCACATGCGGTAAGGATGCGCGCGATCCGGCACCCGCACCACGCACGGATTGTACAGGTTGTGGTGGGGTCCCAGCAGCGTCCGATGGTCTACGGCCCACAACGGCGTGAGGTCGCGGAGCCTATCGGGTCCGGGCGGCTGAGGAAGCTGCGCCGACGCGGCGTAGAGGGCACATACAACCCCCCACACCGCCAAGGACGCACCTGTGCCAGCACCGACCATCCCGCCCTTTTCCACGCTCACGCCGGATGCCGTGCGCATTCCGAGGGTAGGCCTAACGCGCAGTTGCCTGCGACTGCAGCGCGACGAATCCCAGCTTCGGAACGGTGACGCTCATGGAGCCGTCGTCGGCGACGCGCGCGGTGCCGGTCTGGGGCTTGATGACGTTCGGGTCCTCCCACGTGTTGGCGGCCTTGGGATCGGGGCCAGTCAGGATATGGACAGCATGGACGGCATCCACTCGCGCGTCCGCGAGGGATACCGAGAGCGTCAGATCGTCGGCCTGGCTTCGGTTTACGGCGAAGACGCTCAGCGTTCCGTCATCGGCGAGGCTCGCGGACACGTCGAGAACGGGCGTCTCGCCCCTCTCGCCGGCCTGATAGGTCGGACAGTCGAGAACGGGCACAAGCGACTTACCCCTCGCGAGTTCCGACATGATGCGGAACGGATGGTAGATGCTCTGGACGAGGAGACCGTCGCGCTTGGTGAGGAGCGGCGCGATGATGTTGACGATCTGGGCGATGCAGGCGATCTTGACGACGTCCGCGCGGCGGATGAAGGCGTTCAGGTACTGGGCGCAAACCAGCGCATCCTCGAGGTTGTAGACCTCCTCGATGAGATGCGGCGCGCGGGTCCACTTCCCGTCCATCTCGCCAGCCTTGTACCAAACGTTCCATTCGTCGAACGAGAGGAAGACATGCTTGTTCGATCGCTTGAGGCCCCGCACATAGGCGAACAGCCCCGCGTAGTCCTCGATGATGCGCTCGATCTCGACGCCCTCGGCCAGGAACCATGCCGTGTCGTTACGGTGGTTCTCGCTGTAGCGATGCGCCGAGACGTAGGCCACGTGATCCCAGCAGTATTCGAGCGCCTCGCGATCCCACTCCAGATAGGTCTTCATGCCCCGGCCCGACGATCCGCATAGGACGAGTTCGATGCCGGGATCGAGGCCCCGCATGAGCTTGGCGGCCTGATCTGCACGTCGAGCGTACTCCATAGCCGGAACATGCCCTGCCTGCCACGGACCGTCCATCTCGTTGCCGAGGCACCACACCTTGACGCCGTAGGGATCAGGATGGCCATTGGCCACGCGACGATCGGCCCAGTGGGTGCCGGGCGGCATGTTGCAGTACTCGACAAGCGCCTGAGCTTCAGTCGCGCCCTTGGTGCCGAGGTTCACTGCCATCATGGGGGCCGTGTCAGCCTCGCGGCACCATGCCATGAACTCGTCGGTGCCGAACCGGTTCGTCTCGATGGACTTCCATGCGTAGTCGGGCCGTACGGGGCGCTCATCTCGGGGACCGATGCCGTCCGTCCAATCGTAACTGCTGACGAAGTTGCCGCCCGGATAGCGCATGAGCGGCATGCGCAGCGCTCGGATCGCCTCGATGACATCGCGGCGGAAGCCCTGCTCGTCGGCAAGAGGGCTGTCCGGATCGTACACGCCCTCATATACGGCGCGGCCCATATGCTCAAGGAAGCCGCTGAAGATGCGGGGGTCTATCTCACCCCGATGGTGCTGGGTATCGAGTCTCAGTGTGGCGGGCATGGCGCGCTCCTTGGATGCCGATGGCGTTACGGTCCGATGTTCGCCGCGAATCCAGTGTGTACCTTCTCAGGCAGCGGACGAAGGGACCTTCAGGGGTGCGGCGTGATCGCTAGGACCGTTATCTCTCCCTGCCCGGGTCCGTAACGGAAGAAGACGCGGTAGGCGTCGCTGTCGGCATTGACATATGCCTCAAAGACCTTCTCGCCTCTGGGACCTCGCAGGGATCGAAACTCATGTGTGCTAAGACTCGGATGTCCCAGGTTGGTCTCCATCAAGCCGAGCGTGCGCCTAACTTGCCGCAGGCGGGCTGGATTGGTCGCAGCCAGCCGGTCCAGAGCAGCAACGGCTGTCGCCGTCAGCAATAGACGAAACGTCACGACGCGCCGTCGTCCTCACTATTTGCGAAGGACCCGAGGTCCTGGATGCGGCCTTCCAACGCATCGGCAAGACCGTTCCGCACCTCGGCCAGCGACGCGGCGCTGTTCCATAACCACATCTCGTGTTCGGGAATCTCGACGACCGGTGTCAGGAGTATCTGTCCATGGCGGTTAATGCTCATCGCGTACCTTCTGCCTGAGGCTGCCGAACCGAGCGCGACCCGGCCACGGGCATCCCGAACGACCGTCTTGCCCTCGGTGAACTCATGGTCCAAGACTACATTCATGCCGGACCTCCTCCCGTGCTGATGGCCACTCAGTGGGCAAAGAGGCATTTCCCACAACTGATAGTATGCTCATGTTAGGGCGCGAAATCAACCGCTGAGACCGAGATTGGCCCATTTGGGCGTGACACGAGTACAATAGCCCGCGGTGGCGGCGGTCTCAACTGCGGGACGTTCTTGGGTGACCGGTACCGAACAATGCGTCGAGTGATGACGCTAACAAGGGCGCCAATGGGATTGTGGAGGGACGGAATGACATCAAGGCACTTTCGATTCGTGATTACCGCTTACCTCTCCCTGGCAGGCGCACCGTCCTGCGCTGAGAACTGGCCCCAGTTCCGCGGCCCCACATGCCAGGGCATCAGCTCCGAGCGCAATGTCCCGACTCGTTGGAGCGCCACCGATGGCGTTCGATGGAAGTCGCCCGTACCGGGCGCGGGCTGGTCATCGCCCATCGTGTGGGGCAAGCGGGTGTTCGTGACGACGGCGACCGAATCCGGGGCATCATGCCGGGTCATCGCCTTCGACGCCGACAGTGGCAAGCTTCTGTGGAACCGCGAGGTATTCCGTCAGGATCCCGGACAGAGGCACGACCGGAACTCCTATGCCACCCCGACGCCCGCCACGGACGGTCGCCGTGTCTATGCGGTGTTCTGGGATGGGTCCGTCGCCGCCGTCAATGTGGACGGCTCGATAGCGTGGATCAACAGGGAACACCCGCATCACAGCGAACATGGCCTCAGTTCCTCGCCCATTCTGGTCGGAGACCTGCTTGTGATGGCCCGCGACGGCAGCAGCAAGGGGCCGGATCGGTCGGTCGGATGGCAGACGCCGTGGGACCAGGCCAAGCTGCTGGCGCTGGACAAAGACACGGGAAAGGTCCGCTGGACCGGGAGGCGGGGTATGTCGCGCATTGCGCACGCTGTGCCGGTCCCGTGGAAGGACGCAGGAGGCAGCTTGCAGATCGTCAGCGTCGCAGGCGATGTCGTGCAGGGCTTCGATGCCAAGGACGGCCGACTCCTGTGGTCGTCGCGAAACACATGCGAGGGGCTCGTTCCGTCTCCAGCCGTCGGCGACGGCATGGTCTTCACTGCATCGGGATTCGGAGGCGCCGAGGCCACTCGAGCCTACCGTCTGGGGGGCGAAGGCGATCTCGGCGAGAGCAACCTTGTCTGGTCGCAGCAGCGCGGAACGCCGAAGGTGCCCTCGTTACTGTATGTCGCTCCCTATGTGTACTCCGTGAGCGACACGAGCCTCGCCACGTGCCTCGAAGCCGCAACCGGGAAGATCGTATGGGAGAAGCGGCTCGGCGGGAGCTTCTCGGCGTCGCCCGTCTACGCCGACGGCAAGGTCTTTTTCCTCTCGGATCAAGGCGACATGACGATAGTTGAGGCCGGCCCGACCTATCGCGAGGTCGCCAGGAACTCGCTCGGCGAACGATGTCAGGCATCTCCGGCCATATCGGGCGGACGAGTCTTCATCAGAACGGAGAGCAGCCTATTCTGCGTAGGCCGGTGATCGCTCAGCTACGCGTCGGCTTCCGACCCGCTGCCTGAGGCCTCCGCCCTGCGGTCACCGAGACGGAGATCACGGCATCGCGCGGCAGTCTCAGCGTGATCTCGGCGTCGGCGACGGCGCACGTCGCTCCGCCGAACGCGCGGAGCGTGCGACGGCGCAGCTGCCACGCGCCGGTGACCGGGATCCTCACGCTCCGGTCGCGCGAAGTTCCGTTGGCGGCGACGAAAACGATGGTCTCACCCTTGCGAAGACCGACCACCGCACAACCCGTATCGCCGTCTTGGCGAAGGATCCGTGCGCCCACGGGCACAGTCGAAAACGCGGCCGCGAGCGCATGGTAGACAGGACGCGGTCTGCTTCCGCGTTCGGGACGCGTCATGAGGCCCCATTCGTGGTTGCTCCATGACTGATCGGCGCCTTCCCAGACGATCAGCGCGTTGGCGCCTCCATTGAGAAGGTGGATGGCATTGGTCACGACGCGGGCGGCATAGGAGGCCGTGTCTGAAGCGCACAGGACGCTCCTGCCTGCACCTTGATCAACATACCGTGTGCCGTGGAAGACGTATGCCTTCGTAGCGAACTCGGTAACGATGACCGGGCGCTTCGGTCCGGGGTCCTTGCGCCGGATGGCATCCATCACCGATGGCCACTCCTCGCGCAGGTAGGCGTGGCCGTTGTCGGCGTGGATCCGGTCGGGCTTCCACTCCCAGGCGTGGTTGGACCATGCGGCGAGCGCCCCAACCGCCGCAGCGTCCATCGCGTTCACATACTGGTCGCCTACCTCTCCCCAGTCCGCATGGGCGGTGCCCGGACCGCATATCCCAACGTCGCGGAAGCCGCGCGCATCCAGTTCTGCCCTGACCATGCGCGTGAGCTTCGCGTTGACCGACGGAGACACGTGGATCCCCCAGAAGCCGTCCGGCTCGTTGTACAGCTCGATGTACGTGGGCGAGATGCCGGCCTCGCGGTGGACGAGCACGGCGGATCCCCACATTCGGGCGAAAGCCCCGTGGTACTCGGGCTTTAGCACGTGACCCGGTCCGAGCCACGCCGATGGAGGCGAGCCGACGCACAGCACCGTCTTGAGCTTACGACGGGCTATCATCGTCGCCGTTTTTCGCAACTGATCGTTCCCGGGATGTCGTCGCCAGTAGGCGTCGAACTCCTCGCGCGTTGCGTCGGTGCCCGGGGGATTCTCGGGGCATCCTGCCCAGAGCCGCACCCACGTCATTCCTATGTCGGCAATCGCCTTCTCGACGGCCAAATCCCCGGGCCAGATGTTCGCGCCGAAGCCCATGTAGGTATGCGCAGCGCGCGTGACATCTAAGCGAACGACATCCTCGGCCATTGCGGACGCTCCGATCAGGAGGGCCAGCAGGAAGGCTACGGACATTCCGGCCGGACCATGCAGCGCCGATGTATGTGCTCGGACTCTCATGTTGCTGCTGCGACCGGCAGGGACAATACGCCGACGCCGGTACGCATTCCATCGTCGCCGACATCGGTGGCGGTGAAGGTGATCACGTCGGACGCCCCGTCGGGTGTGACGATGCGGTGCCAGTGGGGATGGGGGTGGTACCGTTGATCGAGGTCCCTTGGCCAGCCGTGGCGACAGACCGGCTCGAACCTGATCTCTGCGTCGCCGGTTCGCGCGACGCTGATGTAGTCGCGCGTGATCTCGCCATCGGTGACGATCCACTGCGCGTTCGGCGAAGCGTGATAGTGGGCTGCGTGGCGTTCAGCATGGACAGCCGGCGTTTCGCGCCGGTCACCTGTCGCGACGTCCACGATGCCGAACACCGAGCGCCCCTCCACATGCCCGTGGTAGCCCACACGATTGGCGCCAATCCAGAACTCGTGACCGATGGCCGCGCCGTCATCTTGCGGCCGCAACGGCCTGATGTGGCCGTCGAGGAGATCGTAGATGTACATGCGCTGGCGTCGCCACGAGCCCTCATGGCACAGGAGCACCCTCCTGCCGTCTCTCGATGCCGCGACATGGTTGGGCCAGAACGGCGTGGCGACGTTCGCGATGACTTCATGCGATGCGGCGTCCAGGACGATGAAGCCCCAGCCTCGCTCAAGGTCGGCCTCGATTTCCTCGACCGAGCGCGTGAGCATGGTATCCTGCAGCTTCCTGGGCAGGTAGCCGAAACACGCGATACCGCACTCGGAGCAATGAGGCGGAGAGGGCACAATGTCCTGCGGGAGACTGAAGAGCGCCTCTTCCGCGAGGGTGCCAATGTGGACCCTTCGTAGCTCGTTGCCCTCCCAGAAGAGAACGCTCGCCCAATCGGGCCGGCTCCAACAGACGAACTGCGGCCTGACGCCGTCCACAGGCGTGCGGATGTATGGCGCCCAGTCTTGGCCATGGCCTGCCGCGTCGGTCAGCTGCACGGCCTCGCGGCTTTCGCGGTCAACTGCATATGCCTGTTCGCTCCCTGTGGCATCGGACGCGACGAGGAAGGTCCGGCCGTCCGGCGTTAGCGACGGGTTGTAGAAGTAGGGGACGTAAGTGAGTCGGGCGTCCAGCGCATAGAAGTCGAGGGTCGCCCCTGCGTTCAGCGCCTGCGGCTCATGTAGCACAGGATGGCGGTCGCCCTTTGACATGCCAACGTTTCCGTACAGGCGAGTTCGATGTCGGCTGAAAGACCTCCTCCCGAAGCCGAAGCCCAGCGCTGCCATGCCGAAAGCACTTGCCAGAGTCCAGAATGCCTTCCAGCGGGTAATCGGAACACTCATCGAGCCCCGCGGCCCATGTCGCCCGCAGATTGGACGGCAGCGTTCGGCGAACCGATGCCCAGATGGCGCGTTCGTGGGTGTCCTCGGTCTATTCGGTCGGGTCCGCGGTTGTCCATGCGGCCCGAGCGCAGCGCCAGCCTTCGGGCATAGGCGCGATGCCGCCCGCATGCGAGACCCGTCAGCGTGCCTGCCGTGGAAGATCCAGCGCGATCACGCTCACTACTCGATCCGGCGCGAGACTCGGCAGTGCGATCAGCCACGACGTGCCGTCTTGCTTTATGGACAGCTTTGCTCTCGGGGCGGCGAGCAGCCGGGCTGATGTCGGCGGTGTCTTGAGACCTTCGACACGGAGCGCGCCGTCCTTCGGCCAGTCGAAAACGTGCAAGAAGATGCGGTTGCCCTTCGTCGTGCTCCGGCCCCACGCCGGCTTCCCGATGCGGCTGGCCGTGGTTCCGTAGACGCTCTCGCGGTTCACCTTCATCCAGCGGCCAATGTCGGCCAGTCGTTCGACGCTCGGTTCGGGGATCAGCCCTTCGGCGGTCGGCCCGACGTTGAGGAGGAGGTTGCCGCCCTTCGAGGCGCAGTCCACGAGCATGCGGATCAGGTCGGCCGACGACTTCCAGTTGTGGTCGTCCTTGCGGAAGCCCCACGTGTCGTTCATCGTCATGCAGGACTCCCAGTCCACTCCCGGAAGCCCTTCTGCCGGCACCTCCTGCTCGGGCGTGCCGTAGTCGCCGGCAAACTCGGGAGCGCTCATGCCCTGCATGCCCCGGCGGCCTTTATCCACGCGGTTGTTGACGATGATGCTGGGCTGAAGACTGCGCACGTAGGCGTAGAGGTCCTTGCCCATTTCGTGGGTCCACGTGCTTTCCCATTCGCCGTCGAACCACATGATTCCGAGCGGGCCGTAGTCCTTGACGAGCTGGGCGAGCTGCTCTTTCATATAGGCGACGTACCGATCGAACTTCGTCTCGATGCCCGGTCTGGGGTCCCACGGGCGTCGCGGCAGATGATCGGGATGGTGCCAGTCCATGATCGAATGATAGAAGCAGAGCCGGATGCCGGCACGTTTGCACTCGGCCGCCAGCTCCTTCAGAATGTCTCGACGGAAAGGCGTGGCCATCACATCGTAGTCCGAGTTCTTGGCGTCGAACAGGCAGAAGCCGTCGTGGTGTTTGCTCGTGATGACGATGTACTTCATGCCGGCGTCCTTGGCGATCCGCACCCATTCGCGCGCATTGAACCGGACCGGGTTGAACTGCTTCACGAGCGGCTCATACTCGGCCACCGGTATCTTGCCCTGGTGCATGATCCACTCGCCCAGTCCGCCGATGCGCTTGCCGTTCCATTCGCCGGCCGGGACGGCATAGAGGCCCCAGTGGATGAACATGCCGAACCGGGCCTCGCGGAACCACTTCATGCGTCTGTCTCGCTGCTCGGGGGTCTCGGCGGCTTGAGAAGCCCATGCGCCGCACGCCGTGCACACGATTGTCAGGATGGCGAGATGTCTTCTAATGTTCATGCCTTGCTCTCCGTTGGCGAGCCGAACTGCAGCTCTGGGTCGCATGGTACCCGCTTGGAACACGCGGGCTGAAGCGTGCGTACGGGTTCAGAGTCGCTCGCTGTTGCAGCCGCATCGCGAAGCGAGCGCAACTAGCTGCGTTGGAGGGAAAGCCGATGTTGAGTCGTCTGATCTTCGGATTGTCGGCGCTTGTGCTCTTCGCTCTCCCACTGCAAGCGGATGAGCGGGAGATTGAGCGGGCCGAGGCAAGCATCTATTGGATCATCACGCACAACCTGGAATGGGACCGCGTTACGTTCGACGAGTCGAAGCAGCAGTTCCTGTCATTGTCTGAGGTACGGGTTGTTGGCGAGGGGGTCGCCGGTGAGCGAAATAGCTGGGCCCGTGAGCGGTTCCGGTACTCGATCAAGGTGCGCCGGAAGGACGGACGCGTTCGAGATGCTCGCGTCGAGTTCGAAGATGGTCGCGTTGTGACGGGCTATGTGGACTGGGACACAGGCCGACCGCCCAGTGACAGCAGGGTGCGGATAGAGTCGCCCCGACGTTACGAGCAGCTGGACTCCCGGACTGTGACGTTCCGCGGTTGGTCTGCGGGGCGCAAAGGGGTTACCGTGACCGTATACGACCGGTCCGGACGTGAACGGGGTCGCCGCTATGCTCGGCCCGACAGCCGCGAGAGGTGGTCCACCTCCATGCGACTTGATCCCGGTTCGTACCGAGCTGTGGCTCATTCGGACCGGTGGTCCGATGGTGACGAGGTAAGGTTCAGCATCGAACGGTTTGACGGCGGCTGGGGCTTCGGAGGCTCCGGCGGGAGCTGGGGCGGCTCCGGCGGCTTTGGAGGGTCCGGCGGAAGCTGGGGCGGCTCCGGCAGCTATTCGGTTTCGATTGATCGTCCACGGAACGGGGAAACCCTCTCCGACGGCATAGCTCGCTTCTCCGGCCGCTCCGATGCCGACCAGGTGAACATTCTTGTCTACGAGGGCAGCCGCGTCGTTCACCGCTCGACGCAGAAGGTGTTCGGAAACTCGTGGAGCGCAGGTCCTCGGTTGGGTTCCGGAAGCTATCGTCTGGTGGTCGAAGCCTACCGCGGGCGGGGTCGTGATGAAGTTCGCTTCAACGTTCGGACCGGCGACTTTGGCGG
>JBBIQU010000016.1:39754-43789 GCA_037442185.1 Chthonomonadales bacterium | reverse complement strand
GCAGGGTGATGGCTCGCGCCGTCATCTCCACACCGCCCACGCGCAAGCGGGCATTGGAGCGGTCCACGTCCGGATAGTCGGGGGACGTGTTCGGCACGGTGTTCGGGAACGTCTCCCACGGTAGCGGGTTCATGACGTTGCCCGTGGCACGAACGAGCGGGTCCGCGCTGCCCGGGTCCCATCCCCATCGCAGGTCGCGGCGCTCAGCGCGCACGTTGTTCAGCGTTTGGTTCAGCTTGAACAGGTTCGACCGGTCCGCAATCAGGAGGGCGTCAACATTGCGTCCGGTCCCGTCAACGCCGAGGTATGTCGCCGACGCGCCATGCCCGACAAACCCGAGCGGGGCCACCAGATCCTTGAGCGGCGGACTGCCGGCCGGCGGGTTATACCGCGCGTTGCCGTTCGCAAGGACCTCCTGAGCGACCACGGCCGATCGAACGAACGGAGCCCAGCCAATGACGTTGGTGACATTGTTGCCGACCGTCGAGCCGCCGGGGACCGCGCGCGTCGAGAGCGCCAGCGGATGCGCGATGGCAAGCTCCTTGCGCGTCGTGATCTTGAGAGTCGTACCCAGGCTGCCGTCAAGATCGTACGGGTCAGGATCGTTCCGTTCGATCAAGGACTGACCGGCCGCCAACTGGAGCGACGAAACCTGGACACCGGTCTCCGTCGCAAGCTGCGCCTGAGCCAGCACCGTATATCGGCGCCCCGGCGTCTGCGCATCGGCCTCCGATCCGCGGCCCAGCGGGAACGCCACCTTGGCCACCCATGCATACATCTGCGACCCGGGCGGATATGGCGGGCTGGACGGCACCGGCGGATCCGGCGCGGCATAGTCGCGGACGGCCCCGACAGTCAACGGGGGTCTGGTCTGACCCGCGCCGAACAGCCGGAACGTCACCGTCGGCAAAGGCGGATTGAGCGACGTGCTGACGTCAGTCCCCCATGCGGCGCAATAGATCGTGTCGCCCCACTCGTAGACCACCAGCCGGTCAGGGTTGGTGAGCGTCGGCTGCACGTCGTGGTTGGCATTCCATGAGTTCAGCGGCGACAGCGCGTCGTTGGTTGCGTCATCGTCGCCGTCAGGGATCGTCTTGCCGAAGCGATCATAGACGATCGGCACTTTTCCGGGCGGGGTATCGCCGCGCCCATACCAGAGGTCCACGAACTTCATCGTCATCTGCGTCTCGTCGGGATCCTCGTCGTATTCGGGCTCGTCGGGAGTCACCATGCCCAGACCGGCGGGATCGGCCGCGGTCTTGGCGCGCCAGTACGCCCGCATCTGACCGTGGATTTCGCCCGTGTTCTGGTTGCCCTCGTCGCCGCTGAACATCCAGTTGTTCGCGGTGACCGCATCAGCCCCGCGGAACGCGGTAGATGTCGGATAGATCAGCGGTATGGGCAGCGGCTCCGTCGCACCCATTCCTGAGAGCGGAACCCGGCCGATCTGCGCGTCGGCAAAACTCCACATGAGGTCGCCGCCCTGCAGGCGACCCTGTGTGAGGGCAGACACTCCGATGATCGCGCCCGTATCCAGCGGCAAGAGCACCGCCGGGAACTGATTGGAGGTGAAGACATCCTGATACCAGGTCTGCGGGGGCAGATGCTGCAGGAACACGGCAGACGCGCGCGTGGGTCCACGCGACCAGGCTTCCCACAGCAGTCCAAGCGAGCCCGGATCGTTGCCGCTCCGCGATGCGTCTAGCGCGAAGATACGTCCGTCGCGATTGGCAACGAACACCACTTCCTTGCCGCCGTTCAGCTGGACCCCGGCGTTGTTCGCCACCGTTGCCATCCATGCGGGCGCAGTGAAGTCGGTCGTCTCAGCCAGAGCGTCGTTGTTTTTGTTCGGATTTGCCGGCGAGTTCGCGTACGGGAAGGTCCATTCGGGCTGCAGGAAACCGCCCGCGTCCTTGGGCTGACCCACCGCGCTCTGCGGGGCGCGAATGGCGTAGACCCGTCCGCCCGCGGCGAAGACATACTTGCCTGTGTCGGTCAGCACGCCGGGATGGACGATCGGCGCGAGCTGGGTAGTCTTCTCGGGCCATTGCCATATCGCCTGCCCGCCGTTCGCGGGGTTCGAAATGCGCACGCGTCGGTCCAGAGTCTGAACGTCAACGCAATAGACGTGTCCATCTCCCGCGCCAGCGATCAGACGGTCGGTTCGGAAGCCTGCGTCGAGCTTGGGTGCGCTCGGCGATGCGGCGAACACGACCTTGGCCGGATCGTCCGTGTACGACGCAAAGCTGCCGCCGGGAAGCAGGTTGCCCCCCTTGTCGAGCCACTTGTCGCGTGCAAGCGTAGGCCACGTCATGAGCCGGCGCGTTGTGCCCGGAATGCCAGGCGTGTCCGGCTGACCCGGCGCCGGCGGAGCGGTCGCAAGCGTAGCCGGGAACGGCTCGCCTGCCGCATTCGTCCGACCCACCGGATCGAACGCATAGAGCCGGCCGTTCTGGTTGCCAACCACAATGTACGGGGTCCGAACGACGTTCGGTGCGATGCCCGTCTCGACCTCAATGTACAGCGGCGACGACACGAACCCGCCGAGATCCGGCGTTCGGTTGATGGCGACATACGGCCCGTCGGCGCCCGCGCTTCCACGGGCAGGCTGAAGGTCTCCGTCAATCCCCTGATCCACACGGTTGTTCTGGGGATCGGCGAAGTAGTTCGGGTCATCCTGCGGAGAATCGAACGCGCCGTTGCCGTTGAGATCGCCGGCCGGGTCGGGATTGCTGAGCGACGGGTAGACCCAGTAGGCCGACGTGAGCGTCGTCCGCGGCGCATCGGTGATGGGGTCCGCTCCGACGGCATCAAGGGCCCACAGATGGCCGTCGGTCGTGCCGAAATAGACAACATCGCGAACCGTGCCGGATGGCCAGCGCACGCGAGCCAGAAGCGGCGATGCCACGACGCTGTTGGGCGTCTGCGACTCGGGGACGAACCGCACGGCGTCGGCCACGATTACGCGGCTCGGATCATCCGCCGCGTCCCTCTGCGACTGGTTCGAGAGAACCACCTCGCACCGCTGAGTTGTTCCGTCGGGGTTCTGCTTGAAGCGGATGCCGGATGCCAGAAGCCTCCACATGCCGGTCACCGGAGATCCGGCCGCGGTGTTGCGCTGATCGAGCACGGCGTCCACATAGCCGTCCTCAGTGATCATCCGATACTTGGCATATCGGGCGAAGTTCGTCGTGCCCGATCCGGCCGGAAGATAGACGAACACGGAGAATGTCTGGGCGCTCGGCCCCTTGATCGCGACGTCGGCCGCCCAATGGGCTTCGAGCGTGTTCGTTGCGCTGACCGGCGTCCACCTGTAATGCGTACCATAGGGCTGATGGAGCGGATCGGCAACGATGTTCCATGACGGCGGAGCCGGCACCGGTGACGTTGTTGTAAATCCGCTGCCCGGATCGTCAATGTCGTCTATTGTGACGGGCACGATCGGAACGGATCGCGTCGGATAGCGCCAGCGCAACCGACCGTATGTGCCGTTGGCAGGAGCGACTGGGTCCACCCGATCCTCGATGCAGTAGAACACCGCCGAACGGATGCTGGTCGTGGGATCTGCCACGACAGGGTTCGAGGCCGGCAGCGTGGTCGAGGGCGGCTTGGTGGGGTCAAGCGGGATTCCGGTGAAGCCGGTCGGCTCCGTGTACTTGACGGTGTTTGGGAACAGGATCTGCGGCCCGGTGGTCTCATCGCGACCGAAGTATGTCAACTGGGTGTGGGGCAAGTTTGGATCCGCCCCCGGCGGGAACACCGCGCTCACGGCAGGCGCATGGATGTCGCCCCTCATGGATTCCGGAACCAAGCGCACCGAGTCGGCGGGAATGATCGGCTTGTACGGATAGAGAGTGCCGTTGTCCACGTCGTCGGGAACGTCGGCGTAGAGCGTCACCCGGATGGGGTTGGTTCCGTCGAACGGGAAATACCGGTCATCGTTGGCGCCTGATCGCACACGCATCCAGAACCCGCCCGTCTGACCGAAGTCGAGCATGAAAATGCGGCTCGTTTTCGGATCGTTGACGTCGGCGC
>JBBIQU010000016.1:0-39738 GCA_037442185.1 Chthonomonadales bacterium | reverse complement strand
CGAACACATGGTCGGCGTTCGGATGGGCGCGAAGATCACCGCCGGTATCAACCAACGTGCCGCTCGCCGGGAACCGTATGTAGACCGCATACCGAACGCCGGCGGCAAGCCCGGTGGCTCGAAGGGGATCCGTCGAGATGTCAACGGTGCCCTGATAGGTGTGCAGCGGGTACTTTGTGCCGAAACTCCATCGAGCGAATGCGGTGCTGCTGCGCAGTTCACGCTCAACGATGCCGTAGATCGTGGTGGTGCTGCCCGGATTGCCCGGGTCTGGGATGGGCGTCGCTTCGGTGTTCGGCAGCGCCGCCAGCGTCTGGAGATCGAGCGATCGCAGCGTCGCATTGGCCTGCGATAGCATGTACACATAGTCGCCGATCTTGTCCAGGCTTGCGTCGCTTGGGGGCCACGCGCCGGAAGCGCGATTGCTGGTTGCGGGCCAGACCCACGAACCGCTCACCTCGAACGACTGTCCGGTAACGCTCGCCGGCCCGGGCGGAAGCGTGGTGTTGTCAACCACGATCTCTGCGGGCATGTCGCGCGAAGGGGGCCAGACCCACACGGGGCCAAGCTGACGATTGAGCGTATGATCCAGGCCGGTGTCGGAGTTGTGCCCCGCGCGCGTCTGAGTGCCGCGGTGTCGTACCCAGTCACTGTCGGTGAACTGGGCCGAACATGCGGAAGCAGCCCCCAGCAGCACTGAGACAGCTAACGCTCGGATGAGCGGGCTCGACATCCCTCGATGCGTATGTTTGCGAAGCATAAGACGTTCACCTGGTTTCATGATAACGGCGGCTGCTCGGATTGGCGGGACCGGCCGGATGAAGCCACACCTACCAGGGCCGATCGGCGAACGACGGCTGTTCGAGCACGGAAGTTGACGTGCCCCGACTGCGGTCGCCGATCATGCGCCTGATCGTCCCCGGCGGGTCGCCTGCGAACCCGGCGTCCGTATCCCCCGGCCTGTGCAGAACGGCGTATGGAGGCCTGGGCACGCTCTCGGTCGGCGTTCGCCGGATGATGCTCGCCTGCGGCATCTGCCGGGCGACCCCATTGACAATGTAATGCCCGCCGTCATTCGGCCAGAGGAATCCGCCCAGAGGACTCGCGATGACGGAGTAGTCCCCGATGTATCCGTGCCCGGCTCCGTAGTTGAACGTTGACGGCTTGATCGTGAAGACCTCGCCCCGGAACTCGCCGCTGCTGATGACATTGACCGTCGAGCCGAAGACGCCGGGATTGTCCTCGCCGCTGAACCTGTTGGCGATCACGAACTGGCGGAGCGCCGGGAACAGCGGGTTCTCGGCGGACGCCGACAGTCGCGTCACACCCGTGGCCTGGAGCCTCTTGCCCGTCATTGCCGCATAGTCTTCGGCCGTAAGGAGCCACTCGACATCCAGGATCGGCTCAACATAGGGCGGACTGCCGCCTGAATGGTCAATGAACCCGAGCCGAGCTTGATAGACACCGTTGGCGTCGGCCAACAGGAACTTCACAACAACCTGGCCGCCCTCAGCCTCCTGGAAGGAAGAGAACCACGTGGGATTGGCAATCGGCTGAATGCGCGTCGTCAGCGCCGCCCCATCGAGCACAGGGATGCGCAGGTTCGTCACCACAGCCAGCGGATCGCCCGTCTCTTTGAGCAGCGCAATCGAGCCGCCGCCCGTTTCCAGCGCCTCGCCGTTGCCGAGGTTGGCGCCGAGCGGCATTGACGGATCGGTCATTCGGGCGTTCGAAACCGTCGCCATGGTCAAGTACCGCAGTTCCAGCGGCGGGGCCGACGGATCATACGGGTTCTCTCGCCAGTGACCGGGCGCCGCCGGAAGGTCGTCGTTGCGCATGACGAGCCGCTGGACCGAGCGATACCGGTACTGCTTGCCCTGCTTCGCCAGCGTGCTGCTGACGAAGTTGAGCTGTCGCACCATGACACGCTCGCCGCTCGCCTGATAGACATCTATCAGCTCGACGATCCTGAAGTTGCCGGAGTCTGCGATCAGATAGTGCACCACATAGCCGGGACCCTGATAGTTGTATGGTCCTCCGCTGATGTTCAGGTTCGGCTGGTACTCTGTCCAGAACGTGCAGTCCGTAGGCTCATTGAGGCTGAGCGGGTCGCCGGGACGCAGCAGCCGCTTGTAGTCATCCTGAATGCGGTTGACTTCCCACTTCGTATAGCCGCCGCGATCAATGGCGACAACGCGATTGTTGCCCGTATCAACGACCAGAATGTCATTGCCGCCCATGCGCCGCGCGACCGAAGGCCTTCGGAACGGTACACGCTGCCCCGCCGGAAGTCCGGTGCCAACGATGGGGTTGTTCGGATCCGTATAGTCGGTCAGAGCGCCGTTCACGATGTCGAACGTCCGCGTGCCGTCGCACCACCAGACGGCATCGCCGGCCGAGTTGACTTCCAGCAGCCTTGACGCATCCGCGATCAAGGTGACGGTGTCTTCGCGGGCGAACACGCCGGAACCGGTCGCGATGGCAAGCACCCCATTCACGGCCGTCGGCGGCGCCAACACAGGCCGGGCTGGATTCGGGTCGCCGCGAACCGCCAGCGGGGCCGAGACCCAGCGAATGTCCACTTCGCTGCCCGTCGCCTGGAACTCAGGGTTCCGCGCCGCAGGATCGGCGTCCACGCTCGCAACCGACCCGTCAGCAAGTCCGACCCACACGCTGTCGCCCTGCACAGATGGACCGGATGCTGCCGCCGCAGGCAGGACCGAGAACCATAGCAGGTTGTCGAATCCGTCCGGTCCGCCTCTCCGCAGCCCGTCGAGGTCCGCTCGCGTCGGGAACGTCGCCTGTTCCGGCCCGTTGCCGACCTGCACCACGAAGGGGACCGACGCGCTCGCATAGGCTGCCGCGATTGCCCCGGGCGGGGCCATGGCGGTGACTCGAATGAGGCCGCTGTCGTAGTCTACGGTATACTGCCCGGCCGCCAGTTCGATCCACGCATCGGGCTGAGCGTTCCGGTCCACGAAGAGATTCGGCTGCCGCACGCGAACGCGAGCGCCGGTCTCTATCCGCGTATTGAGGCGCAGTATGAAGTCCTGCTCGGCCCGGAAGGCGAGCAACGCCGAAACCGACTGTCCGCCCACCGTGGTCCCCGACGCAACTGCGTACACGGTCTCATCGTGTATTGCGGGAGTTCCCACGTACCGCATCTTGATCAGGAAGTCACCGTTGGCGCGCCGCAGACGGGCCGGCACCGTGATTGGCGCCCCGTTCACGCGCATCTCGAACGCATCGTAGAGCGAGTAGGTCCATCGCACAAGGCTGCGATTGGCGCTCTGTTCGTGCGCTGCGATCAGGACGCTGCGTCCAGGGTACGTTGCCGTATCGTTTGACGCGTTACCCGCAAAATACGCCATGTCGTTCCGGGCAAGCGCAACGGTACCCACGATCCTATTGTTCGTGTCCGTCGGATCGGGCGCGACGAAGACCGATCGCGCGTTCACCTTCGGGAACGTGCTGCCAACCGGCGGCGCCCAGTCATAAACGTAATCGGCCACTATCGTGACATTAGGATCGGTGGGCGTGACGGTGCGCAGTCCAACGCGCACGCCGTCCGGACGTTCCACATTGGTCAGCTCGATCGTCGCGCCGATCTTGACGCGGGCCTCGCCCATGTCGAACTTCTCGTGCCACTGGTTGGCCGCAGGCGGGTCGGTGAGCGTGTACTCAAGCTCCCGACTGCCGTAGGTACCGTCCGAGGGATTCCGATAGACGCACGTTACGCGAGGCCGTAGGAACGGATTGGTTCCCGCCCCAAGATAGATGTACCAGGGCGACCGAGCCCGACTGCGGAAGAGCCGATCCGGCGCGGACACCAGCGTCAGCGGCTCGCCCTTCACGCCGAACGGAATGGCTCTGACCGAAGCCGGCTGACCAGTTCGCGGACTGACATTGACATAGATCATCTTGTCGGTCGCGCCGGTGAGCGTATCGCGCACGTAGCCGACCGTCGGAGAGCCCCTCAGAGCCTCGGTGCCCGGCACATCCGGGATCAGGCCTTCGCCGATGCCCGCCGGACTGCCAAGGTGGAACGGGCTTCCGCCCGTGAACGGGTCAATCGCCAGGACGCGACCGCCGGCGCTCGTGTTCAGCGCGACAAAGATCACGCCTTCCGAAAAGGCCGGAGCGGGAATAGGATCGCCCGGGCTGAGGGCAAAGTCCTGCGCGCCGGTCTGTGCCGGAGCGACGGCCCAGTCAACGTTCGTGAACTCCGCGTACGCCGCGTACGTCTGAGCGCCGTTGACGGTTCGCAACGTCTGCGGCAGAGCCCGCGCTGCGACGACGCCGCCATTGGACAGGGTGACAACGACGAGCTCACGGTTCGGCAGCGTCAGCAGGCCGCCGGCACTAGGCGGATTCGTGTCGAAGAACTCGACGATGGTCGGCGTGGATGCGCCTGTCAGCGCGCCTCCCGCATGGAACTGGTTGAGGTCCAGCGCCCAGATCGCATCGTACGGAGCCCCTGCCGCGAAGTCCACCAACCCTTCGTCCGGGTTTCCGTCGCCGTCGAGATCCTGCCCGGGGTTCGCATCGAAGCAACGGAGAACCAGGTCGCCGCCGACGGCATAGATGCACCCCTTATGGAAGGCGGCTCCGCCGACCCGTGCCGACCCTGATCCGGGCGCCGACCACTTCTCGTCCGGCTGAGCGCCCACGGAACCGTTCGCCGACCCGGTGCGACGCATGTCGGCATAGGCCGTTCGATGGGAGACTGCCCAGTTCGCAAGGTTGTAGGCGAACTTCAGGTCCTGGGGCTTGGCGGCGAGCAGGTTCTGGCCGCTGATGGCGCCGCAGTTGCCTCCCGAACCGACCTGAACGCCTCCGACATAATCGTTGATGGCGCATCCGGTGTCCTGGGCGGTGATGATCAGCTTGCCGGAGCCCACAACGCCTGCCAGAACGTAAGGTCGCCAATCCGGATTGGCGGTGCCGCCGGGTCCCGCAGCGAAACCGCGGGTGTTCCAGACAACCGGCGTAAGCGTCTCGCGCCCCGGAGGGTTCAGAGCGTTCTTGCCTGCCGTCGGATCGTAGTAGCCGGGATCCGCCGGATCGTAGGGGTTGTAGATGTACCATCCGCCGACGTTCTTATCGCCGAGCGTCTGCACCTCTTCGGGCGAGAGCACGTAGGGCGAGGTGAGCATCGGGTGGTTCGGCGCTCCGATGACGGCACCGGGCCTGCCGGCCCCGCCCGCCGGTCCGCCTGAACGGAACTGAATGTCGAAGAAGAACGGCGCGTACCTGTTGAAGGTGAATCCGCCGCACTGCTCGACCCAGAGCGTTCCGCCTCCGTCAATGTAGGTTCGCAGCTTCTCGCGCGTGTCGGCAGGCAGCGCCACGTCCGGCTTGTGGGTGTGCAGATAGAGCAGGTCGTACTGCTGGAGGTCGGACGCTTCGAGAGCGTCAATGTTGACTTCCCAGTACGCACCCATGTTCTTGGTGACCCTGGCGCCGACACGGAACAAGTCGGAGATAGGGTTGCCGGGAGTGAACGCAGGATCCCCGCCGCGGCTGCGTCGCCGCCAGCGCTCGTAGATCTCGCCCGTCAGGGTCGGCGGAGCGAGCGGATTGATAAACTCAATGCCCGACGGCTTGAGGTCGGTCCGTGCATCGAGAATGTAGAACACGTGCGGATCCGGGTTCTCTGGACCCTCGTTGTTGGGCATGTTGAGCGCCCGAGTGGTGATGATCCCGACCCTGATCTGGCGCCTCGCCGAGACGTATGTGCCGGCATCGGCCAGCGCTCGCACGGACACTCCAATCAGAAGCCCTGCGACCATGGTCGCCGTCAGTGCGAGCATGCCAAGGCGCTGACGCGCTGACGCGGTCACCAGGCTACGGAGCGCGGTGATGCCTCCCCGGAGTTTATCGTGAGCGGCACGAGGTTTCATGGCGTCGCTATCCCGCTCCCTATCGGTCCTCGCCGAAGTATACGTAACCAGGACACACCGGAAGCCTCGGAAGCGGCGGGAGTGTGCGCCCGTAGTCATCTTGTCGGAAACTGCCTCGGGCCACGTGAGCCCATGCGCCCTTGCGGACCACGGACCCGCCGTTCGGGTTGTAGCCCGAATACGGCGCGCCCAGGGCAGGGTCATATATCATGCGCAGGCCGCGGGTGATCTGGGCGGTCCTCTCAACGTTTGCTCTATGGTCGTCGGCAGCCCCATTGCCGACCGACATGCCGACATCGGTTGCGAACAGATG
The DNA here is from genome assembly GCA_037442185.1 of Chthonomonadales bacterium. Classification (GTDB taxonomy): domain Bacteria; phylum Armatimonadota; class Chthonomonadetes; order Chthonomonadales; family CAJBBX01; genus JAAYVH01. The sequence goes on along the minus strand of JBBIQU010000016.1, from coordinate 33,522 downwards.
CTCCGTCGGGACCTCCGCGGGCGTAGGCGATGTCGGGCTTTCGCCGGTGGAGCCATACCTCTGCGGTATCCAGCCCCAGAGCTGCATCCACGCTGCCTGGTCCGCGATCGCCGCGGTCCTGTTCTCCGCGATTGCTCCGACGATCGTGATCCGGCAGTCAATGGGCTCCCCATAGAATGGCCACTCGTCTGCGGTGCCCTGCGGACGCAGCATCGTGCCGCCTCCATTGCCGCCGTGACGCCGCATTGCCGCATCGCGAGTGTCGCTCGGGTCCACATTGAACGGATAGCCGGGAATCACAAAGAACGAACCGTTCTGGGCGTACATGACGGCCTCGATGCGCACATCCATCGGGACGACAGCCATACGCGAGAACAGGTAGTCCTGCGTTCCGGTCTGCGCGGCGAAGTTGGGGTCCACCGCAGGTCGGATTGTGTTGCGCAATCCAGGCGCCGTCCACATGGTGTAGGTGGTTCCGCCGAACGGGAAGCTGAAACTGCGGTTCTCGAACAGGTCCACACCCGGCTGACTGCCGTTGAACATGGGATACACCCATGCGGGCACCGGAGGATTGGCCGCGACGTTGAAGCGGTACAGCGAGTCGGCCGGCGCGGCGGGCGGAAACGCCTCATTGAGGAGCAAGTTCAGGTAGGTCACCCCCGGAGGCGCGCCATGCCGCACCAGCAGGAACGGCCCGCCGTTGAGCGAGTACCCCGTGGGATCGTCACCGAATGTGAAATCGTATGCGAATGGCGGCGTACGCGCGCCCTCGGCCACATCTATGTTCGTGTGGTACGGAGGAAGCTCGTTCTGGTTCGAGGCAGCCCAAGACGCGGGCTTGTTCGGCGCCATGAACATCGTGGTATTGACGACCACGTACTCCTGGGCCAGCAGGGCGACCATGGACGCCGCGTCGCGATCGGCCAACGGCCCCGGGGCGGTTTCGCGGACGATGCTGCCCTCGATGTATATGTTCCGCGCCGACACGACCGTCAGCGCAGGCGGGTTCACGGCATCGCGGATATCCGCAGGGCTGAGGCCGTCCGGATCGCCGGCTTCCTGCCGGATCGGAATGTTCGCCACGCTCGGAACGAGACCCCGAATGCGGATATTGCCCTCGGCATAGATGACGCCATTGAACGCCGGCAGGAACCGGTTGATCTGGGCGTCCGTCATGCCCTGATCGGTCGCCAGGAACTCGCGATACAGCGCGTTGTCGAGTTTGAGAACGGGCCTCTGTCCCGCGCCCTTGAATATGAAGAACGAGTAGACCTGCTCGCGCGTGCGAATCTGGCCGCTGGGATCCACCCACATGGCGTCGCTGACATCCCGAACGATCCGGAAGCCCGGCTGCCGCGTATACTCGCCCGGGATCGGCGCGCCTGAGGCATCGCGCGCCTGAACCACCGGATAGCCGAGGTCAATGAAAGCGGCGGGCGGAATGTAATGCGGGCCGTTCCAGTAAGGGCTCGATCCTGGCCTGAGCCAGACCGACCGGAGCGACTGCCCACCGGACGTAACCGTCGTCTCCAGCTCGCGGCTTCGAGCATTGTTGATGAACACGCCGGCGCCGAGGCCTATGCGGCCCGTGTTGACCCAGCCGCCCCGAGACCGTCTGAAGGCCCATCCCGAATCGCGCGTCAGCGACCGGTACCGGGTGATACCGGAAGCCGGGTCACCGGCATCAAGGCTTGGGGGCTCAAGTCGGCTGATGCTGCGCGCATAGCCGTTGCCGTCGGGTATCGGCGCGCCGTCGCGTATGAGCCCCCCGAACGTGCTGAACCCGGGCGCGTCGCTCGGCAGGATCATGGGAAGTCCTGCTCCGCTCCCGAACGGCGCCGACAGCGGCTCTGCGTTCGACGGGTTCGCCGAGAGATCATTCACCCTCGCCGCCTGCCGCGCAGGGTCGTCGGGATCGCCGGGCTCTATCTGGATCTTGCCGGCCACATAGACCGCCTCGTTGTTGCGAGGGTTTACCGCGATGGTAAGGTTGTTCAAGAGGCGAAGGTCGCCGTTGATGTACATCGGCGCGCCCGGTCGCGGATAGCCGGCCGGATTGCCTCCGCCGCCAACCGCCCGGACCGGCAGTCCGCCGAGCTGCATCCACGCGGGAACTCCAACGGGCGGCATGCCGATCGCCGCCTCGAACTTGCCTTCGTTGTCGCGGTTCGTCACATACCTTAGGTAGTCGGTGATGCCGATGGCCTTGAGCGCGACGCGACGCCGCATCAATCGGGGCGCGGGCGCATTGACGAACGTTGTCGGGTCCTGGGGGTCCAGGAAGCCCGGTCGCCCAACCGACTCGATGCGGATGTACCGCCCGAGAGGATTGGCAGGGCTCGGCTCCATGGACACGCGGATGAGAGCGCGCCCGTTCGTCAACGGCACGCGTGTGTACTCGCCGGCTTCCAGCCACCGGCGGTCGGGGTCCCGGGCATCCGTCAGAGGCGTGGGAGCCGGCCGCCAGTCGGCTCCTTCCGGACTGTTCTCGAGGAACTCGCCGGCATACCGTATCCCCGCATCCGCCAGGACAGCCGCCGACACGGTCTCTTTCGCCCGTCCTGCGCTCAGCAGGTTCCGCGCGACCAGCGACACAAACAGACCGCCGATGAAGAGCATGACGAACAGGGCGATGACCGCGACGATGAGCGACTGGCCGCGCTCGGAATGCCGGCGCGCCTGAAGCGAGCATCCGCGCTCGTTCGTGGTTCTGGCTTCGATCATTCGTCCTTCGCCCTTCGGCCCACTCCGACGTACCGACCTATCTCTGGAGGTTGCGCACATTGATCTTCTGTGTCAGCGTCGCCGATTGCGGCTGGCGCGACTTGAAGTCGTACAGCTTGACGCTCACGGCGGCCGTGATCATCTGCCGCGTAAGGTAACTGGCCTTGACGACATCCGTGGGCCTGTTGTTCTGTATCTTGTAGTTCACCTCGATGAATATGGGATCGCCGAGGTCGTTCACCGTTTCGGGTATGGACCGAGGCGTTCCGGGCGCATCGTCGGCGCTGTTGAAGATGATCGTCCCGGCGCGCTGCAATGTGCGGAGCATCGCCTGGACGCGCGGGTCCGGGTCGGTTATGCCCATGTTGGCGTTGGGCACATTGGCATAGTTAATCAGGTACTCGTTGGGCCCCAGGTCCTTCATGTCCGTGTTGCGCGGGGCACGGGTATACGTAATCGGCAGGCCGTAGTGCGGTCCGGGACGCATGTCGGGACCGGTGACTGTCTCCGATCCGGGCACGATCCGCACATCCGGAATGCGCCACAGGGCGGGGTTCGGGTCCGTAGGGTTGTCCCCCGGCAGCATGCCGGTCGGGTTTTCGTTCGCATCGTACGGAAGCAGCGAAACCGTTCGGCAGGCGTTCAGCGCATTGCCGGCCGTTCCCCGCACATAGTTGTACTCACCGTTCGCCTGGGCCGGCCTGATGCGCGTCGGAGCTGCGTCGCCGGCCTGAGTGATCGAATGCGGGAACGCAAAGTTGAACACGCCCCGACGCTCGTCCACGGTGAACATCAGGAAACGTCCCGGCGTCATCGCGCCCGGCAGCGTCCGCGGCTCGCGCGGGTTGAAGCCGGTGTCGAACACGTTTGTGACCGACCCGCTGTTGGTGTCGAAGGTGATGTACTTCACCGTCGTGCCCGGCGTGCCGTCCCAGAAGAAGTACTCAAGGACAGGAGCCGTCAGGTTGCTGCGGTAAATGTACGTCCCGAACGGCGTCGCCCAGTGTCCGTAGGTCTCCATGTGGGAACTGGGCGAGACCGAGGGGGCCTCGGCTCCGGTGTCCGATGTCGAGCTCGGTACGCCGGGATCGTTGCCGACGTACGTCGGCTGGAACCGCACCTCCGGCGTGACACGCATGCGCACACTCCCCGCCACGGTCTCGTAGATCGGGTTGCCTGCATCGTCACGTTCGGCCGTCACCATGTCCGCTCGGTTGGATGGAACCAGCGTTCTCGCGATGGCGCGCCAGTTTTCGCTGTAGTTGACCTGACCATCGCCATTCAGGTCTCTCCAACCGGGCATGGCCGCGTCAGGGATCGTTGGGTCGGCAGGGCGCTGAGCCACATCGTTATCGTAATAGAAGTTGGGATCCGCAAGAGCGGCCTCAAGGCTGCCGTACCTGCCGAGATTCACGAGTCGAGTGTCCACAAGCCCTCGCGCCGTATAGGGCGTGAACACGGCCCTCAGCAGTAGAAACGGGTTATGGTCGGCCGGCGACAGGTTCCGATTGCGGGGGTTCTCATAGAAGTTGACATAAGGCTTGATCGGCCTGCCCGAGGTCCCGTGCCGGTTGTCGTCCACCGTCGCGTTGTCCCGAAGGCCAAGCCAATATCGGTGGATGACGCGTCCCGGCGCAAGGGGGACCGCCAACTCGCCCCGTTCGTCCTCAACAGGCAGTCCGGTTGTCGGATCAATGGGCACGTTGGGATCGAGTGCGGGGTTCTGGTCGTTCACGCGCGCGGGCGGCACCAGGTCCAGGCGCGCAAACGGCATCGGCATGACAATGGCAGGCATCGGCGTCGCGCCTGCCGCGCCCGCAGGGTCCGGCACCCAGAAGTTGATGTCCTGCCCCGAGTTGTCGTGGATGAACACGCCGTCGGCGATGTCTCTCTCGAGCGTCTCAACGATCTGCCGTGCCGTGTCCTGCGCCTGCACCTGAACGCGTGCTCGGTTGGTCAGGTCGAATCCCTGGATCATTGGGCCAAAGATGAGCCCGAGGAGAATCACCGTAATGGCCATGACGACCAGCATCTCAACAAGGGTGAAGCCGCCGCCCCGCCCCGCGGCCGAATGGCGCATCGCGTCAGCTTGCCCGCAGGGCAAACCGCGGGAGGTCAGATCGCTCCCCCCGGCCGTCCGCCGTCGTCCATCAGTCTCTCGACCGATCATCTCGCCCTTCGCCCTTCGCCCTGCATCCTTCGCCCTTTGCACATCTGCCTCACTTCGGGCTTCTGGTCAGGAACGTATCCAGATCGTTGCGGCGCCAGCGCAGCGTTGCCACGTTGCCCGCCGACGTCCGCGTTACTGTCGCTCCGCCATTCCAGACGACGCGAACCTTGAAACTGATCCCGCGAACCCCTGCCGCGGGTTCTACTGGCTGGTCGAGCGCCCAAGCGACGGCCGTGTCCGTAGCCGCGCTGTGGTTGTCCAGCAGGTCAATCCACGTGAGCGCCCCATGCCCCATGCCCTGGAACAAAGCGGGGTCCGAGTTGATCCTGTAGGTCTCGTTCTCGGCCTTGCGCAGCGTGACCGATCCGGTGACCGAGTTCTGCGAGTAGTACCAGAGCTCACGGATCGTGATGGTCTTGCCTGCTTCCATGGGCGGGAAGTACATTCGCGTCGGATTGCCGCCGAAACGCCCGCCGCCGAGGTAATACTCGCCGTACGCCAGGTTCGATGTGTTGGTCCGGCTCATCTTGTACGCAGCGGCAGCCTTCTGTATCTGGGCGCCCCAGTCGCCGTGGGCCTTGTAGTAGAACCGGAACGTAGGCGTCTCACCGCGTGACCGAAGCGCATCGCCGAACGCGTCGCTGAACGTCACCACGCCTTCGCGGAAGTTGACGAGATACTCGCTCGCCGGCACTTCCTCGCCGGTCGCCAGGTTGTAGATCAGCAGAGAAACGTGCGGCGCCGAAGGATCGCGCCATATGCCCGTGTACTTCCGCTGGTCGCTCTCGTATTCGCCGACGCGCTTGATGTCCTTCAGCGTCAGTCGCACAGAGTACGGAGCGCTGCCCGGCAGCGGCCTGTCCTCGCGGATGATGTGCCAGTCGAGGACGTTGTAGTCTATCTTGGCCGTTAGCGGCACGTTGCCATAGACGGACCGTTCGATGTAGTCTGCGCCGCGCGGGTTGAAGATGATAACGCCGACGCTCGCGAAGGCGGCCACGTTCGCGGTCTTCGGCATGAGCGCGTACTCGTACGGGTCAGCCGAGAAGTCGGGCGGAAACGCGACCCGCCGGAACTGGCGCGAGACGGTCTCGCTGCCCGGCACAATCTCGCGTCCCCCGGGCGCATACACGTTCTGCCACACCGGAAAGACGCCTGCGGGAACACCAAGCTGCTGAGCGGCGATCGTGACAATGTCGCCTCCGGCCCCATAGTAGCTGTAGCTGACCTTGAACATGCGGTCGTAGGGAGCCGGATAGAACGCGATCATGCCGGAGTCGTAATCAATCGCGTATTCGGCAGGGCTGCGCAGGTACGGACTGGCAGGGTCCTCCGAGCTCTGGATCCGGCGTATCATCGGCGCGCCCGATATGACGATGCTGTCCACCGGCACATTGTCGGCGTCGAGGCCGGGGAAGTCATAGGCAGGTCCCGACGCAAGTACGTGCACCGACCCGCGCAGACCGCCTCCCAGAGGAGAAGGGTTGGGAATGCGCACGGTCTCGCCGCGTATCCAGCGGATGCGGTTGATGCCCGAGACGTAGTAGGGGTCAATGCTGGCCGCGACGGTTCGCGGCTCCGACATGTCATCGGGCGTGGTGTCGAGATCAACCTTGATGTAGTAGCCGGTCGGTGAGTTGCCGTCCGCCACGATGACAGTCGGCAGCACCGCATCCATCAGGTTTGCTGCAGCGGTGGTGTAGCGGTTGGTCTCCTGCGACGCGAGACGCGCGGCCAGCGTCCGGGACTCCGTCTGCTTGTTGATGAAGAAGCCGGCAGGGAACAACCTCACGACCGAGAAGATGCCGATCGTAAGGATGACGATAACGACCAGTACCTCGATCAACGAGATACCTGCCTGCCTCATCGTCGGCCCACGCTCAGTCTTCACACCCGCATTCTTCGTTCCCACGCGCCGTCTCCTGATCCCTCGGCTCCTGCCTCTTCCCTACTGCCTCTCGCCTCTCGCCTTGTGCCTACCGCCGCTCGCCTCTTGCCTCTTGCCTCTTGCCTGAACTCGCCTCAACCCTCACGGCTCGAACACGTTCGGCCCCTTGCTCAGCATGCGCCTCACGTCGATCTTGCGGGCGGTGCCGGCCAGCGAGATGGCTATCACGGTTCCCGTGTTGTACGAAGCCTGGTGCCACGTGCAGTACGTCAACAACGTCGAATCGGCTGGAGGATTGGCGTACTTCAGCTGGTTCGGCAGGTCGGTCAGCCCCTTGACGCCGGTCCAATCAGGGCTGTAGTGACGATCGTAGATGATCTCGCCGGCAGGTCCCAGCACGGCTCTTCCGTCGGGACCGATGCGGGGCCCAATGTCGTAGCTGTCGGCGACATAGAAGTACTTCGGCTGCAGGTACAGGTGGCCAACGCACGGGTCGGCAGGACTGATGTCCCAGTGACAATCCACGGTTCCGTACTCGTCCGACGGGCAGCCCTTCGCCTTGAGGAAATCGCCGATCCAGGCCGCCGGCCAGTAGTATGCGTCGTTGGGATCCCCCGGCTGCGTGTTCGGGTACCGGGCGACGGTGATCGCATCAGGTCCCAGGACGGGCGAGTCGGGACATCGGAACGCCGATGCCGATTTCACCTGCTCACGATAGAGAAAGCCGCCGATCAGCTTGTCGGGTGTCACATAGGTCCCTGCGCCACCGTACGGTATCGCCCGAGGAACGCCGGGATCCGAGGTGCATGCCGGGTCCGTGGAGACAGTCTCGACGTACCCCAGCAGGGCAGGCGGAAAGGCGCCCTCATCTTCCTTGTAGACCCTTGCAGCCACATACAGCTGGTGCATCTTGGTCATGCAGTCCGAAGCGCGAGCCTGCTCCCTGACCGTGCCGGCCAGCGGAAACAGGATCGCGGCCAGAACCGCGATGATGGCAATGACGGTCAGCAGCTCGATCAGCGTGAAGCCGGCCCGGGAACGGGTCTTGCCCCTTGCATCTCGCATGTCGCGTCTCAGGTGTCCCCTCTCGCTTCTCACCTCTTCCCTCCCGCCGGCAATGCCGAAGCGCACGCTCAAGGCCGACAGGCACGCATGCCGTCGGTCCACTCTCTGCTGAACGGTACGACGATAGGCGAATGGGTCGTGTTCCCATTTCGCCATCCGAAGCCCACGCTTCATTCCTCGTCCGTCTTGGTGTCTCTTGTTTGTTACTCAGGTCCCGGCAAACCCTGCCCAGGTCAGGTACCAGTCTATGGCTTCCCGTCCGATCAGCAGCGCCAGGAACACCCCTGCCACCATGAACGGTCCGAACGGCACCTGTGTTGGGGCAGGTACGAACTCTTCCTCGTCTTCAGCCGGAAACTGCGAGTTCCACCACCGATTGAATGCAACCGCCCAGCCCATCTTCAGCCGGGCAGCAGCGTCCACCAACAAGTCGCCGAACGACAGATACAGCACCGAGGCGACCGCGAGCAGCCCCAATGGCGTCGCTGCCGGCCTATCAGCTTCTTCCGTCGGTTCTTCGGTGATCTCGGACGCCCGCCGCATCCCACGGATCACGACCGCCGCCCCGCCGATCACTGCCCCGACCCCCACGGCAAACAGAAACGACACCAGGGCAAGCGACAACGGAAGCATGGCCCCGATCGCTCTGGCCAACTTGACGTCGCCGTCGCCCATGGCATCCTTCTTGAACAACGCCAGCCCCATCGCCTGGATGGCCACAAACACCCCTGCGCATATCACGGCGCCAACCACCGACCGCGGCAGCCCGAACCAGAGCGCATGCTGCGGCTCACCCATCGTCAGGCCCCACACATCGCGTCCAATGCCTACCGCCAGCGCAAACGTGCTCACCCCATCAGGGATGATATAGTGCTCCAGATCAATGCCAAGCGCCGCGATCAGCGCAGCGGCAAACAGGCAGTACGCCAATCCGTCCGCAGTCGCGCCGAAGCGGCCGACAAGCGCCACGAACACCCCGGCCGTCGCCAGCTCAATCCAGAAATAGCGCCAACTGATCTTGCCTCCGCATGTCCGGCACCTTGCCCGCAGCATCAGGAAGCTGACCAGCGGCACGTTCTCCCACCACAGCAACGCTCGGTTGCAGTGCGGACAATGCGAGCCCGGCGACACGACCGATTCGCCGCGCGGCGTCCGCCATATCACAACATTCAGGAAGCTGCCGACGACGCTGCCGACCGCGAACGCGATCACCAGCCAGATGCCGTCGAAAGGTCCCGGCATATCCAAGTCGCTATCGTACGACGTTCGGCGCTCGGAACTCCGAGCGCCGAACGATCACTGTTTGCCCCGAACGAGGTCCCACTCAGCCTTCCGGACCTGCGCCCATATCGTTGTCGCCTGCTCCCGAGGTCAGGTTCTGGATGACCTGAATGAGAGGCATGAACATGGCGATCACGATGAAGCCGACGCAGAAGCCGAGAAGGACGATCAGCACCGGCTCGATTGCCGACGTAAGGCTCTGCAGAGTCGCCTCAACTTCCTGCTCGTAGAACTCCGCGATCTTCCCGAGCATCGAGTCCAGAGCTCCCGATTCCTCCCCGATGGAGATCATATGCACCACCATCGGCGGGAACATGCGGCTCTTCTCCAGCGGGTCGTTGATCCTATCGCCCTCTCGGATGCGAGCGCGCGCCTGCATGACTGCCTCGGCAATGATCCCGTTGCCCACCGTGCCGGCGACGGTTTCCAGGGCCTGGAGGATCGGCACACCAGACACGAGGAGGGTGCCCAGCGTCCGCGAGAAGCGCGCGAGGGCGATCTTATGGTGCAGTTTGCCGAACACCGGAACTTTGAGCTTGATCCGGTCAATCACGCGCCGCCCCACCCGCGTCGTGCCGAAGTACTTGATCGCCATATAAGACACGACGATGATGATGAGTCCCATCCACCATCGCGTCTTGAGGAAGTCGCTGAAGTCAACGAGCACCTGCGTCATGGCCGGCAGCTCCTTGACCCCGAGGTCCCTGAAGAGCTCGACGAACTTCGGCACGATGAACGTGGTCAGTCCGACCACAATGCCGACCGCGACGACCACAACGATGACCGGGTAAGTCAACGCCGCCTTGACCTTGCGCCGAAGTTCCATGTCCTTCTCGAGGAAGCCCGACAGTCGCTGGAGGGCCTCCTCGAGAACGCCGCCGACCTCTCCTGCTCGGATGAGACCGATGAAGAGGTTGTTGAACGTCTTCGGGTACTTCGACATGGCCTTCGAGAGCGTCTGGCCGGACTCCACCTCTTGTTGGATGTCAATCAGGATCCTGCGCAGTTTGGGGTTCTGGGTCTGTTCGGCCAGAACGTCCAGCGCGCGGACGAGCGAAACGCCGGCGTCAATCATCGTGGAGAACTGGCGACAGAAGATGGAGAGGTCGGCGAGTTTGACGCGTCCCCATCCGCCGCCTGCCGCTCTCTTCTTGCCGGCGGCAGTCTGCGTGATGTCCGCGACAGTGAATCCCTGTTCCTGCAGACGCCTGCGCAGGATTTCGGCGTTCTCCGCCTCCGATGTGCCTGAGCGCGTCTGTCCGGCCGCATCGCGAACCGTATAGCTGAACGTCGCCATTGCCTATTCCTCCTCGCCCTTCATCCTTCGTCCTTCGCCTAGACCGTCCGCGAGGCTCCCGGAGTGCCCGGCGGCACCATGGTCGCCGTCCGGATCATCTTCTCGAGTTCCGGCGGGTTCATCGCCCGCTCCATGGCCAGCTCGTAGGTGATCATGCCCCGGACGTACAGATCCCGCAGGCTCTGGTCCATCGTCTGCATCCCGAGATTCGCGCTCGTTTGGATCATGGAGGTGATCTGGTGCGCCTTGTTCTCGCGAATGAGGTTCCGGATTGCCGGACTCGCCGTCATGATCTCCATGGCGCAGATACGTCCGGGCTGGTTCGCCCGCGGCATCAGCTGCTGGCACAGGATCGCCTGCAGGTTGTTCGAGAGCTGGAGCCGGACCTGCTCCTGCTGCCCCGGCGGGAATGAGTCCACGATGCGCTCGACGGATGTCGCGGCGCTGTTCGTGTGCAGGGTCGCAAACACAAGGTGGCCGGTTTCGGCGGCCGATACGGCCATCTGCATCGTCTCGAGGTCGCGCATTTCACCGACGAGGATGACGTCGGGGTCTTCGCGCAATGCCGCCCTGAGCGCATTGGCGAAGGCCAGTGTGTCGCCGCCGACCTCGCGCTGATTGATGATGCTGAACCTGTGCGAGTGCAGGTACTCGATCGGGTCTTCGATCGTCAGCACGTGCACGCTCCGCTCGTTGTTGATCTGGTTGATCATTGCGGCGAGCGTGGTGGACTTACCGGAACCCGTCGGGCCGGTCACGAGGATGAGGCCTCTTGGAAGTCGGGTCAACTCCTCGAGCACGGGCGGCAGGCTCAGGTCCCGCAGCGTCGGTATGCGCGATGGGATGACGCGGAATGCGCTGGCCACGTTGCCCCGATCCCGGTAGACATTGACGCGGAAGCGCGATAGCCTGGCCAGCGAATACGAAAAGTCCAGTTCAAACGTCGTCTCGAAGCGCTGGATCTGATCGTCCGTGAGGATATCGTAGACGAGCCGCTGGCTTTCCTGCGGCGTCACTTTCTCGTAGTTGGTGGGCAGGAGCTGGCCATCCACGCGAATGATCGGGGGCACGCCCACCGACACGTGCAGGTCCGAGCCGCCCTTCTCGACCACCAGGCGGAGCAGGTCGTCAATGTGGGCCTCTTCGAGAGGCCTGGGGCGAGCGGCTTGCGCGGCAGGCTGCGGCACAGCCGGAGCCGCTTGAGCGCCCCCCACTGCCGCCTGTGGAACCGGTATCGTTTGTTCAGACAATCCTTGCTTCCTTGTCGGTCGTCTTGCGACCTGGATACTTCGCGTTCGGCCTAGTGCCCGGCGGTGAACACGACGCGCATGACTTCCTCGGGCGTCGTGATGCCTTCGAGCACTTTGACGAGGCCGTCTTCTCTCAGCTCGAGCATGCCGTTGGCCTTCGCCGCATCTCGAATGTCGGCGAGAGGCGCGCGCCGCACCACAAGCTCGGCGATTTCGTCATTCATGCGCAGCAGCGAGTAAATGCCGAGGCGTCCCCGGAACCCGGTCTGCCGGCATGCCTCACATCCGCGCCCGCGCCAGAGCGTCACTTTCTGATCGGCGCTTTCCGGCTTGAACCCGAACCGCCGAAGGTAGCCGGCGCTCTCTTCGTACGGCTCCTTGCAGTGCTGGCAGATCTTCCGGCTCAGTCTCTGAGCCAGAACGCCGATGACCGTAGCCGAGATAAGGTAGGGCTCAACTCCCATATCCACCATTCGGATAACGGCGGACGGAGCGTCATTCGTGTGCAGCGTCGAAAGCACGAGGTGTCCCGTCAGGGCCGATTCAATCGCGATCTCAGCAGTCTCAAGGTCGCGCATTTCGCCGACCATGATGATATCCGGGTCCTGGCGGAGGAACGATCTCAGCGCGCTTCCGAATGTCAGACCCGCCTTCTTGTTGACCTGAACCTGCGTGATGCCCGGGAGCTGGTACTCGATGGGGTCCTCGATGGTCAGGATGTTCACTTCAACCGAGTTGAGTTTGTGCAGCACCGAATACTGGGTCGTGGTCTTGCCGGAACCCGTCGGGCCCGTTGAGAGCACCATCCCTTGCGGCTGCCCGACAAGTTCCTCGAGCTGCGCCTGGGTCTCGGCCGAGAAACCCAGTTTGTTCAGACCGAGGAGGACGCTGCTCTTGTCGAGGATTCTGCAGACGATCTTCTCGCCGTGCGCATTGGGCAGACAGCTTACGCGAAGGTCGTAGTCCTTCTTCTCATAGGTGATCGGGATGCGTCCGTCCTGGGGGATGCGCCGTTCGGCGATGTTCATCTCAGCCATGATCTTGAAGCGCGAGATCAGCGGCGGCTGGATGTACTTCGGCATGGTCATCGTCTCGTGCAGTACGCCGTCCACGCGATACCGGATGCGCACGCCCCGGCGCTGCGGCTCAATGTGGATGTCTGACGCGTCTTCCTTGATGGCCTGCTGGATCAGCGCGTTGGCGACTCGAATGACGGGCGCCTCCTCGGCCATGGCGACGGCGGCGTCCTCATCGTCTTCCGTTGCCGTCTCACCCACAGACCCCGACTTGGCGATGTTCTCGCGTATCTCGGCATAGAGGTCGCCCATACCCGCCACAGGCGCAGGGGTCTTTCCTTTGGAGGGCGCGTCCGAAGGGGCTGCGGCCGCCTGAGCAATCGCGTTGGCGCCGGTTCCGTAAGCCCTGGCGATCGCATCCTCGATTGCCGTCGCCGATGCCAGAGCGGCCCGGATGGTGCACCGCGAGACAAGCCTTAGGTCATCGGCAGCGTAGGGATTGTTGATATCCGCCATAGCGACGATGAGGGTGTTCGTCGCCGGATCCTTCTTGACCGGAATCACATTGTGACGTCGCGCGACATGTTCCGGAACAACGTTTACGGCGCTCGGCTCCGGAGCGAACTTGTTCAGGTCAACGAACGGAATGTTGAGCTCCTGAGCGCGCGCTTCCGTTACGTCCCTTTCCGAGGCGATCCCGAGTTCGACGAGAATCTTCCCCAGATCGGCTCGTGACTGCCTCTGCGCTTCGCGTGCCTGCTCGAGTTGCTCAGGGGTGATCAGCCCCTTCTGCACCAGGTAGTCACCCATGCTCTTCCGTGCTATCGCCATAGTTGCGCCCCCGACCTCTCCCGTTCCGGCGGTCCTTTCCCGGCGCGTTGACCGGGACCGTATGCGCGCGGCGCCATGTCCTGCCCCGGACATGGCTTGCCGCGATTATAACATACTACCGTCAGCCCCGCAACGGGCATGACGGCGTCGTCTGCGTCAAGAATCCCCTAGCGCGTTCAGCGCCGCGCGCTCCATTGCGCCAACGTCTGCGTCAATCCCCAACCACAGCCGCAGAGATTCCGCGCCCTGATGAACGAGCATCGGCAGGCCGTTCATTGTGCGGCAGCCCCGCGCATTGGCTTCGCGCAGGAGCCGTGTGACCCTGGGGCGGTAGACGAGGTCCACCACCATTGTCTCATGCCGTAGCCGGCTCGGCTCGATGGGCGGAAGTTCGGCAACATTCGGGGCCATCCCTGCCGCGGTCGCATTCACCACCAGATCGGACGCTTGAACGGCGCCCTGAGCCGCCTGCGATTCGGGTTCGACCACCTGCGGAGATCGTTCCAGACCAAGCGTCGCGGCCATGGACTCGGCCAACCGACGCGCGCGTTCGGCGGTGCGGTTCACGATGGTCACGCTGACTTCCTCACGGAGCAGACCATACACCACCGCTCGGGCCGCGCCCCCGGCTCCAAGCACGACCGCGGAAGTTCCTCCCAAGGCAATGCCCTGGCGGCGCAAGGGTTCCAGAAAGCCGAAGACGTCCGTGTTGTGACCGATCATGCCTCGATCCGAGAAAACCACAGTGTTCACCGCGCCAAGCGCCCTAGCTTCCGCCGAAAGCTCGGTCATGAGCCGAGCGCCGGCTTCCTTGTGGGGGATTGTGAGGTTGGCCCCCGCAAAGCCGAGGGCATGCATTCCGCTCAGCGCGCTATCAAGCCGGTCCGGCGCGACCTTGAAGGCGGCATAGACATACGGAAGCGCGGCAGCCTGCAGGGCGGCATTCTGCATCTCAGGCGACACCGAGTGCTCGACAGGATATCCGAGCACGCAGAGAAAGCGCGTCCGCGAGGTGATGCTAGAGATGGCAGACTCCCCCTGTAACGATTGACGCCGCCGGCGAACGCGGTGTTCCACCGGCCGCTGAAGCGTTTCCTATATCCAGCGTTTGCTCCGAAACCACCGCAGGAGGAAGCCTTCGATAAGGCGGCTCACCTTCGTACCGACGAACTCGCGTCGAGCCAGAGGCCTGACCATGATGGTGCGTATGCCCAGCCGATTAGCCCCCAGAACGTCAGTGAACATCTGGTCGCCGATCATGGCCGTCTCCTCAGGCCGGACCTGCATGGCATCCAGAGCCGCAAGGAACCCACGCCGGCGGGGCTTCCACGCACGACGTACATAAGGTATGCCGAGGCTCTGGGACAGGTCCTGGAGTCGCTTACTGTGGCGCGTGTTGCTCACCAGGCAAAGCGCAATCCCGGCATCGCGAAGCCCCGACAGCCACTCGCGCACTCGGTCCGAGAGATCGCTCCGCTGCCATCCGACCAGGGTGTTGTCCAGATCGAGCAGCACAGCCCGAATGCACGCTGCGCGTAACTCGGCGACCTCGATGTCGCAGACGCCCGTTGGCACGTAGGCGTCCGGGCAGAGCAGCCGAATGCCCCTCTTGGGTTCGCCCGGGCTTCCGTGTGGTCCGCCCTCAAAGAGCGAGCCGTCAACTCCAATCATGATCACGTCAGTTGGCGCCCGACCGTTGCCGCGCGCGGTATCGGGCAACTTCGCGATTGTGCTCGGATTCGGTGCGCGTGAAAACGTGGGAACCGTCCCCGGCAGCCACATAGAACAGGTAGTCGTGCGACGCAGGCCGGAGCGCAGCCAATAGAGATGGGAGGCCGGGACTGGCAATCGGCCCCGGCGGAAGTCCCGCATGGCGGTAGGTGTTGTAGGGCGAGTCCACGCGCAAGTCGCGGAACAGCACTCTGCTCTTGTGCTGTCCGAGCGCATAGAGGACCGTGGCGTCAATCTGCAGGCGCATGCCCTTTCGGAGTCGGTTCTCGATAACTCCCGCGATCAGGGCGCGGTCCTTGTCCACTTCCGCTTCACGCTCGATCATGGACGCGATGGTCACGATCTCATGCAGCGGACGGCCGCGCCGCGCTATCTCGTCGGCGTACGGCTTGCGGAACTGCTCCTCGAACTGATCCACCATCATCTGCGCGATCCGCTCGGGCCGCGTGCCCGGCTCAACGTCGTACGATGCCGGGAACAGATATCCTTCCAGGCCCGTCTCGGGCATAGCGAACGGCAGCGTCACACGCCCCTGCGGATGGGTCGCCGACCTCACGAATGCGTCGGCATCCTTCAGAACGCCTCTGGCAACAAGGCGTTCGGCGATCCTCCGAATCGTGAATCCCTCAGGGATGACGATCAGCCCTTCCGTGTCCTGCTTGCCCGAAGTCAGCCGATCCAGTATCTGCCCCGCGCTCATCTGCGGCGTCAACCTGTAGCGGCCCGCCTTGATCCGCTCGGTGTCGCCGCGCCAGCGCGCATACCACCGAAACGCGTCGGCGTGGCGGATCAACCGCATTTCGCGCAGTCGCCGCGACACTGCCGCAATGTCCGATCCCCTGGCGATCCACACCACACGCGCCGGACCCTGTCCAACCGGCTGGAGCTGACGCTGGAACCAGAACCACGCGATGAGCCCAACTGCGATCACAACGGCCTCGATCACGGCATACCACAGCACCCAGCGCCGCACCCTACGACGACTTGCCATCAGCGCTTGTCTCCGCACGCATCCAGATAGCTTCGGAGTATCAGGCATGCGGCAACCGCATCCAGACGCTGCTTGCGTTCCGATCTCGACACGCCGCCTTCGATCATCGCCTGCTCCGCCTCGAAGCTCGTGAGACGCTCATCGTGCAAGACTACGGGCACGTCCACATGCGCGCGCAGCGCTTCGGCGAACGCGGAGGCCTGACGCGCCTGAACGCCTACCTCACCGTCGAGCGTAAGCGGATAGCCCACGACCACCTCGCCCGCTCCGGTCTCCTCGATGGCGCTGCACACCGCAGCCATGGCCTCCCGCAGGCCGCCGGTCCGATGGGTAAACACGCGCCACGGGGTCGCGATTGTGCGGGTCTCGTCCGACACGGCCATTCCGATCCGCTTCGTGCCAAGGTCCAGCGCAAGGATGCGTCCGCTGTTGGGCGCGCGCGTCAAGGCCGAATCCTCCTGCGCGGCGGGGCGACAGCCGCAGCGGGGATTCCGCTCGGGGCGAACTTGCGAAGCTCGGCGATTTCGTCCCGCAGCTCCGCCGCGCGTTCGAACTCCAGCGCCCTCGCGGCCTCTTTCATCCGAGCCTCGAGCTGGGCGATCAACTCGTGTATCTGGTCAATGGGCATGCGCTCGAGGTCAGCGAGGTTGCGACGAGCCCGGTACGGCGTGCGCTCCTCCGCGATCCTGTCCGCCGCAATCAGGTCCCGAACGGCCTTCTGAACGGTTTGGGGCGTAATGCCGTGTTCCTCGTTGTACCGCCCCTGAATGGCGCGACGTCGGTTGGTCTCGTCAATGGCGCGCTGCATGGAGCCGGTCACATTGTCGGCATACATGATCACCTGACCGCTCACGTTGCGCGCGGCTCGGCCGATGGTCTGGACAAGCGAGGTTTCCGAGCGCAGGAAGCCCTCCTTGTCGGCATCGAGGATGGCAACCAGCGTGACCTCGGGCAGATCGAGCCCTTCGCGCAAGAGGTTCACGCCCACGACCACATCGTGCACTCCCACTCGAAGATCCCGGAGCGCTTCGGCGCGATCGAGCGTCTTCACGCCAAAGTGCAGATAGTTGACCTTGACGCCAAGTTCCTCGAGGTAGGCCGATAGGTCCTCGGCCATGCGCCGGGTGAGCGTCGTGACCAGCACGCGTTCCTTGCGCTCCGACCGAATCTTGATCTCGTTGATGAGGTCGTCAATCTGGCCCTTCGTTGGCCGGACGATCACCTCGGGGTCCACCAGCCCTGTCGGCCTGATGATCTGCTCCACGATCTGGGCGCTGTTCTGGCGCTCGAACTCCGCCGGCGTGGCCGAGACGAACACAACCTGCTTCACCCTCTCGAGCCACTCGGGGAACTTGAGCGGCCGATTGTCCTTGGCCGACGGCAGACGGAACCCGAACTCGACGAGCGTCTCCTTGCGGGCCATGTCGCCGGCGTACATTCCCCGGAGCTGCGGGATCGTCTGATGGGACTCGTCCACGAAGACGACGAAGTCTTCGGGAAAGAAATCCAACAGGGTGAACGGCGGCGTTCCGGCCTCTCGGCCATCCATGTAGCGGCTATAGTTCTCAATGCCCGAGCAATAGCCGAGTTCGCGCATCATTTCGAGATCGTAGCGCGTCCGCTGCTCGATGCGCTGCGCCTCGAGGAGCTTACCTTCGGCGTTGAACCGGTCCACCTGCTCGCGCATCTCCTGCTCGAGCTGCACGAGCGCCTGCTCCATCCGCTCGGCCGACGTGACGAAGTGGCTCGCAGGGAAGACTGTGACCTCATCGCGCCTGCCCATGATCTCGCCGGTCACCGGGTTCACGATCGTGATGCGCTCGACCTCGTCGCCGAAGAACTCGGCCCTGATGATGATCTCCTCGTCAATCGGCTGGATCTCGAGCACGTCGCCGCGCACCCGAAACGTGCCGCGTTGAAGCTCAAGGTTGTTGCGCGTGAACTGCATGTCCACAAGCCGATGGAGGACATCCTCTCGCCGTATCTCGTGGCCGACCCGCAGATTGCAGATGATCCGCGCGTACTCCTCGGGCGAGCCGAGGCCGTAGATGCACGACACCGACGCCACAACGATCACGTCGCGCCGCTCGAGAACCGCCTGAGTCGCCGAGTGGCGCAGCCGGTCTATCTCCTCATTGATCTGCGCGTCCTTCTCGATATAGGTGTCGGTCTGGGGGATGTACGCCTCGGGCTGATAGTAGTCGTAGTACGACACGAAGTACTCGACGGCGTTATCGGGGAAGAACTCGCGAAACTCGCTGCAGAGCTGGGCTGCGAGGGTCTTGTTGTGCGCGATCACGAGGGCGGGACGCTGAACGCGTTGGATCACGTGGGCAACGGTAAACGTCTTGCCCGTTCCCGTCGCGCCCAGCAGTGTCTGGAAGCGGTGACCAGCGCCCAGCCCCTCCACAAGGCGCTCGACCGCCTGCGGCTGATCTCCCTGGAGTGTGTAGTCGGAGCGAAGCTGGAAACCGGGCACGTGGGCGTCCTCTGGCGCACTCGACCGCAGCCTCAGCAGTAGGCCGGGCGGCGGTTCAAGTATACCTGTGGGTCCGGATCGCCCAACCACGGCAGCGCTCTCCGCCTGCCACGGCAACAATGGACCCGGGGAATGATTTCGTCAAAAAAAGATCAGAATCGCGTATCTATGATGCTTGCAATATTGCAATGTTGTGATATACTGACCTCGTGAAGGATAGACGATGACAGACGGACAGGACGAGCTTATCTCGATGGAAGTACTCGAGCGAGTGGCTCCGGTGATCCGGGCTGCGGCGCATCCCCTGCGCCTTCGGATTCTGGATTACCTGGCCACCTCACGTGAGCCCAAGATCGTGAGCGACATCACAGACTGCTGCCGCGTGCCTCCGGCATTCGTGAGTCAGCAACTCAGGATCCTCAAGGATCAGGGCATCCTTGCTTGCCGCCGTCAGGGAAACAACGTCTACTACAGCATCGCCAACCGCTCGCTGCTGCACCTGCTGACATGCATTCGCCACAGCCAGGGCAGCGATGCGGGCGACACACAAAGAGAGGACGAACAATGACCGACCTCAGCAACATCACACCCAGCAAGACTGTTGACGCCCGATCAATGGCGTGCCCTGGTCCGCTGCTCGAGGCCAAGAAAGGCATCGGCGGCGTCGCCGTGGGCGAGGTGCTCGAAATACTGTCAGGCGACAAAGGCAGCCGCGAAGACATCCCTGCATGGTGCAAGAAGACGGGACACGAGTATCTCGGCGTGGTGGAGAAAGACGGCCACGACGCGCTGTACGTGATCCGGAAGAAATAGCGTCGGCACCATGCAGTCGGAAGATGATCTCAAGATACTGATCATCACCACTTTGATCAGCTCGTACCCCGGCGCGAACACAGTCGGGCAGGCAAGGCTCCAGTACTCTCCCGGCACCTATGTGATTCGTGTGCCGGATCCGGTGATGTTCCCCGAGGACTTCTATATCGAAAGTCTCCAGAAGGGCATTGACGGAATCATTGTGATGAGTTCCGGCTCGGACTGCCCCTACGAAGGAGCATATGCCCGTCTCTCGTCGCGGATTGGCCGCGTATACACCCGCATGAAGGAGATTGGCATATCGCCGTCTCGCCTCAAGCTCACCACGGTGTGTACGGTCTGCAAGGGAGCCTTCCTCAAGGAGATCAGCGCAATGCAGCAGGCGATCCTGGCAGATCAGCCCAAGTCCGTCGCGGAAGGTGCGTCCAGATGAGCGCCGAGATCGAAAGGAAGCACGCCGACGTGCTCGTGGTCGGCGCCGGCATCGCCGGTCTGCAAGCATCCCTGGATCTCGCCGACCAGGGGTATTCGGTCATCCTCGTCGAGCGCATGCCCAGCATCGGCGGCGTCATGATCAGTCTCAGCAAGGTTTTCCCGACCCTCGATTGCGCCAGCTGCATCACAACTCCGCGAATGGCCTCGGCTGCCCATCACCCGAACATAGACCTGTTTACTCTCACCGAGGTCCAGTCCATCGTTCCCGAAGGAAATGGCTTCGCAGCCAGTCTGGTCAAGCAGCCACGATTCGTGGAAGAGGACAAGTGTATCGGCTGCAGGCGCTGCGAAGCAGCCTGCAGCGTATACGTGCCCGACGAATACGACTACGGACTGGGGGTACGTAAGGCGATTTCCATCCCGTTCACCAATGCCATACCTCAGTATCCTGTACTTGACGAAGAGACCTGCATGCTCTGCGGAGCATGCGCCAAGGCCTGTCCCACTCAGTGCATTAACTTCCTGCAGGAACCGAGGCGCGTGGAAATCACCGTCCAGGCAGTCATCATGGCGACAGGCTTTGAACTGACGCCACTGGGAGCCAAGGCGGAGTATGGCGGCGGCAAGTACGCCAACGTCCTGTCGCCTCTCCAGATGGAGCGTCTTCTTGCCCCCCACGGCCCGTACGGCTCCGTTCTCAGGCCCTCGGACGGCAAGGTTCCGGACTCCATCGCATATGTACAGTGTGCAGGATCAAGAGACCTGAGTCTGGGCGTACCCTACTGCTCGCGCGTATGCTGCATGTACGCGATAAAGCAGGCGATGCTCCTGTCCGGATCACTGCCCGTTGCGGACATCACCATCTACTACATGGACATTCGCGCATTCGGCAAGGGCTACGAACAGTTCTACCAGAACGCGAAGGCCATGGGGATCAACTTCGTCAAGGCGAAGGTAGCCCGCATCCGCGAAGACGACAACCACAACCTCTTCCTGCGAATCGAGCGTCAGGAGGCCGGCACGGGGCCCGAAGAGGTGCAGCACGATCTGGTGGTGCTTTCCCTCGGCATGGTACCTGCATGGAGGCCGACGCCTGACGGGATCATTCCGCTTCAGGCTGACACCGACGGCTTCCTTCGCCTGCCGAAGACCCTTCTGAGACCAAGCTGGACCTCGATGGAAGGCGTGTATGCAGCCGGCACCGCAACCGGTCCCAAGGACATCGTAGATGCCATTGCCGACGGCGGCGCCGCTGCCATGGCTGCCGCCAACTACGTGGAGCGATCACGCCGTCAAGCCCATGAGCTAGCAGGAGCCGCACGATGAGTGAACCAGAATCGGTTCCAGCCCCGGATCAGCCCCGCGTCGGCGTATACGTCTGTCACTGCGGCGGGAACATATCGGATGTGGTTGACACCACGGCAGTCGCAGATGCGCTGGCGCATCACCCCGATGTGGCGATCGCCCGTGACTACGTGTTCATGTGCTCCGATCCGGGCCAGAACCTGATCGTTGACGACATCAAGGCAGGCAAGGTTGATCGGGTCGTCGTAGCGGCATGCTCGCCTGCTTTGCATGAGCTCACCTTTCGCAAAGCCCTCGAAAGGGCCGGACTGAACCCGTACCTGTATGAGCACGTTAACATCAGGGAGCAGGTGAGCTGGGTCCACAAGGGCGACCATGAACGAGCGACCCGCAAGGCGATTCGACTTACGGCCGCCGGAGTCGAGAAGGTTTCGCAACAGGAGCCGCTTGAGTCCATCGCCGTAAACGTAGTTCACCATGTCGCCATCATCGGCGGAGGCGTGGCAGGAATGAGCGCAGCCATCGCGCTTGCCGGGCGCGGCATCGGCACAACGTTGATCGAGGCCTCCGACAGACTTGGCGGGCGCGTGGCCGAACTGCCCAGTGTGTACCCGACGGGCGAAAGCGGCTCCGAGATAGTCCGCGAGCTCCGTGACGAAGTGATGGCGGCGACGCTGATAGAGGTCCGCCTCAAGTCGCGGGTGACCGCCATGGATGGGCACGTCGGCAAGTTCCGGCTCAGAGTCGAAGACACCGACGGCCGTGCCGCCGAAGTAAGCGCCGGCGTCATAATCCTCGCGACCGGGCACGACCATTACGCGCCCGTCGAAGGAGAGATGGCCTACCGCGCATCTCAGTCCGTTGTGACCCTGCCCGAGTTTCTTGCGCTCCTGGACCAGAACGGCGCTAACGCCGGCTCGCTCGTGGTCAATGGGCGCAAGATCGGCAGCATCGCGTTCATCCATTGTGTGGGCTCGCGCCAGATCGAGGGCATCCATGCTCCACAGCCCGACGGCAAGATAAACGATTATTGCTCCAGCGTTTGCTGCGCTTCGACGCTCCATGCCATCCGCGAGGTCCAGGGACGTTGGCCCGATGTGGCAATCTACGACCTCCACAAGGACATCCGCGCATACGGTCGCGCTCACGAAGAGATGTACTTGGAAGCTTCTCGCGGTGGGGCGCTGTTCTTCCGATTCCCCGACGAGGAACCTCCCAGTGTAGAGAACGCAAACGGGCGCACAACGGTGAAGACCAAGGACATCCTCACATGGGGAGAGGAACTCGATATCCCGGCCGACCTCGTGGTCCTTGCCACGGGCATGATGCCGCGGGATATCTCGGAAATCATCGCCATGCGCAAGCTTCCGGTGGGCGCCGACCGCTTCCTGCAGGAAGTCCATCCCAAGCTGAGACCCGTGGAGACGGCCGTGAACGGAGTTCTCCTCGCCGGAACGTGCCAGGGCCCCATGGACATTGGTGAGGCGTGTACGGCAGCTCAGACCTCCGCCGTGAAGGCCGCCATCCTCCTCTCCAAGCCCATCATCGAACTGGACCCCTTCGTGGCACGCGTTGTGGAAGACCTCTGCGACGGCTGCGAGCAGTGCATCGCCGAGTGCGAATACGAAGGAGCGCTTACCATGGCGGATGTGGAGCGAGACGGCCAGACCGTCCGAAGGGCCAGAGTGAATCCCGCTCTCTGCGCCGGATGCGGCGCATGCGCGGCGGCATGCCCGCCCAGAGCGATCAATGTGGCCGGATGGTCGCTGAATCAGTTTGAGGCCATGGTAGACGCCATCGTGGCCGAGAATGTGGAAGCGCTCGCCCGAGCCGAGAGGCGAGGGCGGTCATTCGCGCCGCTTGCCGTCGGCATCAGCGGTGGACCAACGAGATGAACGAACGGGGCCAGACCCAGAAGGGTAACTACGCGGCGGATCAGATCAAGGCCGCTCGGGCTCGACGTGGGCCGTCCGATCCGGCCAAGATCGAAGCCTACAAGCTGAGCAAAGAGATCCAGGCCAAGATCCTCGAGGCCATTGCCGACCAAGCGCTTACGGTTCCCGAGATTGCGGAAGCCACCAATCTCACGACATCGCAAGTCTGGTGGTGGATTACGGGTTTCCGCAAGTACGGCATGGTTCAGGACGAAGGCAAACGGGGCGACTATATCGCCTACAGGCGGAAGTGAGACAGAGCAACGATGGCCATTGCCGTTGACCCTTCACTCCTCAGGGAGATCAAGCGCCACGGAGCGTTCGATATATCGAGATGCTTCCACTGCGGGAACTGCAGTGCCGTGTGCCCGTTGTCCGATGACGTCGGCAACTTCCCGCGAAGGCTGATCCGACTCGGTCAGATCGGCGCCAAAGATCGGCTGCTAGACAGTCCGGAAACGTGGCTGTGCTATTACTGCGGCGAATGCTCCGACACGTGCCCCCGCGAAGCTGAGCCCGGAGAGTATATGGCGGCCGTTCGACGGTATGCCATCGCCGCCGCGGAACCGACCGGGCTGGCACGCTGGATGTACCGAAGCGTCCTCGGGCTGATCATCACGACGGCGTTGCTGGGCGCCGTCCTCGGAGCGCTGCTGGTCGGACTGAAAGGGTCGGCCGAAGTGAAACACGTCCTGTTTGGTCTGGTGCCCTATGGGACTGTCCACAATGTTGGTGTCGGTGTTGGCCTCGTGACGATGCTCAGCCTGTTGGTCGGAGCTGTCAGAGTACTCAAGCGCTTTCTCAAAGGCACCGGTCGCCGGCCGGTTGCGTCATATGTGGCTGCGGCTCGGAGCACGCTAGCCGAAATGGCGACAATGAAACGTCATAGGAGTGAGGCGCCGATCGCCGGTGAGCCATGGTATCGAAACGCGGCAACCGTTCACCTCGCCGTCCTGTGGGGATTCGTGGGGCTTCTGGCTGCCACGGTCCTCGACTACGTCTTCATCGTGCTGCTGCCACTCGGCATCACCACCTTCTGGCCCGCCCGCATCATCGGCACCATCAGCGGCCTCGTCATGCTGGCAGGCGTTACCGCAGCAATCGTGCGCCGATGCTGGAAGACCGAAAGGAACGTTGCCAGAACGGACCCAATGGACTGGTGGCTCCTGTGGGTTCTCTGGATCCTCGGCGTCACAGGTTTCTGGCTCGAAATCGCCGTCACGCTCCACGCCTCCAATATGATCAATGACCTCGTACTGCTGGTGCATGCGGCGCTTGCCATGGAGCTCGTCCTGCTGACGGCCTTCACCAAGCTTGCCCATGTGATCTACAGACCCATCGCCCTCTTCGCGTACTACGTGCGCAAGGAACCGGCGAAGTGATTGGCGCTGACCGACCCGGCGCGTAGCCGAGAACAAACGCAAGGACCAAGGCATGGATGAGAACACCACACCAACTGTAAGTTCCATTGAACAACTGGGCAAGCAAGTCACCGAGCTTCAGGCGCAACTCGAGGAGATGAGGTCCGGCTCCCTGCCGGCAGACAAGCTCTCGATGGTTGTCTTCAGCGGCGATCTGGACCGACAGCTCGCCGCCTTCATCATCGCTACGGGCGCCGCAGCCATGTTCGACGAAGTCGTCATGTTCTTCACGTTCTGGGCGACTCCAGCCCTGCGCGATCCAAGGAAATCGCCGGGCCCCAAAGACATGATGGCGAAGATGTTCGGCTGGATGCTTCCCAGGGGCTCGGGCCGGCTCCGGCTCTCCAAGATGCACATGGCCGGCATGGGCACTGCCATGATGAAGGGTCTCATGAAGAAGAAGGGGGTCATGTCACTGGAGCAGCTTATCCGACAGGCTGCGGACGCTGGCGTCAAGATCTACGTGTGCCAGATGAGCATGGACCTCATGGGCTTTACCATGGATGAGCTCATTGACTACCCCGATATGAAACCCGCCGGCGTTGCCAAGTTCCTTGCCGAAGCAGGGACGAGTAAGACAACGCTGTTCATATAGGCCACCTCGAGCAATCCCAACAGGTCTGCAGGGCAAGCATTCCGCCGAAAACGGCGTCCCGTCTGCCCGCAGAGATCCACGCCCGCCTGAGGACATAGCGCCGCGGCAGGGACAAACGTCCAAGGAGGACATGCAATACATATGAAGCATGCGCACGTGGTCGCAACAGGCATCATCGCCGTATTGGCGGTCACCATTGGCAGCCTAGCTGCTCAAGCCACCAACGGGTACTTCAGTCACGGTTACGGAACGCGCGCCAAGGGCATGGGAGGCGCGGGTGTCGCTCTGCCGCAAGACTCCACGGCAGTTGTCGTCAACCCGGCCGGAGCCTTGCGCGTCGGAAGCCGCTATGACATCAGCCTTGCGCTCTTTCATCCTGAGCGCGGCTACCGCGTTGATGGCAATCCTAGCGGCTCACCGGGAACCTTCGGGCTGATGCCCGGCCGCAACGAGAGCGACAACCGGAACTTCGGCGTGCCGGGCATCTCGATTGCCCGGACGGTCGGCCCACGCTCCGCCTACGCCCTGACCATCTCGGGCAATGGCGGGATGAACACAACATACCGCGCCACGGCAGACTACCCGGGGCCGTTCGGCGCCGGTGAAGCCGGCGTCAACCTATCACAGCTCTTCATCGGACCGACCTACGCCGCCGAGGTCGCCCCTCATACTGCGGTGGGTGTCTCGGCATTCCTCGCCTATCAGGTCTTCGAGGCGCGGGGAGTTGGCAGCTTTGCGTCAATGGTCGCCGACGGCACACCGGACGCGCTATCGAACAACGGCGCATCGTCCTCTAACGGCCTCGGATGGCGTGTGGGAGTGCTGCACGACGTCAACGACCGTCTCACGCTTGGCGCGGCCTATGAACCACAGGTGCATATGTCCCGCCTTAAGGGCTACGCGGACCTGTTCGCCGAAGGCGGCAAGTTCGATATTCCGGCTTCCGCCACTCTGGGTCTCGCCTATCGCCCCACGCCGAAGTCCGTGCTCGCCTTCGACTATCAGCACATCTGGTACCGCTGGATACATTCGGTAGGCAATCCGTTTGCCAACATCTATCAGGGAATGGGAGGCGATCCCAGCTCGCTCCTCGGCGGCGGCAACGGTCCTGGATTTGGGTGGCGCAACATGACCGTCTGGAAGCTCGGCGCTCAGTGGGATGCAGGCCGGGGCTGGACACTCCGAACGGGCCTCAACTACGGCCGTCAGCCGGCGCCCGGCTCTGAGGTCCTGTTCAACATCCTTGCCCCTGGAGTTCAGGAATGGCACTTCACCGGAGGTTTCACCAAGGACCTCGGCAAGTCGGGCGAACTCAGTCTGGCCCTCATGTACTCCCCCGACAAGACGGTGCGCGGCCCGAACCCCATGGAAGCGCCAGGCCAGCAGACCATCACCCTCCATATGCACCAGGTCGAAGTGGAGATAAGCTGGGGACGCAAGTTCTAGCATAGTATGCAGCGTCGAGGGGCGCCGAACAGGTCTCGGCTCGGCGCCCCTCCATTCTCTCGCAGGTGGGCGGCATTGCGCCGCCCTGTGCCCTCCTTGTACTTACGGCACAAACAGCACCTTGATGGCCTCCTGCCGCTCCAGGAGGTCAATGCCGCGCTGATACTCGCTCAGGGGCATTGTGTGGGTAATCAGCGGGGCGAGGTCGAGTTTGCCGCGTTCGATGAGGCCGACGGCGTATTCGGCGGCAGCTCGCGAGTGGCCCGGGTAGCCGATCAACGATAGCCCGCCGTAGTGCCTCGGCGCGTAGACGTAGTCCTCGCGCTGGACCCCGAACAGGGCGACGCGGGAAGCGGCGTGATCCATGGCCCACTCCACCGAACGCTTCGAGCCGACGCAATCCACGATCACATCGAGCGCAGGCGCCGCAGGCCGTGCCGGGAAGGTCTTGCTGAGGTCACCCCCCGGATGGCGCGCTTCATCAACCCCCAGTTCAACGGCGGCGCATCTGCGGCCCTCATTGGGATCGAACCCCACGACATAGGATGCGCCCTCGGCCCGCGCCATCTGGGCCGCGACAAGGCCGGCCGGTCCGAGACCGTTGATGCCGACACGGGCGCCGCTCAGGCCGCCCATCGTCTGCAGAAGCATGAAGGTCGCGCCAACGCACATGGCCAGCTCAACCGACGCTGTGGCCTCGACGGGCAGGCTCGGCGAAACGCGGATCAGGTTCTCCTGGTCCATGAGCGCATATTCGGCATAGCACCCCCAACGGTCGTGTCCGGCGTCCCTCCACGCGCTTACTCGGTCACCGACAGCGAGCGAGCCGACGCCCTCGCCGACAGAATGGACCACTCCCGTCGCCTCATGACCCGGCTGTCCAGGCGTGTAGGGATACTCGAACCTGTGCCCGACGAACATCGGCTCGTCATGGCGAAGGTGGAGGTCCCACTGGGGACACGTAGCGACGCCGAGAACTCGCATGACAACCTGCCCCGGTCCCGGCTCGGGCACAGGCACATCCAACAACGCCATCTCCGGATACCGACCGATCTGTAGGATGTTCATCGCTCGCTCCTTCCATCGCCTCCGGCAGCCGGTTCTGGAGGAAAGCCACGGTACAGACGCACGGTGAACCGGTCTTCTTCCTCGATTAGCTCGGGTTCCGTGCCGTTGTGCGCACGCATGCCGGCAATGATGCGGTTCCTCACGCCCATACCCCGATGCTCGACGTATCCGTAATCCCTTAGCACTTCCTTCAGCAGCTCGTTCCGCGCGGCCCGATAGCCACGTTTCATCTTCTCAACGGTAACGCTGTTGGGAAGCCGACCGGGCGAGATGACCTCGAGGCGATCTGCATACAGAGAGACCTCGATGTCGGTCTGATGGTAGCCGTAGTCTCTGTGCGCCACGGCATTGACGACGGCTTCGCGCACGGCTTCCTCGGGGAGGTCCTTGACGACCTTACGCACGGCCCCATCGAGATACGCGGAGCTCCTGAGGTTTCGCAGAACAAAGCGGACTGCCGCGTCAATGACCCCGTCCTCAACGGTCTCCAAGAGGCCGCCTCGCTTCAGCGTCGCTGGACCGCCGTTGTGCGCCGGTGACGACGTCAGTCTGACGAGGGGACCGCGAATGATCTCCTCATCCTGGGTAGCGTAGTCGGCGGCATCCCCCTGATACGCCGATGCCGTTATCCCGGACTGCGGCAGCCACCGATGCGGCTCGGCCCCGAACAACAGCATCCCCGCTACCGATGGAGTTACCCCGACGGGCGTCTGAACCGCCAGGTCCACATTGAGCAGCAGCGTCACCCATCCGTCCTCGTCGTCGCGTTCCGGGCAGTCCTGCCCGAGCACATCGGCAAAGTAGTTCGTCAACCGGCGACGGTCGAGCGCACTCAACGACGCGCCGGGAACCGGCTTCAGGTCGTACCGAACGAGTCCAGCGGCCTGGAATAGGCGCGCTTCTTCATCCCGCGTAGCCTCGCGCGAGGTGGAGCCCACTCGGACATACGTGACCCACGCGTTTCCCTTTCTCGCTCGGTACGGCTTGTCGGGGCTGTGCTCGGGCAGCGACACGACGCCGACCGTCCCCGCTCCGGGCATACGCACAACTTCCCAGAACGGTATGAGCGGTGGCTGCACAGCATTGCGGCACAGGTTGATCACCCACTGCTCAACCTCGCCCGCCTCACGCTGCAGGCCCGTCACCACGCCGTCATCCTCCACGCCCAGCAGGACATGTCCGCCGCGCATGTTGGCCAGAGCGACTATCTCCCTGGCAACGGACTCGGCGCGCGCACCGTCTCGTTTGAACTCAACGCCCGAGTTCTCGCCGTTCGCGATGATCGCCGCAAGCTCAGAAGCATCCATTGCCATATCCGGCCCCCACAACTTTCAACACGTCTGCCAATCCAGCGCCACCCCCAGAACAGGCTCCGGCCTTCGCAGGATGAGGTCGAACGCCTTGCCCGCCTCGTGAGCCGGGTACCGATGCGTGATGAGATGGGCGGTGCGCAACGTCCCGTCGGCAACCATGGAGAGCGTCGCATCCATGCGCTCCTTCGACCAGCCCGCAGGCGCATGAAGCGTCAGCTCTCGATTGCGGAGGAGCTGAATGTCAATGCGGCCCGCGTGCCCATAGAAACCTGCCGACGATATGTGGCCGTCATGCCGCATGAGCGCGATCAGCGCCTCTGTCGTCGCTATGCTCCCCACGGTGTCGGCCACGACCTGAACCCCCTCGGGAGCCCACCTCTGAACGGCATCGAGCCAGTTTGCGTCTTCTGCCGCGTTGACCGTCGCATCGCCGGGTTTCGGAGACCACAGGCTCAGCCGTTCTGCGTGTCGGCCCAGCATCAGCGCCCGCGCGCCTCGGCTCTGCAGTGTCTG
Organism: Chthonomonadales bacterium; assembly: GCA_037442185.1. GTDB lineage: Bacteria > Armatimonadota > Chthonomonadetes > Chthonomonadales > CAJBBX01 > JAAYVH01. Next base: position 3,956 of record JBBIQU010000016.1, on the reverse strand, counting down.
CGCCGACCAGTGACCCACCATGCCGTCGCCGATCACGACCGCCGCGTCGCCCGGTCGGAGCGCAGGCCGCATGCCGACGTTGTATCCCACCTGGGTCAGCACCAGGCCCGAGAAGGAAACCGGGTCGGCGCCCACCGGCAGCTTCCATACCTGAGACCCATGCGTGACCGCCGGCGAGACATGCCCGCCGTGGTCATAGAACATCCCGCTCACCCGAGACACGGTCGCGAAAACGACGTCTCCCGCGGAGACATGCTCGACGTTGGCGCCGACCCGCTCGGCGATGCCGATCTTCTGGTACCCGGGCACGTGCGGGAAGGGCATGGGGTCGCTGTCCGATCTCGGAGTGTCTCCCGCGATGCGTTCGCCCCGAACGAACGATCCCTCAGTCCCGTTGCTGATCCACGAGTGCGTCAGCCTGACCACGACATCATCCGGACCGGGATCCGGCACGTTTATCTCGCGCCACTCGACGCGCCACGGTTCGACCGCCACTGCCGCATGCGCCCTCATTGGATGCTCGTTGCTCCGTTTCTCTGATCTCAGGCCGGACCGAGCCGCTGCGAACCGCGCAAACCGGCTCGGCGGGCTGCAACGGGAGTGGCCCGGATACGTGCGCATGGTACCACGCACTTCTCCAGCGTCACTTCGGGTCGGCTGCCTGGAGAAAGGTCTGCAGAGCCTCCGCCGCCGGCCGCGTCATTCCCTCCGTGCCGATGAGGTCATCCAGCGACGCTTCGCGCATTCGGGCGATGCTGCCGAAACGCTTCATGAGCGCCCGAACGCGCTTGGGGCCGATGCCCGGCACTTCATGCAAGGCGCTCCGGGTGTGCTGCTTGCCCTGCACCATGGCGCGATAGGCGTTGGCGAACCTGTGCGCCTCGTCGCGGATGCGCTGAACGAGATAGAGGGCCTGCGAATCGCGCGGCAAGGCGACGGGCTGCGTTTCATCAGGGGCGATCAGCACATCGAAGCGCTTGGCCAGACCGAACACAGGCACGGCAAGGCCCAGCTCCTCAATCGCGTTGACAGCCGAATTGACCTGCGTGTGCCCGCCGTCAACGATCACGAGGTCCGGCATCGTCGCGAACCTCGGATCACCCTCAAGGGCAGCGGAGAAGCGCCGGCTCACCACTTCGCCGATCATTCTGGGATCGTCGGGATGGTCCAGGTTCATGCGGATCCTGAAGCGCCGATACTCAGCCTTCGTCATCTCCCCCATGGAGCAGACGACCATCGAACCGACGAAGGCATCGGACTGGAAGTTCGAAATGTCGTAGCACTCGATGCGAGCGGGAGGCTCGGGAAGACGAAGGGCGTCGGCCAGCTCGCCAAGCGCGCGTTCAGCGTTGCTCAGGCGCGCCCGCATTTCGGCCCGTAACTGATCCAAGGCGTGAGCCGCGTTCTCTTGCGCGAGTTCAACCAGCCGCCTCTTGTCGCCCCGCACGGGCACGGTGATCTCAACCTTGCTGCCCCGGCGCGTGCGCAGCCAGGATTCCACGATGGATGCCTCATCAATGTCGCACGGAAGCAGCACCTCTTGAGGCACGTCGGCGGCGCTCTGGTAGTACTGCTTGACGAACTCCTGAACGGCCTCGCACGGCTCCGTCGCACCCTCGGTCCCCTCGAGAACGAAGTGATTCTGGCCGATGAGCTTGCCTCCGCGGATGTAGAACATCTGCACGGCGGCCTCACCGTCGTTGCCGACGAAAGCGATCACGTCCTGATCAATCATCCGCGAGCTGATCACCTTCTGGCGCTCGAGCACCTGCTCCACCGCCATGATCTGATCGCGGAGCTTTGCCGCGCGTTCGAACCGCAACTCCTCGGACGCCCGTTCCATCTCGCGCCTCAGGTCGGCTACGATCCGCTCCTGCTTCCCGCTCAAGAAGCTAGTAACGCCGCTAACCGCCCGGGCATATTCCTCGCGGAGCTCCGCGGAGGCTCCCGCACAGGGCGCAGGGCACCTGCCCATGTGATGGTAGAGGCACGGCTTGCGCACCGGACGGCCGTCGTACTTCTTGCCGCACGTAACTATGGGGAAGATCCGCTTGACCAGGTCCATCATGGCGAACACTGCGCGATTGCTCGTGTATGGCCCGAAGTACCGATTGCCGTCTGATCTTATTCGCCGGGTCATCAACAGACGCGGAAATGGCTCTGATGTCGTGAGGCAGAGGTACGGATAGTGCTTGTCGTCGCGGAGCCGCACATTGAACCGGGGCCGATGGCGCTTGATCAGGTTGCATTCGAGCACCAGCGCCTCCAGCTCGCCGTCCGTCAGGACCGTCTCGAAGTCGCGCACCTCGGCTACAAGCCGCCGCGTCCTGGGCGCAAGCCGGGATCCATGCTGGAAGTACGACCTCACGCGATTCCGAAGGTTGACGGCCTTGCCGACGTAGATGACCGAGCCGGCTGCGTCCTTGAATAAATAGCAGCCGGGCTTGGGGGGCAGTTCGCTCAGTTTTTCGCGGAGTTTCGAGGTTCTTGCGCGCATTCGCTACCGGCGACACGAGGTCCGGCACGCCCGAAAGCACATTGCCGGGTACAATCGGCGTCTACGGACGGATGCGTGCGGTTAGCCCGGTGTATGCGTGCCATGCCGCTCGACAGCCGGTGCCAAGCGTAACCGATCCGCGCAACGCCCGTCCTATGGTATACCGATTCTTGAGGCACCAATAGCGTCATGCCGATTCGCACCATAGTCACCAACATTGCCGCTCGCTGCGGGCAAAGCGCAGCCATTGCCCTGACGTTAGGCTCGATCACGGGCCTGTGCGGAGCCGTGAGGGCCGATGAAATCCTCGTCCTGGATCTGCCCACGGCGGAGCAATATCGAGCATCACAATCGGAGCGCCCACCGTCCGCCCCGACACGGCGCACCGGGTCTCTGCCCAGCCGCGGGGCGACCGTTCGGAGCGATGCGGCACGCACCGATCGCGTTGTCGGACGCCTCGGGGTTACATCCGCGCCGGGACCGATCTATGTCAAACCCTCCACCGATAGCCGCCTGTTGGCCCGCGTAGAAGCCGGCACGTATCTCGCGATTTGCGATACGCGGTCCGGTTGGCTGGCCGTACTGATGGCCGACCGCTCCCTCGGGTGGATACCTGGTCAGACGGTCCGCCTGCTCGACTATGAAGTCGTGGGGCCGAACAGACCGTCGCAGCCTTCGGGACCGAATCTGAACAACCCGCTCCTGACGGCCGGTCAGCGGACGATCCTCCAGACAGCCTACCAGTATCTCGGCGTGCCGTACCGGTGGGGCGGAACCTCGCCCAACGGCATGGACTGCTCGGCCTATGTCCAGCGGTGCTTTGCGGCGGTCGGCATCAGACTTCCGAGAACAGCCCGTGAGCAGATCAACTGCGGCATGCCGGTCTCGGTTGCGCAGCTGCAGGCAGCCGACAGGGTCTACTTTCAAGACAAGAGCGGGCGCATCACGCACACCGGCATTTACATCGGCGACGGGTACTTCATCCATTCATCGAGTAGCCGCAAAGGCGTGGCCGTGAGCCGTTTGGACGAAGCCATGTACGCCCGCATGTACGCCGGCGCCCGCCGCTGACGCCCTGCTTCTTGCCTTACCTCCGCATCCTCGGGTCCAGCGCATCCCGCAAGGCGTCCCCCAGGAAGTTGAACGACAGCACAAGCGCGGCAAGGGCGAGCGCGGGATAGACGAGCAGCATCGGCGCCGAACGCAGGTATGGAAGCGAATCGGCAATCATTCGGCCCCAGCTCGGGTACGGCGGCTGGATGCCGATACCCAGGAAGCTGAGCGTTGCCTCCGCGAGCACCACGTTGGCGATATCCACGGTGGCGGCAACGAGGATGGGGCTGAGCAGGTTCGGCAGCAGGTGACGAAACAAGATCTGCCTGTCCGGTACGCCGATCGCTCGCGCGGCCTCCACGAACTCCTTCTCGCGCAGGGCAAGCGCCTGCCCGCGCACTATGCG
>JBBIQU010000015.1:41001-43818 GCA_037442185.1 Chthonomonadales bacterium | reverse complement strand
CCGTAGGCTATCGTTGTCGGGCATGGCTTGTCAACCTCTCCCACATGACGGTCGCCGCGATCTGGCTCCGTCGGTTCGATCTTTCTACAATGTACACTCGTACCTTACCCTCAGATTCGGCAACCATCAAGTCGTTGCGTCTTTCCCGCGCCTCATCTCCTCTTCGCTGCCGTCACCGCGATGAGCGCAGGGACTGTTCGTCGGTCGGGGCCGTAGACGAGGTCTATCGAGGCGATCTCGGAGTCGGGGCGGGGGTTGGTCCACTGCTTGTGGTAGAGGACGGCGCTGAACTCGGTTCCGGCGTAGGGGCGGGTCCAGGCGATCTGGGCGCCGGGGATGGGCTTCGGCTCGCGCTGCTTGAAGTCGGCAATGTCCTCGTCGAGATAGATGGGCACATTCTCGGTCCGGCCGTCGGCATAATGGACGACGTAGCGGCAGACCTCGAACCGCTTCCGCTCGCGGCGCTCCCAGTCCTGAACGGGAGCATCCACGCGCGCCGTATGCAGGAAGAAGAGCGCGTCGGCCTTCGCTCCCACGGGAATGCCGGTGACGGCATCGGGCAGGTTGCCGGGCACGCCCGATCCGCCGAGCATGACGACCGTGGGCACCGGCGATGTTGCGAACTCGTGGACGATGAAGGGCACTCCGGCGAACACGTTGCGCCCGGGAGTCAGGTCCTTGAGAGTGAACGCCGCATCGCCGAACCAGCCCCGCTCGTTGCGGTACTGATTGGCCTTCGAGGATATGTCGAGCGGCTTGTAGTCGAGGTCGGCTCCGGCGATGATCTCGGACCCGCCTGCAAACGGTGCCTGCAGGTTGGCGAGAATGGTTGCCAGGATGCGCCGCTTCTTGTCGGCGTTGATGGGCACGGCCTCGCGCTCCTGGAACTTGAGGTTGCAGAGGACGATGCCGCCCTTGCCCATGGGGTACTCGACCATGCCGCCCGCGCTGTCGAGGGGTCGCACGCGACGAGCGAAGTCGGGCGGACGCACGGCGAAGAGGCGCAGGTTGTCAATGCCGACGACGTTGGCCCCCGTGCTGACCCTGTCCCACTCGAGGATGCGGAGCGTGACCCGCTTCCCTTCGATGGGCGGGTTGATCTCGTATGTCTGCGGCGAGTTGTTCGGCTTGACGGCCAGCTCGACGGTTCGCCCGGCCTCTGTTGACAGGGCGATTCTCGTCACGAGGTGGTAGAAGGCGTTGCCGGCCCACTAGATTCGCTCGATCCTCGGCGCCTTCGGCAGCTCCATCGTGAACTCGGGCTTGTCGGTGTTCAGGTCGAACGAGAAGATGTACTTCCATGCGTCCGCCGAGAACATGCCGTTGACGATGTTGTAGTGGTAGTCGCTGGGCATCCTGCCGAACGGCGCGATGTCGTAGAGGTCCACGCAGTGGCTGAAGATGTCGGAGGCCACGTACTCGTCAGCAGTCCAACCGAAGATGCGCTCGCCGGAGTACATGACGATGTCGGTGAGCGTCAGTCCGGCGGTCAGCGAACTGCGGTCGGCGGGCCAGTTGACGCGCTCCATGCGGAACGGCCGGATCATGTGGCTCTGGCCGACGAGCGCGTTGAAGTCGGCCAACCCCTCGGGCGTCAGGCCGTGGAGCATGATCCAGCCGCCCGATTCGGCGAACGCTTTGACGCGCGCCGATGCCGAGGCTAGCTGCTTCAGGTTGCCGGCCGTGGCTTCGATGACGGCAAGCCGGGCAGCGCCCGATGCCCCGGCAATGGCCTCAAGCGGCGACGGCGACGGCGTGTGCTTCAGGCCGACGACATCCAGAGCCTTGGCGAACTGCGGGTCGGCGCCGACGCAGGAGCGCACCGTGCGGAGGGTCCGCTTGTATGTGACGGCCCGATTCACGAGGTTGAGCAGCATGCGCTGGGCAGGGGCGCTCCGTTCGATGTTGGTGCCCACAGTGAGCTGGCACAGAAGCATCAGGCCGGTGTCGACGGGTATCTCGATGAGCGCCGAGTTGGCCAGTCGCGCATGGCACTGAATGTGCGACCGCGCACCGCGCGCCGGCTTGCCGTAGGCGTTGCGGTAGACGGGCACGTTGACGCCCCAGGTCCAGAAGTCCTCTGACCGTAGGCCTGCGCATGCCGGATGGGAGGCGTCCTCGATGTAGGCCGCGCGGCCCGCGTGTTCGGTGGACTCAATGGGAACTGGGAGGCCCTGATAGCGCAACGGGTTCTTCTGGTCCAGCACGACGACGCGCTTGCCGGATGATGCCCATGCCGCCAGTCGGCTTGAGGCGCTCGTGGAGGCATCCAGCGCATCGGGACCGATGACCAGAACGGATGCCGCCTTGGGCAGGTTCGCGAGGCTGCCGATCTCAGTGAAGCGTATGCCGCGCGAGGTCAGAAAGCGCGCGACCTTCTTGCCGGGATCGAACACGGCGATTTGCGCCGCCTGGCCCGTCTTGAGCGCCGCTGGAGGCGTGGCCGTCTCGATGACCGTAAGCGGCTTTCGATCGCTGAAGACCTGCTTGCCATCCGCCGTCAGGGTCAGGATGAGAGCGCCGTCAAGGCGGCCGGACGCCCCCCACCCTACCATCCTCCGTTCCGGGGGAGGGGAGCTAAGTGGCGACGTGGCGCTACGGGAGGTCGAGGCGAGGCTAACCTTATCCCCTCCCCCGCTCCGCGGGGGAGGGTAGGGTGGGGGCGTCGGCATGGTGAGCGTCAGCGGCAACTGCACATACTCGCCCGGCGGCACGCGATGGGTCGTCTTCTCGCCGGCTATGTCCTTGCCGCCGAAGCGGAGCTTCCATTCTAAGGTCAGCGGATCGGCGTACTGCGTGTCGTTGTAGATGCGGAGC
>JBBIQU010000015.1:0-40988 GCA_037442185.1 Chthonomonadales bacterium | reverse complement strand
CGTGACCTTCTGACCGGGTGCGAAGGTCCTGTTCCACTCGCGCACCAGCACGGTGCGGGGCGCATTGGAGCCGTACTGTTTCACGGCGTCCTCCTCGCCCATCCAGAAATGCCATGCGGCAATCCCCGCCCAACGGTAGCCTTCGTTGAGCATGCGTGCTATGACGCCCGCGGCAGGCCGCGCCTGGGCCTTGCCCTCGAAGGTCTTTTCGCCGCCGAAGTAGGCATAGTCGAAGGGGTTGATGCCCGTGGCGAAGTAGTCTTCGCCGAGGAAGCGTGGGCGCTTCTGATCCCAGACCCATCGGCCGCGGCCTCCCGAAGTCGGATTGGGCTCATAGGCAAGGTCCGGGTAGCGGCCATTGGCGGGCTCGAAGTTGTAGTGATCGCCGTGGACGGGCATGGTCTGCGCCTTGTGAGCGCCGCCGCCGTCGTTCATGACCGAGCGCGTCGGGTCCGCCTGCATGACGGCATCGGCAACGACCTGGACCTCCTTCTCGAAGGCGTCCATATACGCCCCGTGGAGGTTGATGCAGTTGATGTAGAGCCACTCGTTCTCGATGGACCAGATCATGATGGACGGGTGATTGCGCTCGCCCTTCACCTGCGCGACCATCTGGTCCTTCCAGTTGCGCATGAGCTCCATCTTGATCTCGGAGTTGTAGAGCTTGCGCAGGTCCGGGTCGTTCTCCATGGCGTGGTAGCCGATGCGCTGGCCGTCGAGCAGGCCCGATCGGCGGATAACCACGCCGTTGCGGTCGAAGAAGTCCAGGGCCTCGTCCGGCGACTTGCCCATCCAGCTCATTCCCCAGAAGCGGTGCATGCGCTGTTCGGTTCGGCGGTAGTTGGCCAGCCACTCCTCGGGAGTGCGGCCCGACTTGAGATCGGCCCAGAGGCGCCAGACGACGCCGTTGAGCCGGAACATGGTGCCGTCAATCGTCCATTCGCGGAAGCCGAAGGGTGTTTCGGCAATGTCCACGGCTTTGCCGTCCACGAACGTGGTCGTCCGCAGGATGTACATATGCGGGCTGTCGGGCCACCACAGCTTCGGGTCAGTCCACGGTCCGCGCACGGTCACACCCCCTCCCTTGCCCTCCCCCGTCAAGGGGGAGGGGATTGTAGTGCCCTCGCCCCCGGCCACGGGGGACGGACCCGTAGCTCCCCCGCCCCCTCCGGTGGGCGGGGGCTGGGGGGAGGGGGGAGATGGTACTTCCGCAATCGAGAAGGGCACCCGCGGCAAAGCGTGTGCCACCTTGCCGGTAGCAGGGTCCACCGCCTCGCACAGTATCTCCCCCGAAGCCGATCCGCCGTTGGCAAGCACGCTCACGTCAACCACCAGTTCCTTGCGGGCGACTGAGGGCTGAATGAACACATCGGCGCTATAGGCGCTGCCGGCGCAGACCAGCTCGGGGGTGAAGAGGATGCCGGACTGGGCATGGTTCCAGATGGGATACGCCAGGTCCTGGAAGCCCTCTTCAAAGAAGCGAACGGGCAGATTGAACTTGCGGCGCAGCTTCATGGGATCGTTGGGATTGGTGGAGAAGCCGTACCAAGCGTCCCGAATGCCGACGAGCACCTCGTTGAGTCCCGGCTTGACGGCCTGCGTAATGTCAATGTCGAACTTCGCGAAGGGGTTCTTGTTGAAGCCGCAGAGTATGCCGTTGACCACGACTGTCGTGTTCAGGTTGTTCTGCGGAAACGTGATGAAGAACGATCGGCCGGCGCAGTCCTCCGGAACGTTGACCCGCGTTCGGTACCAGAGCCGGTGGGCGAAGATCAGGTCAGGCCGGAGCTTGTTCTTGTCGCCGGGCACCTGGATGGCGGTCCAGTGAGGCTCGTCCGGCAGGCCCTGCATGGGCACGGCGACGTCGGCGGGCGGCGTCTGCTCGTCGTGCCTGCAAACTTCCCAGAGCCCGTTGAGCTTCACGGCAGAGCGCGCCGCCGGTCCGGATGGAGCGGGCAGACGAAACACGTTGCGGGCAGCCTCCTCGTCGCGCGCGGTTCGGCCGGACCGGTCTGGAGGCCACGGCCCGTTAGGATGGAATGCGCCCTGCGTCAGGCAGATGGCGTCGGAGGCGTACAGCACGCGCTGCGTCTGGCCCTTGTCGTCCTTTGATGCCGTCAGTCGGATGGTGAGCGTGTGGCGGCCAATGCCAAGCTGCCGCGTGCCCATCTTGAGCCACGCCACTTCGCACCACTCGGCGATCTCCATGAGATCGGTCGTCAGATCGTCGGGCTTGACCGTCGTCCATGGGCCGTCGTCCACGCGCCATTCGAACGGCGACCGCACGAACTCGAAGCCGATCCGGTTCCATATCTCCCATTCACCGGCGCTTGGCGTCTCGAACTCGTAGGTCAACAGTCCGCCGCCGGCAGGCAGCTCGGCAGCCACCTTATCGGCATCAATGGACACGTGGAGCCACTTGCGCTGGGAGAGCAGCTCCTCGCGGCCCCATCCGGCAGAGCGCTGACCGAGGTTCGTGGTCGTGGCGGCTTCGCCCTCGAGCCATACGAACGGCGGATCGGCATATGCCGGCGCCGAGAACGCCGCAATCGCCAGTATTGAACAGAGCACGGCAAGATGCCTGGAAAGCATCGGATGACTCCTATTCGCTTTGGGATCGCCCGGAACCGGGCAGCACGCTGAGACCGGTTCTCACTTAGGCAATGGGGCCTTGGGTTCCTGCCGCGCAGCCTATCACTGCCCCGTGCGGGAGACGCGCGAACATTCCCGAATGCCGCGCATGGAACCGTCGGCACCGGTGCCACAATGCATGTGCAAAGGAGAATAACGCAACATGGCCATTCATTCGCCCCTCCCTCGTTGGGATATGACGCCGGTCTTCCCGTCGCTGGAATCGCCCGAGTTCCGGTCCGCATTCGATGCAGTCGTCGTGGAGATCGGGCAGCTTTCGGAACTCTTCGACCGCGTGAATGTCCGCCGCCGCGATTCCGATGTCGTTGACGCCGATTTCGTGGCTGCCTACGAGACTGTGACGGCTGGGCTGAACGCGCTGATGGAACGGCTGCGCACGGTGGGAGCCTACATCGCATGCTTCGTCACCACTGACGCGAAGGACGAGGTAGCCCAGAGCCTTGAGTCGTCGCTCAACGCCCATGCGGTCACGCTCGACCAGTTGCGAACCCGATACACAGCCTGGGTCGGCACAACCGACACTCAGGCGCTGCTCGACGCGTCGGCGACAGCCAGGGACCATGCGTTCGCCGTCCGCAAGGCGGCTCTGCTCGCGACACATCAGATGTCGGAGCCTGAAGAGAACCTGGCCGCCGAGCTTGCGCCTGCATCCGTCATCGGCTGGGCGCGCCTGCACGGAACGATCACATCGCTGCTGACTGCCGATGTAGAGGTGCGTGGCGAAACGAAGACGCTGCCCTTGAGCTCGATTCGCGCGCTTGCTTCGGACTCGGACCGGTCGGTGCGGCAGGCAGCCTTCGAGGCCGAGATTGGCGCATGGAAGAGCGTCGAAGTGCCCATAGCCGCCTGCATGAACGGAGTGAAGGGCTATCAGGGCGTGATCCGGCGGCATCGGAACTGGCATGACGACGTGGCTCCGACACTCGTGTCCAACAGCATCAGCGAGCCGATCCTCGAGGCCATGCAGCAGGCCTGCGTCGAGAGCTTCCCCGACTTCCTGCGCTACACGGCGGCCAAAGCGCGGGCTCTGGGCCTAGAGCGGCTAGCCTGGTTCGACATAACCGCGCCCGTTGGATCGGAATCGCGCGTGTGGGAGTGGCCCGAGGCCGTCGAGTTCATCCTGACCAACTTCGGGCAATACTCGGACCGACTGCGGGCATTCGCCCGGCGTGCCTTCGATGAGCGATGGGTTGACGCCGAGCCCCGCGTCGGCAAAGAGGGCGGGGCCTACTGCACCGGCCTGCTGCCGGGCGCCTCGCGCGTGTTCATGAACTACGACGGCTCGTTCACGAGTGTCTCGACGCTCGCGCATGAGCTTGGCCATGCCTACCATAACCTGAACCTGGCCCAGCGCACGCCGATACAACGTATGACCCCGAGCACCCTCGCCGAGACGGCGAGCATCTTCTGCGAGACGCTCTTGTTCGACGCGGCTCTGCAGGGCGCCTCGAGCGACGAGAGGCTCGCGCTGCTGAATACGTCCTTGGACCGGGATTTGCAGACCGTGGTGGACATCCACTCGCGATTTCTGTTCGAGAAGGCCGTGTTCGAGCGCCGCCGCGAGCGCGATCTCACCGTCGCCGAGTTCAACGCGCTCATGACCGATGCCCAGCGCCAGACATATGGACCCGACCTCGACCCGTTGCACCCGTACATGTGGGCCGTCAAGGGCCACTACTACGGACCGACCTTCTACAACTATCCGTACACGTTCGGGCTGCTCTTCGGCATCGGGCTGTATGCTCGCTATCTCGACGATCCCGACGGCTTCCGCAGGCGCTACGACGACTTCCTGTCCTCCACCGGCATGGACGACTCCGTCACGCTCGGCAAGCGCTTCGGCGCGGACGTGACGGACATCGGCTTCTGGCATGCAGGGCTTGATGTGGTTCGCGGTCGGATCGAGGAGTTCGAGCGGCTGACGGCATAGGGTCATCGGCGCCGATCAGGGGGCGGTTGCGTCCGCGCGCCGCCCTGTCGCCTTGGGGGAACCCGGCGCCAGCACCTCGTAGGGCGAGCTGCGGATGCTCTCGGGGAGGTCCCTCCACTCAACCACATCCACACGCATGGGCAGGTCGGACTCGCGAAGGTCGTCTTTGAGGAAGGCCAGCACGACGATCGGCAGCGCCGTGTCGGACACAATGGCCAGGTCCAGGTCGGACCAGGGCTTCGGTCGTCCGGACACGCGCGAACCGAACGCCCGCACCTCGAGGCCGGGCACGTGGCGGTCGAGGATGGAGCGAACGAGGCGGAGATGCCCGGGCTCCAGCGCGATCATCGGACCGCGCCTCCGGACAGCGCTTGCTCCAGCGCCGTTGCGTGGACTATGAACGCACCCACGGCGGTGAGGACGAGTTCGGCCTTCGCCTCATCACAGGTGTGAGTTGTGAGGTTGCGCGACTCGCGGTACCGCATCCATGGCTCAACTTCGCTAACGAGGCCCCGTTCCGTTCCGGCCCGGATCAGATCGCGAAACGAGAGGCGGTCAATCTCGTCGGGCGACGCCGCGTCCATTTCGAGTCGGCGGCGGAGCATCTTCCAGCAGAGTTCGTACGTGTACTCGAACCGCTGGATTACGGCGTCACGCAGCTCCTCATCATCCGGGGCATCTTCCGACCGGGCGTAGGCGCGGCCAAGGCTCGCAAGGGCCTTCTGAAGAGGCGTCAGGTCCAGCATCGGTCCGGTTCCTCCTGTACGGTTATCGGAGTCTACCACTCCTGTGCGGAGGGGCGGTCGGACCGGCCGCCGGAGCAAGCCACATGTCGTCGGGGCCAAGCCCAAAGTCGGGCGGCAGGCTTCGGACCCGCGACGTCGGTCGGCATCAGCCTGACTGCCCGACCCACCTCCGGCAGTTCTCCTGCATTCCCATCAGGACCGCTTCGACGTTTTCGACCGGTGTGCCGCCATAGGCGCCGTAGACCATGGAGAGGCCGCCAGAGGGGCTGCCCAGCCTTTCGGCGCAATGGGCGATGTGGCTGCGGATCTCGTCGGGCGTGCCGAAGGCCGTCACCGTTTGGCGGTCAATGTCGAGGTCTATGCTCACGCGCCCCCTGGCAAGGCGCTCCAGGTTGTCGAGGCCGTTGACGAGGTCCTGGGGGTTCAGGATGCCGACGCCGCATTCGATGAGGTCCGGAATGATGGGCACAATGTAGCCGTCGGTGTGCATGTGCACGGTCGCGCCGGACTGCCGGGCCGCATCGTAGATGCGCTTGTAGGCGGGCTTCAATATGCCGCGCCAGCTCGCCGGGCTCATGGGCAGCGATGCCTGCATGCCGAGATCATCGGGAAACCCCACGATGTCCGGCTTCAGATCGGCCATGCGCTCGGCAACTCGCTCCCAGAATGCGGTGATGCCTTCCATCAGCTCAAGGAATGCGTCGCTGGGATCGGCCACGTCGGAAAGAAAGCCCTCGAAGCCCCGCAGGTAGGTGAGCCTGAGGAAGAGGAACCCGTGCTCGACGCCGATCCTGGTCAATCGGCCGCTCTCGCGGCAGCGGGCGAACTCGGCGCGCACGGCCTCCCAGTCATGGTAGGCGTCGGGGTCGGGCATCTCGTAGTTCGACCATGCGTTCCAGTCGGCCAGCGGGGCATGGATGCATTGGCCGTCGCTGGCGGTCTCGTTGTAGAGCCAGACGCACCCCCAGCGATCGGTGACCTCCTGTCGGCCCGTGCGGCCATGGCCGGTCGGCATGCCGAAGCCCACGTCGGGACACGCCGCGGCCACTGCTGCCAAGCGTTCCCTGTGCCTCTCCAGTCCGGCGTCCCACGCAAGCTGGTCTATCCCGGCATGGCACGGAATGAACCCGTCTCCATCACGCAGGATCATATTCTGCGCCCAGCGTCGTTCCGTCGGGCTCAGTCGTTCAAGGTCCATTGGCAGCCTCCCCAGATATGGTCACTTGTATAGCTCATCAGGGCATTCTGGCCTATACCCAATAACTGTTCACTCATGCCCCGTGGCGGATGCCCGGCGACTGAAGTCACGGCTCCAGACGGCACCAAGTCCGCCTGCGCGGACTGCTTATGTGAGGAGCATTGGGGCTATGCCCCATTCGTTTCGGCGCCGCTGGGTTCGGTCACATCGAACCGCAGGCGCAGTCGGTCGTGGACGAGCGCAGGACAATGGTACTGGTTCATCTCCCACACGACCACGTTCAGCACATAGCGCCACGACGACGCGACCGTGAGCATCGAGTTGCCCGTTGCGTCACCATTCTCGCCCGCGGCGGTGCGCGGACGCGTCACGGCTGCTCTCGGTATCGCTTCTCCACACCCTCAAGCCAACCGGCCATGTTGGGCGCGCCGCCTTCGCAGACGTGGGTGATGCCGAAACGCTCGACGACGCGCCGGAACTCGGCCAGGAGCTTCGGCGCGTCCTCCGTCTTGAGGCCGAACCTCTCCGGCCACTGGAGCTGCATGTACCACAGGGGCGGCATGAGCTTGTCAACGCGACCGCGCTCCGCGTCGTTACTGCACCTATCGCGGGCCAACCGCAGCGCGGCAAGTCCGTCCTTGACGAACTCGGGCCGCACCGAGGTCGAGGGGTCCCAGGCGCCGAATGCATGGGCATCCGGACGGGCCGCTTCGGCATCCATTAGCGCAAGGAATGCGAGCGCCGCGGCCGATGCCGGACCGTAGTAGCCGTCGCAGAACTCGCGCCGAACCTCCATGGGGTTGCGGGTCGGGTCCCACAGGAGCTGCGCCGCAAGGTATTGCCGCAACTCGGCCAGTTCGCCGCCGGGGCCCTGGTAGTTGGCCTGCACCATGACGCCGTTGACGCCGTGCTTCGCGTACGCCTTGAGGTCCTTCGCGAGGCCGTCGAGGTTGAAGACGGGCGAGACGTAATGGGCGAAGTTCGCGGCGTAGTGCCAGACGAAGATGCGTCGTGTGAGTTTGCGCCAGCCCTCCAGATAGGCGGTCAGGTTTGCGCCGAGCCCGCACTGCTCGAAGCCGTGGGTGTAGCATCCCGCATGGCAGAGGCGGATGATGACGTTGTCCCTCGGGCGCTCCTTCGCCGGCGGTTTGGTCGAGTAGGCGTAGGCGAGTGTCTCGATCCACTTGTCCGGATAGCGCTTCTTGACCTCGTCGGCGATGGCGTTGACGAAGCGCATGATTGGCCCGTGGGAACTCTCTTCCTCGGCCTCCACGGCGCGGCAGGCTTCGCACTCGCATGCGCCGTTGCCGTCATTCTGCGACACGTCAATGATCGGAACATCCGGATGCTCGCGGATCCACTGCAGCGCCTGCTGGGTGGCGATCCGCAGGACGTCGGGATTGGTCAGGCAGAGCTGGCCGTGGATGCTCTGGCCGATCCGCTTTCCTCCCACGAGGCTGAAGTACTCGGGATGCTCGGCGAAGTACTTGTCGGGCGGCACGAGTTGGGAGAAGCTGTGCACGTACGGATGGAAGGCGATCTTGCCGCCGACCGTTGCGTCGCACTCGGTGGTTGGGCCGTTCAGCCGTTGGGGCGCCGCGATTGCCTTGGGGCGCGAGTCGTGGTAGAGCGTCTCGCGATACATGAAAGGCGGCGCATAGACATGGTTGATCTCGGGCAGCGCGACCTTGCGGCGGCTGGGGATGATCGTGCAATCGTGCGCGAGATAGCGAACCCCAAGATAGCGCTCAGAGAACACGTAGACGGCGTAGACGATTCCCCGCTCGTTGCCTCCGACCAACAGGAGATCGCGTCCGGCGGTCCGTATGCCGATGCCGTCTTCGGGCGACGGCATGGACGAGCGGAAGATGGCCCGGGCGCGTCTCGTCATGCCGACATGCACCGCAGGCGACCGACCGAGCTTCGATTCGGCGACTACTGCAAGCCGGACGCCCGAAACAGCGTGCAGCAGCCTCTGGAACTCGGATGCGGCATACTCGGTCGCAGGCGTGGGACGATCCGGTATGGCGATGCGGTATGCGCTCTTGCCGTCCTGGGCAAGCACTACCGGCGCCGACGCGGCCGAGACGCAGGCCAGACAGAGAGACAGAAGCATGGGGTTACCTCAGTACATCCGTAGCAGTATCGGCTGAACAATGTGGCGCCGCAACAGGCGGGCGGCTATGAAGTCTCTGTTGGCGCACACACATTGGGACATAGGAACCGGACCTGCACTCCGTGAACAGCCAGCGCGCGATGGTACTCTGCCCAGTCACGGTCTGTCGCGTTCGCTGTTGTTGGGTCGAGTTGAGAAGCCAGGGCGACAGCCACGAACTTCCTATCGGCCGGATCGAACCCTGACAACTCAGGGGAGTTTGGGAACTCTTCGTAGTCCTCATGCGGCCCGGCCTTCGGATGGATTTCGACCTCCCGCCGTCTGCGATGGGTGTCTCTGAGCCACTTGTAGAACTGAAAGCCTGTTCTGGGCTGGCCTCCACGACGAACATTCCGCTCGTACTCTTGCAGAATCCGGCGTGCGCTGTCCAGCACAATCACACCATCGCACTTCACTTCACGAAGGAACTCAACACATGCGCCGACGCACATAGGGCCGGCTTCCCTGTGCGCGCCGTTGGCGACAGCGAGCACATTGGTGTCAATGACGTGATATGTCATTGCTCCGCCGCGGCCCTGCGCCTGGCGGCGGCAAGGTCGGTCTGTGCCATCTCGTCAAACTCATCCCCGAAGAACGCCTCCGGCCAGTTGCTGATCTCTCCGAACAGGTCAACGTCCAAGCGCGACAGTCTAGACCGCCCGCCTGACCGATCGCAGAAATAGAGCGCGACATCGTCGTTGCGGATATGTTCCTCTGCGATGCGCCGCTGCAGTCGTCTTAAGAAGTGCTCGCTGTGGCTCTCGACAATGATTTGCAGCTGTCGGCTCTGAACCGCGCTGATAAGGACGTCGGCTAACGCCGACTGCACAGCCGGGTGCAGGTGGATTTCGGGGTGCTCAAGGATGATGATCGAACCTGCCGGCGCATAGTAAGCGAGGGTCAGAACCGGCAGCACCTGCGAGACCCCGAAGCCCACGTCGGTGAGAAGTACCTTGCGCGCTGAGCGGTCGGTTCGAAGCCAGACGCGGTATGTGTTCGTGCCCGGTGCGATTTCCTCGACCCCGAACTCCTCCACCATGCCGAGCTGCTCTAGCCAGTACGCCACGATCTCCTCAAGACTCCTTCGGCGCTTACCCTTACCGAGCGAGAGGTGCTTACCGCGCAGCCTACCGGCTAACAGAGCCGCGACCGCCTCCTCACCGCGAGCCCCCATGGATGATGGTTCCGCGCCGGCCCAAGCGTACCGTCGCTTTGGCTGGTCGCGGAGGGGCCCGAGGTAGTACACGCGGGTGAAGAGGCGCTCGAACTCGAGCGGCAAGTCGGCCAGAACCTCCGATTTGTCATACGCGGCCCGCAGCATGTCCGGGAAACCGTAGCACTTGATCGTTTCGGAGATAATCGCCGGACGGCCGGGACGGCGGCGGAGGTCAACGTCGGCGGGCGAGACCTCCAGCTCATAGTTGCCGCGGCGCTTCCGAACCATCCCAATGTGAAGGTGCGCGATCGTGTAGGCGAAGCTTTCAACAAGGGCACGACCGTTACCGTTTGCCCCGACTTTGAGTTCAAATCCTAGAGTCGGCGTCTCAAGTACCTCGTCGGACCCATTGTGCGACACCGATGCCCGCAACGGTTTGGGTAGCTCCCATTCCAGTGAAAGCCCGATGGTGAGATCCTGATTGTGCTGATACACAGCATCCGCGAACGTCCCAAGTTCCACCAGAGAGCGATCGTCACCGAAGTTCAGAATGAGCGCTCGGTCGGAGGCCTCAGCCGTCTGCTTCATCATGAGGATGAACTGCATCAGGCTGCTCTTGCCTGCGCTGTTGGCCCCGAAAAAGCCCGTGATGGGCGCGAACTCCACGACGCCCGTATCCTCCCAAGCCTTGAAGTTGCGCAAGCGAACGGACCGGATCATGGGCTGTCTCCTGTATGGGCTCCTACGTACATCTCCCGTTACATCCTGAGTACGGTACGAGGAACACCGATGCGTATCCTGTGACAGTGCGACGATTGCACCTATTTGACGAACTTCGCCACATTCTCCTTGTCCGCCACTTCGGTCTCGATCTTCTCGATGGGGCCGACCTTCTCGCCCTTGAGCCGTTTCTCGATGGTCTCGATGGTACGTATGCCCATCTCGCGCGGAAAGACGACGAGGGTGGCGGTCAGGGTGCCGGACTGCACATCGGCAAGCGCATCGGGGTTGCCGTCGAGGCCAATCGTGAAGATTGCCTTGCCGGCCTGTTTGGCTGCCTGAGCGGCTCCCTGGGCCATGGCATCGGAGCAGCCGAATACGAGATCGAGATCGGGGTACTTCTGGAGGAACTCGGTGGTGCGATCGGCGCCCTCTTTGCGCACCCAGTTGGCCGACTGGGAGGCGACGATCTGGACCTGAGTGCCCTCGAGCGTCTTGCGGAAGCCGCCTGCCCGTTCGCGTGTGTGGATGCCTGCCGTGCCTTCGAGGATGGCAACCTTCCCCTTTGCGACGCCGCCGTACTTGGCCTTGAGCAGCGCGATGGCCTTCTCGCCGCATTTCCGGCCTCCCTCGAACTGATCGTAGCCGATGTAGGCCTCGACCTTGCCCTCGGGCACCTGGGTGATGGAGTTGTGGACGAAGATCGGAACGTTCGCATCGTTGGCGATCTTGACTGCCTGAGCCAGCGCCTCATCGTTCACCGCACAGATGCTGATGGCGCTGACCCCGCGCTGGATGCTGTCCTGAACCTTGGCGACCTGATCGGCAGAGTTGGTCTCCTTGTCGGGCTCCAGATGGCTGAAGTCCCATCCGCGCTGCTTGGCCGCTTCTTCTGCGCCCTTGACGAGCTCCTGATGGAAGACGCTCGTCAACGCCGGCGAGATGATGACCACCGAGACCTTGTCCGGCTTGTCGAGGGGCTGAGTTGAGCTTTCAATGGGGCCCTGGGACTTCTTCTGGCCGCACCCCGCAAGGGCCATCGGCAAGATAGCGAGGATCGCGAGTGCAGTTCGCTTCATGTCAGTTGCGTCTCCTTTTCTGGAACATGTCAATCATGACGGCGACGAAGATGATCGCGCCGATGGCAACGCGCTGGTAGTTCGAGTTCACCTGCATCAGGTTCAGGCCGTTGCGGACAAGCCCGATCAAGAGGGCGCCTGCGAAGGTGCCCGGCAGATTGCCGCGCCCGCCGCTCAGGCTTGTGCCACCGATCACAACAGCCGCGATGACATCGAGTTCGAGCCCATCGCCGATGGTCGGCTCTGCCGCGCCGACGTAGCCGGTATAGAGCAGGCCCGCGAGCCCGGCAAGGACGCCGCACAGCGTATAGCAGAGCACCTTGACGCGCGCTGTCGGCACGCCGGATAGCCGCGATGCCTCTTCGTTACTTCCCACGCTGTAGATATAGCGCCCGAGTCGCGTCCGCTGAAGCGCTATATGGCCCACTGCGAAGAACACCAGCATGAGCACGATCATCACCGGCAGCTTTTCGATCAACGGCAGTCCCTCAACGAGGTTGCCGGAACCGAACCAGAGGTAGCCTGTCGGAAGGCGATAGACGGCTCCTCCGCCGCTGACGACGAAGGCCAGGCCGCGCGCCATCACCATCAGGGCCAGAGTGGCGATGAAGGGCGGTAGTCCCACAAAGGCGATGGCGACACCGTTCGTCAGGCCGAGAGCTGCGCCCATCAGGAGCGTGAGAGCCAGTCCCGAGCCGCCGCACCAACCGTGTTCGGCCATGAGGATCGCGGGCACGCACGCGCTCAAAGCCGCCACCGAGCCGACCGACAGATCAATGCCGCCCGTCAGGATCACATAGGTCATCCCAACGGCGACGATGGCGACCATGGATATCTGCGTCAGCACATTTCGTAGATTCGCCCAGCCGCGGAACGAAGGCTCGGCTACCGCGATGGCTACGTACAGAGCCACAAGAACGGCATACACCCCCGCCTCGCGCCAGATGGCGCGGTGTGCCGTCACATTGGCAGACGATGTGCGCGTTTGCATGGGCCAAGCTTCGACAACCGATTTATCGTGTCCTGTCCCGGCGACCGCGCCCTCGCCGATCAGCGCAGCGCTCTGATCAGCTCTTCCTTCCATGTCCCATCGAGACGCCGGATGCCGGTCTGCGATGCCGGGATGTCCTGATAGGCCCATACCCACCAGCCGGCAAAGCCGTATTCGCGGCACTTGGCCAGATGCCAGCGCAGCATGTCGGCGCCTGAGCGGCCTCCACGGTCGAGGATGGTGGCCTGTGTCTCGGCGCCGTGGCCTTCGGCCTTGAGGTCCGTCGAGAGGATGCGGCCGGCATTGCGGCGGCCCAGTATCTCGACGATCTTGCGCATGTAACGGAAGCCGTCGGGAGCCGGGTCGCAGTAGGGGTAGGAGCTCATGGGCCAGTAGTCGGGCGGGAGCTTCAGATCGTCAACGAGCCACCGCTTCAGGTTGGTGAATGCGGAGAGCCGATCCACAGGCGTCTTGTCGGCCCAATAGCCTCCCGCAGCGAAGATGGGGAGCATGTAGGGCGCAGCCTTGGGCCGCTTGCCGGACGCGCGGAAAGTCGGCCAGACTTGCTTCACGAACCGCTCTGTGTGGCGCAGTATCTCGGGCCGATCAACGTTGTCCCAAAGCACGGGCTCGGCGGCGCCAAGCCGGTAGTTCCCCATCATGCACCACATGGCGATGGCTTCAGGATGGCGCGCGCGGGCTTCGACGTACTCGATCACCTGCCCGTACCATTCGGCCGCCTCATCCCACGGGTCCTCGTCGGCCACGGGCCACCATGGATTGCCCGGCTTCCCGATGTGGGCCGCCGCATCCACAGTATGCGGTATCCACCGGTTGTCCACGAGGTCCAACTCCACCGACAATCCTGCCGCATGGCAGTCGTCCACAAAACGCGCAACGTTGTCCAGATAGCGTGTGTTTGCCCAATCTCCGATCGGCTCCCTGACACGGTTGCCCCTCGCCCGCTGCCGAAGCGAATGGGGGATCATGACGAACACGGCGACAAGGTTCATGCGCACCGTTCTCCGAACGTCGGCGAGCGCCGATCGAACGGCACTGCGGTGGTCGTCGTAGTGGATGAGCCACGGGAAGTTCGGGTCCGGCGCAACCTGCGGATTGAAGAGAACGCCTTGCCACTTCGGGGCAGGCGCGCCGACGAGCGGCATCGAGGCCAGCACGAGCGCAATGAGGGTCGCGAACATCGAGTTCGTCTCTTAGTGATCCTCGTAAGGAGAACGTGTCGCCTGGTGCGACAGGACTGCCTCAGGCGTCAGGGTCTGGATGTGCGGGTAGCGAGAGAAATCGCCGGCGTTGAATGTCAGGATGGCCTAGACCCCATAGACTCCCATAATGGCCGCGATGCGCGCGTCATGGTTCTGCTTGCCGGACGCGCCGTAGACCGAGGTTAATCGCCGCCACGCGTCGAGGATCGCCGGAATGTCATCGAGCACGCGGAACAGGCGGGTCAGGGCAGCAATCTCGTCGTCCGCTTCCTGTTGGGTGAGGCCCAATCCGTTGGCGGTCGCCGGGCGCGTACAGACGGCGCGGAACTCGACAAGGTTCTGTGCTGCAACACAAAGCGAGTGACCGGCCTCGTTGAGAGCCGAAACGGCGTCCACGGCCTCCAAATGGGTTGGATGCGCGGGGTCCGCGGCTCTCAAGAGGATGTTGGTGTCCACCAGAACCAGCATCAGTCGCGACCAGCGTAGATGCTCTCACGGTCGGCGCAGGAATCGGCCAGCGCCCGAGTCAATCGTCGGTGTTCAGCGGCCCATGTCCTGAACTCGCGGCTCCATTCGGAATGGGTCTGGGTCGAAGCAGACGACTCGACGAGTCCCTGGTCTTCTGCCGGCCCGGGTTCGACTACTACCGCGCGGAACCGCGTCGCAGGCATTGTGGCCAGCACGCGCGCAACCTCAGCCCCTGTTCCCTCGATGACAATCGTATCGCCCATGGCGCCGACCCCCCCAACCACTACGGATTATACCGGGCACCGGCGGGCCTGCGGTTCCGTGCAGCTTCGGTGCCGTGCGGGCGAGAGGGGCCAAGATCCCCGCTCAGTGATCCACGTTCGCCAGGCCGAGCGCCGCGGCAAGTCGTCGCAGGCGCATGACCTCGGACAGGTCCGGGCGCGCAAAGAGTTCGGGATAATCGTAAGCGCGGGCGCATGGACGGTATTGCGCCATGATGTTGATCGCCGATCCCGGCGCCGTCTCGGCAATGGTTCGGATGACCTGCTCGCTGCCGGCCAGGTCGTTGGGCAATACCAGATGGCGCACCAGCACGCCGCGCTCCGCGGTTCCGCGGCGGTTCACCCTCAGAGGACCGACCTGGCGGTACATTTCGGCAAGGGCTGCGCGGGCCACGCTCGGATAGTCCGGCACGCCAGAGTACCGAAGGCCATGCGCGGCGTCGGCGTACTTGAAGTCGGGCATGTAGATATCTACCAGTCCGTCAAGCTGTTCGAGCGTCTCCACCGACTCGTAGCCGCCGCAGTTGTACACCGTCGGCAGCGAGAAGCCCCGATGGCGGGCACGTACGATTGCCTCGGCGACGACGTGGGCGACATGGGTGGGAGTGACGAAGTTGACATTTTCGCATCCGCATTGCTCCAGCCGCATCATGAGATCGGCGATGTGTTCCGGTCCCGCCGGTCGGCCGTCGAGCGTGTGGCTGATGTCGTCGTTCTGGCAGTATACGCAGTCGAGGTTGCAGCTCGCGAAGAAGATCGTGCCGCTCCCGCCTGATCCGACAAGCGGCGGCTCTTCGCCAAAGTGGGGCCCTGCCGAAGCCACCAACGCTTGCTCGCCGAGCCTGCACCAGCCGGATCGGCTTGCCGTTCGGCCGGCGCCGCATTTGCGCGGGCATAGGCAACAGGCTCGCAGCATCTCCCGCAGTCGCGCCGATCCTTCAGTTGCCATGCTACGATTGTGGCCTGCTTCGCCGCCGACAGGCAAGCCGGAATCAGAAGACCCCTCCCCCTTGTTCGGGGGAGGGGTCCTGCATTGTCCGGCTATTGGGGGAGGGTTGCCGGATCAGAAGATGGTAAGGGGAGCATTTCCGAAGCCGGCAGCAACCCACGCGTCGCCGTAGAACTCACAGCGGATGGTATGAGCGCCGACAGGCTCAACGGTGGGGTAGAGATTGCGTGCGACCCCCAAGGCGTCGGTCGCCGTCTTCGCACTGTGCTGGGTCAGGGCCGGGTTCGGCGCGGTTTGGGGGCTGAGGTAAACTAGCCGCGGACTTGTCGTCCCGACAAAGGAGAAAAGCGCATGATCGTTCCGACCCGAGACCTGTTCTCGCACGCCTACGGTAAGTATGCCCTTGGCGCTTACAACATCAACAACCTCGAACAGGCTATGGGCCTGTTTCAGGGCAACCTTCAGTCGAAGGCTCCGTTCATCATCCAGATCAGCAAGGGAGCACGTTCGTACACCAACAAGCTGATGCTGGAAGCCATCATCCGCACTGCCGATCAGATCTGGCCCGAAGCCCTGTTTGCGGTGCATCTGGATCACGGCGACGAAGAGGCCTGCATGGACTGCATCAACAGCGGCTTCTACTCGTCCGTCATGATTGACGGCTCGCATCTCCCATATGAAGAGAACATCGCCGTCACGAAACGGGTCGTCGAGGCGGCGCATGCGAAGGGCGTCAGCGTTGAGGCCGAGCTCGGGCAGCTTGGCGGCGTTGAGGAGCATGTCTCGGTGGACGAGAAGGATGCGCATCTTACCGATCCTGCCGAGGCAGAGGACTTCATCAAGCGAACGGGCTGTGATAGCCTCGCATGCGCCATCGGCACCAGCCACGGCGCATACAAGTTCACGGGCGGCCAGGGCATCCACTTCGAGGTCATCCGGGAGATCCAGCGTCGCGTTCCCGGTTTCCCCTTGGTCATGCACGGCTCGTCGTCGGTACCGCAGGATGAGGTTCAGCGGATCAATGCAGCCGGCGGCGCCATCAAGGGTGCCAAGGGAGTTGACCCGGCACAGTATCTGCCGGCCGCCAAGATGGGTGTGTGCAAGATCAACATTGACACCGACGGAAGGCTGGTCTGGTGCCGCGTCCATCGGGAGTTCTTCCGCGACAAGCCCGACAAGTTCGACCTGCGCGACCCCGGCAAGATCTTCATGCCGGAGTATGCGAAGTTCATCGCCAGCCGAAACGAGCTGCTCGGGTCGGCAGGCCAGCTCGATGCCGCAAGGGCACATGTGACCGGCCGCTGATAGGGGATCGGATCACTCTGTGAAGGGGCGGACGGTATGCCCGCCCCTTTTTCGCATCTAGCCCGACTTCTCGAGCCCGTCGAGAACTCGGATCAGTGTCGCGATGGGCGGTATGTCCATCATGGAACCGCCGTAGTGCACGTACCGCACGATGCCCGCAGTGTCCAACAAGACGGTCGCAGGGAGTCGCCCGAGACGCATCAGCTTCACTTCCTGCCCGTACCGTCGTAGGATGCGGCGCTCCGGATCGGGAATGCCCACGAAGTCATAGCCGCCGGCTTCCCAGTGTCTCTTGAATGCCTGGGGCGAGTCGGGTCCGACGACCACGATCTGGGCATTGCGTGCCCGTATCTCCGCCTGAGCATCGTGAAGACGCGCCATGTGCTTCAGGCAGAAGGGGCATATGAACCCACGATTCAGCGCGAGAACGACGTTGCGCTTGCCACGAAGGTCCGACAGCCTGAACGGATTGCCCCGCCAGTCTGCTGCATTGATGTCTGGGGCGGCCTCCCCCACAGCCACTTTGGCCACTGCATTGCTCATTGAGGCCTCACTTCCACTGCGCTCCGGGACAGGAACCAACGTACCGCCGCGGGCGTAGCCCTGAACATAACCACCACGATGATCTAAGGAGCCGGTATGCACCCTGTTTGGGCGCTTGGCGCACCAACATACTACCTTCGAAGGAGCCAGTGGGTTCAGGGCGAACTCAGCCAGGTGTTCGCTTTCTTCGAGGAACCCCGCAACCTGTCGCGCATTACGCCGCCCTGGCTGAACTTCGCCATTCGGTCCATGACTACCCCTTCCATCGAGGCCGGCTCCATCATAACATATCGCGTGGCGTGGATGGGAATCCCCATGCGATGGGTCACTCTCATCGAAGAATGGGAGCCAGGCAAACGGTTTGTTGATACAGCCCTCGTCAGCCCATATATCCGCTGGCGCCATGAGCACACCTTCACTGCGCGTTCCGGCGGCGTTATGCTGGAGGGTACCGTGGAGTATCGGCTGCCGTTCGGACCGATCGGTGCCGCAGCCCATGCGCTGATCGTTCGACGCCAGCTGAACGCCATCTTCGATTACCGCGCTCGCGTAACAGCCGATCTGATGTCGGGAGGGGCTCTGATGCGCGAACCGCCGACCGGCGCCCGGACGCCATAGCGCAACCACAGGCCCGACCACAAGAGGAAACCGGCGCGGCTGTCCAGAACACGGGCAAGACAACCCATTCAGGGAGGACAAGACCGTGCTTCATGGACTCTCCAACCTCGCCGTGCTGCGAGATGCCCGATCGGCTCGCGCGTCGAGCTTTGATCGAAGTGGCGGCAACGAGGACTTCGTGATCTTTCAGCCCGGCGAAACCCGGGAAATCATGTCGGCCGCCGGCCCCGGCTGCATTCGCCATATCTGGATGACTGCCGCGGGCAAGGAGGAGGCCCTCTTGCGCCGATGGGTCGTGCGTATGTACTGGGACGGCGAAACCTCGCCGAGCGTCGAGGCGCCGCTGGGCGATTTCTTCGGCATGGGATTCGGCATTACGAAGGACTTCGTATCGGCTCCGCTGCAGATGAGCCCGAGCAACGGCATGGGCCTCAACTGCTGGTTCCCCATGCCGTTCGCGGAAGGCGCGACCATCAC
Organism: Chthonomonadales bacterium; assembly: GCA_037442185.1. Taxonomy (GTDB): domain Bacteria; phylum Armatimonadota; class Chthonomonadetes; order Chthonomonadales; family CAJBBX01; genus JAAYVH01. Next base: position 22,497 of record JBBIQU010000015.1, on the reverse strand, counting down.
GATGACGAACGATGGCGAGCTTCCCAACTCGCTCTACTACTATGTGGACTATGAGACATTCGAACGGCCGATCGAGGGCTGCGGCACCTTCCACGCTCAGTGGCGACGGGAGAATCCGACGGACGGATGGATGGACCCGAGCCGGCGCGCCGAGCTTCAGGGCAACGTCTGGCAGGTATGGAAGCTGCCCGAGGCGATGAACCCGTCGGGATCGGGCAACTATGTCATCCTCGAAGCCGAAGGGCGCGGTCACTATGTGGGATGCAATCTCAACATAGATGTCTACGAGAGGCAGGTCAACGACTGGTACGGCGAAGGCGACGACATGATCTACGTTGACGGCGATCCGCTGCCGACGCTTTCGGGGACCGGTACCGAGGACTACTTCTGCATGGCCTACTGCCCGCGCACCGAGTATTCGGCCCCGTACCACGGCCTCATCCTGTACAGCGGGACAGATGACTGGCCGTGGAAGGGCAAGAACTCCATGTACCGGTACCACATCGAGGACCCGATCCACTTCCGCAAGTCCATCAAGGTCACCATCGAGCACGGACACGCCAACAAGCTGTCCAACGACTACAGCAGCACGGCGTACTGGTACCAGGCGGAACCGCACCGGCCCTTCGCCCCCCTGCTGCCCGTCGGCATGCGCCTGCCCAGATGAACGGTCTTGGGGTCTCAGCGGTGATCGTGGGTCTGCTCGCGATCGCTGCCGGCATGCCGCAATCGCGTCCAGCACAGGGGCGTGGGGAGCCCTGGCTTGGACATGGCGCTCAGGTGGACCCTGGTTTCGGCTACTACAAGGACCGCTCGGCCGACAGCATCGCCGATGAACTCGAATCTAACGGGTACAGGGTCATTCACTATGTCGTGACCAACGACCGCGCCATAGACGACGCGCTAATCGGCGCCTCTCGGGCGCGCGGCATGGGGGTCTGGTACCTCACGTTCGGGAACGGCACCTACTCGACCGCAGGCCTTCCCGCCGGATGGGAGGACTGGCGAATGGTGACGCGGTCGCATCTCGAAGGCAAGCCCCTCAACGACGGCTACACGCGCTTCTGCCTGAACAACCCGCGCTACCGAAGCTGGAAGAAGGCATCCATGGCAGAGGTTCTCAAACGCCATGCCTTTGTCGGCGTCGAGATCGCCGAGCCGCACTGGCCCGAGTACCCGGGCATCACCGCGCCCGCATACGCCTGCTTCTGCTCTCACTGCAAGGCAGCGTTCCGCAGGGCCTGCCCCGACGAGGCGGACCTGCCGGATATCCTCGATCCGACATCCGACAGGCATCCGAACCGCAATCCGGCGCTCTGGCGGAAGTGGCTTGACTTCCGGAAGGCGACTCTGACGGCATTTCTGGATGACCTGGTCAACGGCCCGGGCGGCTTGCGGGAGACCGCCCGGGGCAAGAAGGTGTGCACGTGGACGCTTGCGCTTCTTGGCGACGATGGGGTTCGGCGCGTTCTGGAGGACAGCGGCGAGGACGCGGGCGAGATTGTCAAGGTCGTCAAGCCCGACGTTCACTGCCTGCAGACCCACTGGCCTGATTGGCTCCGCGCCGACCTTCCGGGCGACTATGTGCTCGGGTACCGGGCCTTCCTGGACGGCATACGGAAAGCGGCTCCCAAGCTGCCGGTCGTCATCCAGGGCGACATCGGCTCACAGAAGCAGAACCGGAGGTCGTGGAAGTGGATAAGGGAGTTCGAGCGAGCCGCGGAGCGAATGGGCGCGCAGGGGAGCATGCAGTATGAGTACTTCATCGGCGGCTACATCTACGACGACCCGCCCCGAATGACCCGCGCGACCCGGATCGGCGACGCTGTGCGCATCAGCTTCACGAAACGACTGGATCCGGCTTCCGCAGGCAGAGCCGGCTCCTACTCGGTTTCGGAAGGCATGGTTCGCACTGTCCAGCTCGACGGATCGGTGGTCACGCTGGACCTCGATGGCGTGAAGAACTGGCAAATGCTCACCGTGACCGCGCGCGGCATCGGCGATGCGCACGACCGCAGACTGTTCAACGACAAGCCGCAACGCATCCTGGAGCGACAGACCATCCGGGTTACCCCGCGACCAGAATAGGCGACACCGGCAGCGCCGCGGCAGTACCCGAACGTACAGTGCCCGGAGGGGCACTTGGTGCCGTTTGCAGCCGCGAATTCATTCGCCGGGGCATTCCATCCCGTTCATGGCCATCGTGTCCATTCGCCGGGGTACATGTATAGGCACCGCGCGTATGTGGCCATGCGGTTGAAACCGCGCCTGACGACGGCACAAAGTCGCCCCTCGGCGACTGATTCGGGGATGGCTACCTGAGTTGGCGCGGCCAGGGCAGCAGCAGGAAGTTGCGGTCTTTGCTGTTCATGACGACGAGGAGGCCGTTGGGGAACCGGGGACCGAAGCTTCCCGCCGCGGCTTCTATGCCGTCGGTGTCATCCGCGCCGCCCTGAATCACTGCGACCTCGCGATGGTTGTGCGCGTCGCCGGGCGATCCGTCTCGCGTGAACACATGGTAACGGCTTCCGCCTTTGATCTGCTCGGTGGAGATGACGTAGCCCTTACCGCGTCCGGTCGGCATGATCGCTAGCCCTTCGTGATCGCCCTGATAACCCGCTGTCGCGAATCTGCCCAGTTCGCGATTTGCGTCGGGGCGATTCGGATCGGCGTGGTACTTGCGGACGCCAAAGCCCTCGTTGGAGTAGTAGACGTAACCCAGCTCGTCGTCAACGCACACCGACTCAATCTCGCCCTTGCCGCTGAAGGCGCCGAACATCCGGACCGGTCGCGCGTTGACCTTGCCGTCGGTTCCGAGGGTGAGGCGATATTGGCCGAGGTACCCCTGTTCGGGACCGCCCTTTCGGGACACGATTGCGAAAAGCGCGCCGTCCTTCTTCCGGTGGTAGAGTCCTATCCCCATCGGCAACGCAGCGTCACCGTATGCACCCTCGAAGACGCGGGTTGAGCCGGTGATGTCGGTCAGGTACGGAGATGTGCCACGCACTCGGAATACCCTCAAGCGATTGGCCCGCCGCTCCGCCGCGACGCAGAGGTCCAGAACCCTGCCACCCAGTTTGACACCCTGCTCGATATCCACATTGTTGGGTCGGTCAAGCCCGCCCACACGCTGCACAATCTTGCCATGCAGGTTGAAAACGTAGAGCGCCCCGGCTGTGCCTTCAGCCTTGTCGGTGCCGACAATCAGCGATCGGGATCGGTCCGAAGGATTTACCCAAACGGCAGGGTCATCGGCGTCCTGGCGAACGGGAGCTGTGGCAACGACGGGTGTCGCAGTGATGGTTCGGGGCTCGCGCAGCAAGGCAGTTACGCCTGTCGCGCACGCGACCACCAATGCGCCAATCATTGGCGTTCGATAAGTCGAGGTGAAGGACAATCCGGGCACGTTCGTTCCTTCCGGTCGGAATCTCATGAAGCTAAGATCGGGTGCGGTATGAAGGCCGGCCGGCGACCGCACCCTGTCGGGACGATCGCCTGCCGTGCCTCTATTCTGTTCGCCAACTACGGACAGGGATCGTTGGCGGGGGCCGTCCAGGGGCCGCAGTCACCGGTCCTGCCGCCGTTGCCGGCAGGCGGGAACTTCCAGTTGGCGTTGACGCACTTGTCGCCGACATAGACGGCTCGCGCATACTTGGCGTGCCCGTCAATCCATGTGATGTTCATGCCGTCATTGTGTTCGGGGCGGATCTCGAGACAGCTCGCCCTGCCGGGATCGGTGATCTCGTCGCCCTCAACGTCGCTGTCGTTGTTCTCGAGGAAGAGGAACGTGCCTGCCGGGTCCTCATAGGCGGCCAGGATCGGCCACTGGTCAGGGACATGCTCGTTAATCCCGTAGCCGGCCCAGTACGGGTACCGCCCATTGGCGTCGAGAACCAGCCCCCACGAAGCCGCAGGCTCGGGCGTGATCTGCGCAGGGTTGCTAACGTACTGAATCCCGTCCCGGTCACTCGGGCAGGCATAGATGTTGCCCTTTGCCTGGGTGAAGTTCTTCGGATAGCCCTTGATGTACGGCTGAAGCAGGAACAGCCAGTAGCGGTGACCCCAGGAATCCCACATGAACGTCTCGTCGTAATCCTGGACGTACATCATGGTTGCCGTGCCCATCTGCTTCATGTTCGATAGACACATGGTCTGCCTGGCCTTTTCGCGGGCCTGGGCAAAGACGGGGAAGAGGATGGCTGCCAGTATCGCGATGATCGCGATGACTACCAGCAGTTCGATCAGGGTGAAGCCGTTACGTCTCACATACGCCTCCCGGGTTTGTGTTCGGCGTCCGGCGATTCGAGCCGACTGGGGCGGAACGACCGGAATGGATGGCCGATCAGGTGGAAGCGATTCTGCGGCAGCGACGTTAGGGCCGGAATAACAGAACGATAAGACCCTGTTAAAACGTTGCCGAATGCGTCAGCGGGTCCGTGCGTGAGGCGCGGACCCGCCTGTAAGTTAACGCAGGTTAGGGTGCCGGTGGGAACTGCTTCTACCGAACAGGCATGCCGGTGACCGGGTCGTAGACTGTCATGCCGCCGGATGCATAGGCGCGCTTGCCCCAGAGGAAGGCGTTCGGGTTCAGCGTCGCCTCAAGCTTGAAGTATTTCGCATGCCCGTCGGAGAAGACGTAGTTCGCGCCGCCGGTATGCCGATCCGGGCTGATGTAGCAGATGTGATGGCGCCCGCCGCAGTTGTTGTTCGCTACGGCGAAGTTGATGGCGTCCCATGCCTCGGCAACCGTCAGTGCGTATACGGGGCCCACGACTCCGGCCTCACCGTCGTAGACGTTGTGGTTGTCGCTGACGCCGTTGGTCGGGCGATGCGACTTGATGGCTGCTCCGCCCGTAGGGGACGAGTCGTTCAGCGCGCCAAGGTAGTTCGAAATCTCGCCGACGGCGATGACCTCCGCAGGAGTATCAACGGCGGCAATGGGCACCGAGTTCTGCGGAACGGCCGCGTACTTCTTGCGAGGCATTAGCAGCTCGTTGCAGATGTAGCTCATGCGGCTGGCCTGAATGTCCTGGACGCCTGCAGTCTGAGGCACCTGGCCGGCAGGCGCGTTGCCGTCAGCGAAGTTGGTCGGCGCGAAGCCCCGCAGCGGGTGACTCGGGCACACCCAGATCGTGGCATTGCCTTTGAGCTGCTTGACATACGGATCAATGAGACCGGTCCAATGAACGTAGCCGTTCCGGCTGTTGGCCCCATTGATGTAATAGTAGGCCATTGGGTAGGTCTCGTCGTAATCCTGTACATACATCATGATGCCGAGGCCGATCTGCTTCTGATTGGACAGGCACGATGCCGACCGCGCCTTCTCGCGGGCCTGGGCAAAGACGGGGAAGAGGATGGCTGCCAGTATCGCAATGATCGCGATGACTACCAGCAGTTCGATCAGGGTGAAGCCGTTACGTCTCATGCGCTTGCTCCTTCGTCCGCTTCTGTCTTGGACCCCGTACATAGCGGGGGCCGCCCGCCGACACGGGGCAGGACGGTCGGCGGGCGGCGTGGAGCGGTACGAAGCGCATCATAGTGGGCGCGCGTTAACGCGGCTTTGTCCGTATGTTAAGATTCCGGTAAGAATGCGGACAGGCAGGGCGCTAACGCTTGGGCGCGCGTCTGTCCTCGACCGGGATTGCGGACGGGCGAACCTCGATCCTGTTCCCCTTGAGAACAACGCCTTCTGCGCCCGGCGCGACATCGGGCATGATCACCACGCCTGCGCCCGTGGTCTCGCGCCGATCCTTCACTCTGTTGTTCTCAATGACCGCCCCACGGGAGCGCTCGATGATGATGGCGGGCGTTGCCTTCGCTCGAGCTTCAGCCTTCGCACCAAAGGCATTGTTGGCTATCCTCGGCCCAATGGCTGCACTGACATAGACCGCCGGACCGAGGCAATCCTCGAACGTGTTGTCCTCGATGCGGATGTCTCGCAGGGCAGGCATGTCCGCCAAGCCATGACCAAGCCGCGATGCCCGGGCATGCAGCGCTCCATGTCCTCCGTCGGCATAGCCGAGACAGGTACCGCCACGGACGAACCTGTTGTGCCGGATCGTGACGTTCCACGGGATCGGTCCCTCGGGCCAGTCCGGCTCATTGACGAGCGTAACGCCTGCGCCGGTCGTATCTGTGAAAACGTTGTTCTCGATGACGCCGTCACCGGCCCTGATGAGGCAGCCGTAGCGTCGGTTGCCGTTCATCCGGTTGCGACTGATGCGGAAGCCTGCGCCGCACGCGTCCAGGTTGTACAGCGTATCGGCGCTGCGGTGATCAGGCCCGGCTACAGCGCCCTCGACATCTCGATCCAAGCCAATCCGGAAGGCGCGCCCTTCGGGAGAAACGGTCAGCGCCTTGACCGTTCCGCGCACAATCCCGGTCTTCGGGTCCAGAACGCTGAGCCGGTCACCGGGAAGGATCAGGCAGTTGGGTGAGACGAGCCATTCTTTGTCGGCCCGCTTCTCCAAGAGCGTGTTGGGCGGCGCATAGATGTTGATCGCATCGTCGGCCATGCCCTCGAAGTAGCAGTCTTCGATGATCGGCCCTGAGCGGTTCTGCTGGCAGTGGACGCCGTCGGCATTCGTGGACAGCAGCCGGTCGGTGCCGGGGGCGAAGCGCACCTCCAGCTTGCGCACGCGAATGGTCCCCTTGTTGCCCACGAGCCCGACGGCGAGGCCGGGCGAAGCATAGACCGTCACGTTCTCGATGGTAATCCCTTCACAGCCCTGCGCCAGAAACGTGCCGCCGTAGCCGCGCGCCAGATGGACGTAGCTGTCACCCACGCGCATGTGCCTGAGGCCCAGTCGGTAGTGCTCCTCGGGAGTGAAGAACCTCCATATGCGCCCCTCGCGATGCTCCCATTTCGGGGTCATGTAGTGATCGGGAGTGCCGGCTCGGATACGACGCACGGCGGGGTCCATGATCATGCCCCACTTGCCGTACGGTTCCATGGCGTTGATGAAGTTGGGAGCGTCCGGAGTGGTGTAACCAGGAGCCACTTCAAGGTCGAACCAGCCCTCGTCAACGCTCACTGTCCGAACCACGCCCTGCAGGAATGGAGCCGGATCGTAGTCCACTGAGAGGTCCCGAATGGTCACGTTGCGGCTGAGGCCGACCATGAAGGCGCCGGCATCGGGACTAGCGATCACGATTCGGGTGGCGTTGCCGCTGCCGCGCACCGTCAGGTCGGCGGCCTGGGAGATCGGGATGCAGTAGCCGTGGCGTCCGGAAGCGGTGAGCCTGTACGTGCCCCGATCGAAGCGCACTTCGGCCGGACCGCCGCACGCCTTGGCCGCGGCGATGGCCGCATTCACAGCGGCAGTAGAGTCCGTGCGACCGTCGGCTATGGCGCCGAAGTCACGGACGCGGAACACCTGCGGAGAACCCGCCGGGTCAGGCATGTGGGTTCCGATAGCCAGTGCTACGAGCCAATAAAGCATGGATGCCGCCTCTCCCCATAGCGTGTGTCGTCCATCGCCATTGCCGAGTCCTGTCTGTCTGGTCGAGAGGCCCTTTCACCAATCGCCCAGCGTCTCCACATAGGCTGCGGAGCCGTCCCGAAGCCAGCCGTCGAGCTGCGCCTGATCCTTGAGCTGCTGTCCCCTGAGGCGCGGCACCGCAATGTAGCGCGGCTGAACATCGGGCAAGCCCGATAGGTCGCTCCACAGCTTCTCAAACTGGGCCACAGGGAACACGTCCTCCTGGGCGTAGCCCCACCTACGCTTCACATCCTTGATCGTGATGTATGTCGGAACGCGCGCCGCGGCCGCTCGCACGGCTGCGTTCACCCGTTCCGGCCGACGCAGATCGTCCCTGTTCAGACCGAAGAGCCGGAGCAGGGCAGGAATGTCAATCCATGTCGTCATCGAGTTGTAATAGGATAGATCGAACTCCTGTTCCTCGCGCGGCATGGCAAGGCCCTCAACCAATCGCGGGAACCCGTTGACGCGCGCCAGTCCTCCCCCTCGGTCTTCGAGCCATCGCGGAATGACTTCGAACGTCAACGCGCCGCCAAGCCTTCGGTGGAGTCCGATCGCCTCCGGCGCAAGGTCGGCGCCCAGAGTGTCAATGTTATGCAGCATGAGCGTGTTCAGCCGCGGATAGCGATCAAGCAGGTCGGCCAGCAGGCCGTTCTTGAGCATGTTGGGGACTTCGTACCAGTGCCCGACCGGGTGGATGCACTGAGCAGGGGCATTGTCGGTGTAGTCTGATCCCTCGCCCATCGAGCGAGCCCAGCCAATGAGCGCAGCATGGAGGCTCTCACGAACGCGCTGCGCCCTCTCGTCCAGTATCTGCTGAGGCTGCTCTTCCCAAAGGAACCGCAGGTCATGCACCATCGGGATCAAGCGCAGCCCGATGGAGCGTCCCGGAGAAACAATGACGCTCTCTTCGACATGAGACCTGTCAAGATACTCCCGGATGGGAGCCTCCGTCAGGTTGCTCGTGGTGACGATGTGCGGTACCGGCGTACCCGACGTACGCGCGACGCGGCGCGACTTCGCCAGGTGGACGTCGAGGAAGCACCGATACTCGCCGGCCATACGCGCGAAAGGATGGAGCGCTTTGACCACTCCAGCTCCCTGTGTCCATCGGCTGCCGACTCCCGCCGCCAGTGTTACCACAGCAACTTCGCCCGCGGCGAGCGCGGCCATGCCCACGGCCCGATCATCGTCGGTGGCATCCGTCAGCGCCGTGACATCGCCCGGTTCGACATCGCGAATGTCCGAGTTCACCGGAAGACGATTCTGCGCTAGGCCAATCCGGCCGCGCCGCATATCCGACCTGATCTGCTCGTGCTCCTCTTCGTCGAAGCCGTTGGCCGCCAGTACCTCGGCGAGGTCATCGGCACGGCCCTGGGTGACGGGTAACGGCGGCAGCATGCGCTCGAAGATGGCCCGCGGCGCTTCAGAGAGTTCCGCATGCGTGCGACAGGCCAGTCCGAACGCATGGGCATCGGCTCGGCGTCCCGAGCTGACCGCCGCCGGGGGCGAGCTCACCATGTCCGGGATGGCCATGAGGTAGTAGTCCGCCGGCATCAGCGCCTGAGGGCCTTCGAGACGATCCGCAGCGCTGCCGCGGTCGTTGATCGCGAACTCGTAGACAACGGGATCCATGGCGAAAGGCAGCGAGGCCTCCATGGAGCGCTTGGCGCAGCCCATGATCGCCTGGAGTTCATCCAACGCCCTGGTCTTTGCCTCGGGCGCGAACATGAAGCCCATCCCGCCCCCCGACATGCCGCCAAGCATCCAGAAGCCCCAGAAATCGTCGCCGAACGCCTCGCCGACCCGTCGAATAAGCGTCTCGGTGTAATGGTTGGCGGCCCACGGGATGATCGTCTGGATCGGCCCGACGTAGTTCTGGGTAGTCGCCTGCCCGAGCCCGCGGACGTCGCCTGATCTCAGCAGGTCAAGGATTCGATCCAATAACCGCCCTGCATCGAGGCGCGCCTCCCACTCGGCCGCGCATCGAAGGAGGTACTTCTCGGTCACCATCTCGAGGATCGGCCCGACATTCTGGGCCATACCGCCATGCACGAGCACCAGACTGCGTTCGAGGGCTTCGCGCGAGGCATCGGACACCTCATCGCGGCCGATCAGCCGGTGCGAGGGCAGCAGCCTGCCCCGGCTAATGCCGAACTCGGGATCCTGGGGGCCTGCCTGTTGCCCTTCGATGAGCTTGATGCCCGGCCACAGGCCTCCGGAGTCCTGCCACCCGCCGCCCGATCCGGCGAGCCATTCGCCAAGGATCGCTCGCGACGCCACCATGCGCCGATCCGCCTCGGCCAACGGGCCATCGAGGGCGCGAATCTGGCCCGTGGCGCGCATACAGACCGCAATGAGCGCAGCCAGGAGCGTCGTCGAGACGGCCAGTCGAGAGCCCTTGGGTATGCCGTTGACGCAGCTGACCAGCTCGATGCCCAGACCCGGCCCGACCACACACCGGAGCACGTCGCTCAACCTGGCATCGGAGCCTTCCAGACCCGGGGGGATGATCCCGGAGGCGATCAGGGCGGCCTTGAGCAGACCCAGATAGTCACGGGCGAAGTCGAACACCTCCGCGAGATCGGCGACGCGCGCCGAAGCGCCCAGGTCAACGCTCGCTAGACGGATCACCGGCTCGTCTATGACGCGGAAGTACGCCTCGACAGGCGGGCGCGGGCTGGAATCGCGACCGCGAACGGCCAGGTCCACGGATACGTTGATGACGCGCGCGCCTTCCGGGTAGTCCATGGCAAGGAGGAAGATATCGGACCATCCGGAGTGCGTGAGATCCATCCGCACAGGCGTCTTCTCGCATAAGACCGTGAACGGCGATCGGTCATCGGCACGCGCGAGCAGCTCCGGCCGAACCCGCAGCGGATGATCGGCCGGATGACCGACCCGGAACATCCACCGATTGCCGACCGATGAACGCACGCTTCGCCGCACCTGATCGGCGAGAGTCTGGAAGGTGAGCCTGTGATATGCTCCGGCGAGGGCGCTCGAGAGGGCAGCGCTCGGTCCGCGTTCGGCTTGATGCTGCAGAAACGCCGAGATGGCTTCCTCAAACCGCCGATGAAGCACATGCTCGAACCCGTGAAACGGAATCCGCCCTGTCTGCTCGATCTCGGCGCACATGGGAATGTGAAACCGATGCAGGGCATAGAGCATGGCGCACGCCCGAACGCGCTCGTATAGGCTGTCACTGGCGTGGCGGAATGCCTCAAGCTCGTCGGCAGCGGCCAGCAGCTCCCGAAGCGATGCGCCTCGGGCCGCGGCAGCGATGTCGGTGTTGCGCTCTTGCGGATTCCCGGCGCGGATGATGTCAACGGGTGAGATCATCTGATCGGCTCCGCGCCGGCCTCCGAGCAAGCGTCGCTCTCCCGAGCGAAGCGGCCCAGTTCACGCTCGGCAAGGAGGGTGCAGATCTCGGCAAGCACGTCGGCACGGTCCGGACCGCTGAGCGCAAGCGCCAGTTGCGCGGTCATCAGGCCGAATCGAGCATCCACGGCATATCGCAGACCGTCCATCTCCATCGCGAGGTAACGCTCGCGCCGCGCCAGCTCGTCGAGCGCCGGGCTCAGCTCCAAACGCTCTCCGTCTCCGAGCGCGGCTGCATGGCGGGCCAGCGTCTCCATGACCGACGGCGTCAGCACGTGGACGCCGGAGAAACACAGGTAGTGTCCAGCGCGCAATCCCGGGACAACGAGCATCTGTTCGGCCTCGGTTGGAGTCGGCTTTTCGCGGACATGCTCCACTTCGAAGAGGCGCGAACTCCCGGGCACCCGCCGTCCGCCGATCGCCCCAAAGCGCGGCAGCATGCTCTCGCGGGTGGCGACGACTGCCGACACCGAACATTCGTGCGCCACGGCTGTCTCGATGACCTGTTCGACGCAGGTGCGTTGGCCCGTGCTAATGAAGACATGGTCACCGATCAGATGGAGGAACGGCTCGCCGCCAACCACGCTCGCGGTGCGGAGGACCGCATCGCCGTAGCCATTCGGATGGGACTGCACAACGAAGACTACGCGCGAGACTGCTTCGCCCAGGGCCCTGCCGTAGGCTTCCTGATCGCCCGGAGCGATGACGACACACACTTCCTCGACGCCTGCTTCCAGCGCCGAACCGACCAGGAGTGACAGCAACGATCGGGTTTCGCCGTTGCCGTCAACGAGCGTCTGCAGCGGAAGATGCCGCTGTCCTTCTCCGGCCGCAGTTATGACCGCACGAGCTATGCGCATGGTAGACCACCTCTGTCGCGGATATGGGACCGATGATACCGCACGCCGGCGCTGACCCACGGGATCGGAATGTCGCGCCGCCGATGAACTCCCGGGCTGCGCCTACGTCAAGGAACCTGGGGACAGTTCATTCGTCCTCAAGGTATACCTTGGGTTCAAACAGGAGGCTAACCCAATGCGCACAGTCTTACGTTGCCTTGCCGCCGCTGCGCTGGCGGTCATCGCACTTTCGCTCATCGCCGGCTGTGGCGGGGGCGGAGCGGCCAACGGTTCCATGGGTCTCTATGTGATGGATGCGTTCAGCGACGAGCATCCGCAGGTGTGGGCCACCCTCCACCGCGTCGAGGTCGCGTCGGAGGGCGGCGGCTGGCGTACCGTGTTCGACGATACCGAAGGGATCGCGCTGAACCTGCCGGAGCTGGCTGACGAGGCATCGTTCCTCGGCTCGGCCGACCTGCCGGCAGCGCGCTACACTCGCGCCCGTCTGACGCTGCGGAACTCTCTGACGCTTACGGACCGCTCCGGCAACTGCGCCGATGTTCCCCTGTTCCTTGGCGGCGGCAACGGGTTCGCCGCCGCGGGAGGCGGCACGTGCACCGCGGAGTTCCCGATTGACTGCCCGGTTGGCGCAGGTGGCGAATCCAGCTTGGCGGTGGACTTCGATCTACCGCATTTTGAGATGGTAGGGGCGCAGATCAGGGCCCGCATCCAGCAGGGCGATGCCAACAGATTCCGAGCGATGCGGAAGCACGGTCGCCTGTTGGGACGGGTCACCAATCTCGAGGCGGGTGTGGGCTTCGACCTTGTCCAGCCTAACGGCAGAATCGTCAGGGTTGCCCTATCCGATGCCACTGTCGTCGCAAGCGCATCAAATGGTGCCGATGCGGCGCTTGCGGACGGTCAGGCCGTGTTCGTCACCGGAGCGTGGGACCCTGACGCTCGGGTCCTGAATGCAGCCGTTGTGTTGATCATGGACATTCCCATCGGTCTGCCGAGAGCTGCCCACGTTCGCGGCGCTGTCCTCGAAGTGGACCCCGACGAGAAGACCTTTGTGGTGGAACCGGCCAACGCGTTCATGGGCTTCCGACCTGCGGCGCAGAAGGTCAAGGTGGCCACGACGGCACAGACTGCGTTCGGGTTCGTGCCCCGCGCGCCCGCGACGTTCGATGACGTCACCGTCGGCGCGAAAGTGGACGTTGTGGGATCGCTCGATGCTCAGACGGAGATAATCACGGCGCGGAGGGTGCTGATAGGCCGATAGTTCGGCTATGCGCTCGGCGTGTCCGGTGCGGGTGGAGTTGCCGGACCGGTCATGCCGAGCGCGGCCTCAAGTGACCCTGCCGCGCCGATATGGGTGAGGCGACGAAGCAGAGCTGCCCTCACGTCGTCGTCGCGCCAGACGGCCTGCCAGAAGTCGGCGCAACCGTGCTCGGCGTACCACCCGGCCATATAGGACCACGAATGGTCCTTCGGCGTCGCCGTCGGCGGATCGGTTCGGCTCGACAGCCACACCTCCACCTCCGCAGCGCGTCCCGGATACACCTGGGCCAGAGCAGCGCACACGAGACGTTCCAAGCACTGCTTCGACGGAACGCCTTGTGTCGGCCCATCGGGTGTCCACCAGATGACGGGATGGACGAAGCGGACGCCGTCACCCAACCCAATCACACCGTCGGAAACCTTGGCGTCCGGGTAGCGATCGCGGATGGACTTCAGCAGGCTTTGATGATGAGTTTCGACTTGGCTCGCATCCGAGCCGGCTTCGGCGTCTGAGTCAATGTTCCAGACGACATGAAACGCGTTGACCTGCGGGACGGGATCGTCAAGCGTCTCAATCGTAACCTTTGAGACCTGATGTTTGTCGCCGCCGGCCGGAACGATGAAGACGGGGTGGCCGTTCGGCGTACAGAGCAGGTACCGGCCGCCGGTGACCATGCTGCCGGTCTGCGGATCAATAACCCGCGACCCTCGCGAAGGCCTGTGATTCGCGCAACCTCAGAACTCGAGCCAACCCTTCCAGAAGGACCGATCGTCGTAGCCTTCGCAGACAATGACTACTCGCCTCATCTAAGGTCGTCACCGATCTGTTCGCGATAGTGCCTGACCCTCGATCCATCCAGTCTCTGCGACTTGAGTACTCCGTCATGGAGAGCGAGCCGGAATACGGCGAGGTGTTCGAAGTTGAAGCCGTCGGGAGCCTGAGATACCAGGAGATCAAGGACATCGAGGCTGTGTGTGGTGAGGATAACCTGCGTCCCCCGCTCGATTGCCGCATGGATTGCGACGGCAGTCTCGGCAATGGCGCCGGGGTGCTGGTGGGCCTCGGGTTCCTCGAGCAGAACCGTACCGCGCTGCGCGGACCCCAGCTCCAGAGCGGCCCGGATCAGCGCAACGGCTCCATCGCCGGCAAGCGCTGCAGGCACGCTGTGTGTTGGGTATACGACATGAAGAATCGGGACGTCCTGATCCGGCGCATCGCCTGGCTCAGTCAACACCTCCAGGGATTCGAGCCCGGGTATCACCCGTCGCAGTATCTCTGTGACGCTGTTGCGGTTCCCCGCAACCGTCGCTTCTTGATACAGTCGGTGAAGCGGGCGCGCGTCCGATTGCGAAGCGGGTTCGACCAACCGTACTTCGCCGACGCCGGGCAGGGGATCGTCAATGACGCCGCACTGATACGGGCGGCCATTTGGCAGAGCGACACGGTTGACCTTGGAGACATGAGCTTCCGACGTGCCCTCGCGCCAATACCGATTGGATACCCATGAGTCGCGAACTGCTCCCTGCTCGGGAGTCGCCGTGCGCCATTCGTCGTGGGCGTACGCAGGCTCCGTGCCATGTCCCTCGGTGACCGTGATCCGTGAGGCGCGCGCGTGTCCGCCGTCTGTGACGGCCACAATAAGCGCGGGACCCTCGCGGCCCTGCCGCCAAAGCAACCAAGGCGCGCCTTCGCGCACGCCCCGTCGCCGGGTTACAGCATGGCCCACGGCATCAAGCGGCCTATGCCCTGCGCCGATATTGATGGCATCAAGAACCGTGCTCTTACCGCACCCGTTCGGCCCGACAAGCACGCTCAACGGCGCGAGTGATTCCAGTTTTCCTTCCCGAATGCCGCGCAGACGGGCAATGTGGATTGCCTCAACCATGGTCACCTCTTAGTGACGATGCCAGCTATGGCAGCATCACCGCATGTTGTACCTCGGCTTGGCTCACCGCGCGTGCGTCGCTTCGAACAGCAGCTTGACCGCTCGGTTCAGCGCTGCATCGGGATTGCCGGGCATCGCGCTGTGGTCTTCGATCGTGGAGTCATTCCAGGCAGCGACAAGGTCAAGACTCGGGATGACCAGAAGTACCCGTTTGCCCCAGTGGCCGCTGGCGAAATACAGGTCCGGCGGACCGTCCACGCACAGGCGCTTGCCGCCGGGGCCTATCTTGTTTACCCACCAGTTGAAGCTGTAGTAGCCCGGTCCTGTCGGGGTCTGGTCCTTACCGCCGCCCAGAGTTCGCTGGTCGGGCAGCATGGGCGCATCCTTGCCGGAGGTTCTCGGCGTTCTGGCCGCGAGCACGCTGCTCAGGGCATCGCGCACAAGTCCTTGCGGGAGCACCTGCGCTTCGTTCCAACGGCCCTCCCGCAAGTAAAGAAGGCCGAACCGAGCGAGGTCGCGTACGGACACCGACAGTCTGCCGCCTCCCCGCTGACCCGCGGGCCCGAAGCGATAGGCATCCTCGAAGCCGATGGGGCCGGCTATGAGATCCCTGAACACCTCGGTGCCGTCCCGCCGGAAGACATGCTCCATCAGCGCGTCGTAATACAGCGCCAGAGCGAAGTCGTTGTAGGCATATGCCGCGCCGGGCTTTTCAACAAGGCCGTATCCCGAGGTCTGCGATCCAAGATGCCGCCACGTGATCGCCGCGTCCTTGCCGCCATTGAGCTGACGCAGACCCGGCACAACGTCGGCCACCGGGCTGTCGGGACTCTTGAGCAAGCCCCTGCGCACGGCCATGAGCATCAACGTGCTGATGATCGGCTTGACGGCTGAAGCTATGTCGCCGCTCTGCGCGGGGTCGCCCCAAGCGTAGGCCATCCGGCCGTACCGAACAACGCATCCCTGTCCCTGGACCAGCTTCTCCAGTTCCCGCAGCTTGCCGGGTTGGAGGCCGACAGCCTCGGGTGAGACGCTCTGCCAGGTCTTCCCTGGATACGTCAACTGGGTTCCGTTCGTCCTGTGGCCTGTCATGTCGGCCAGCAACTCGAAGAAAGCTCGCTTCCGCGCGGTGTTGATGCTCCATTGCACAGGCGGGCATTGATAGCCGTCGTCATAGTCGCTCTTGCCCGGATCGAAGTAGCCCCAAGACGCATACTCCGATACGGCAGCAACCATGTTGTTCAGCGGCTTGTCGAAATCGAAATGGTCGTCCTCGTTGAAAAGGATGGGCATGGGACGGTACCCGGCCACACCTCGCGTCTTGCGGACCATTTCGGCGATGCGGTTTGGGTCGGAAACGCCGTTGCCATGCAGGAGCAGGAAGTCGGAGGCGCGAACCACGTTCGGCCCCGGGATCGTTCCACCGCCGTAGCTCGTTCCCACGAGCAGCCGCCTGTCTCCGCGCCGATGTGTCTTGACCCGCTCGATCAACGCATGGACGCGATCGGGCCGAAGGATCGCGTGATCGTATCGGACGTTGCACTCGTTGTTGACCTCGATGAGCACGTTGCGGTAGCCCCGGTCCAGCACCCATCGTGCGGCGTAGTCGGTCGCCCGGATGACGGCATCCTCATCCTTCAGTCGCTGATCCTGGCCGAAGTAGAAGATGCCGAGGATGACTGCCATGCCCAGCCGATCGGCCTCGTTCAGGATGCGCTCCAGCCGATTCATGTAGTCGGGCCGAAGGGAGCCGTCCTCTTTGATGGCGGAGTTGTGCCACGGCTGATCCTGAGAGTAGCCCTGCGGACTGCCTCCCTGCAGGTTGATCGTGAAGGCCATCAGTCCGTGCTTGTGCCATTCGGGCATGGCAGCGACGAACTCGCGCGTATTGCGCTCCGGATCCCATCGGCCCGTGTCGGGGTAGTTCCACTTCGACCGCGTCTCCGGGTTCAGGTCATCGAAGATGCCCTGCACCATCCGCGAGTTCATGAGCAGACCTTCAACCTTCATGCCGCGCCAGGTTCGTCCGGCATAGGTGGGCTTGCCGTTGATGTGGAACGCATCGCCGACAATCGCAACGGACGTGCGCGGCGGACGGCTTTGTGCGGGCTCCGTCACGCTCACGAGCAGCGCCAATGGCGCCATGGGCAACATGGTCGGACCTCCCTGACATGATCCAGAAGTCGTTCCATTGTACCGGTCGGGCACGCCTGTTCAGGAGCGAGCAACGTCATTGCGCACCGGGGCCAAGAGGTCAGCTGAAGTGGATATGGTAGCTCTGCACGGCCGGATGCCCGGTCATGCCGAGAAGGCCCCAGACGATCCCCGTGAACAGATAGCGCCCCATCGCGATGCCGAGGAACAGGGGAACGAACCGGGAGTAGGCAGCATGGCCTCCGAACCGGAGTATCAGACCCTTGACGATCCAGGCGACGAAGAACGGGAACCAGAGGTGGAAGCCGTAGGCCGAAGTCATGGCGAAGCCGACCGGATGCAGGGGAAACCAAAGTGCGCGTGCCCGAGCCCAGTTCATCGTGAACGCGATCAGACCGCCCAGGATGGTCTCGAAGACGAGGTCCGGCCTCGGAAGTCCGGCCGATCCGATCTGCGCCGCCGTTGTCTCGAATTGCCGCCGCATAACGCCCAGCTGATAGCCGCCGCCGATGTTGTCTGCTCCCTTGCTGTAGCACAACGCCAGATAGAGCGTCGCTCCCGCGACCAGACCGACAGCTGCGCCGAACAGGAATCGGCGCATTGCCGTCCGTTGCTTCAGTCCGGTCCTATCGGCGAGGCTCATGCCTTCTGCGGCGTAGGCTGACAGCTCGGGGAACACGCCGCGTGAGAGCCCTCCGACAAGGGCCAGACCTACCAGACCCCGACCGCCGACGCCCGCAAGCGCCTGAGTTCCGAACAAGTTCGTCAGGAGAGACTGCTGCTGCCAGAACGGAAACAGATAGACAGACGGCGTGCCCGCCTCGCAGCGTATCCTCGCATAGACGACCGCCACGGCCAGAAGCAGGCCGAGGTGGGCCGTCGCCACCCACCAGGGCATGCCCGTCGAACGGAGCCAGGCAACCATCAGTATCGGTCCGAGTATAACCGTCCCCCATGCCCAACGCGCGCTCATTGGTTCGCCGGAATCGCCCTCGCCGCGACCGCGCCGCGCTTGCGCCAAGCTCGACTTGAGGTCCGGGTAGGCCCTCACGATCAGGATCGCGAAGAGGCAAAGGAACGCGCCCATGCCAAGCTCCTGATAGTCGTATGGAGTGGATGGCGTCTGGGAGCCGAGAGCGACGCGCGCCACGGTTGATAGACGCAGCGCAACATAGGACAGCCATGCTGTCAGCAGGACATCGCGCGGCATCAGATAGGCCAGGCCGAATATCTCCGGCCTGTATGAGACCCACATCGGGGCGAGGGCCGACCACGGCCTGTCGGGAAACCATAGCCCGATGTCCCATCCAGCGCCAAGGGCCGGTACAGTGGGATTGAAGGCCCGCACCATATTCATCCCGTCCAGGATCGCCGTCGTTCCGAAGCCGAGCCAGAACAACGCACGGGCGCTCGGGTGGCCTCCGCCGGCAGGCGTCAGGATGCGCAGCGGTATCTGAACCATAGGATACGTGAGACGCTCGTGGTCCATCCACGATCTGCGAAGCAGACTGAGAGCGGCGGCAAGCGTGGCCAACATCAAGATCAGGAAGCACCCCCAGCCGAGCAGCGGAACCGCCCAGATGCGCCAGGGAACGCCTCCTGATGGAGAGCCGTCGAAGAAAGCCTTCAGCTCCGGCCCGGCGGGCGGTGCCATGTGCGCGGGCAGCATCTCGATCAGGCCGGACATAGCCGGGCGATCGGCCTGACTCTGGGCCGCGGTCATCTGACCGAACAGGTAGACCAACGACGGCGTCGTCGGTACCGCCGCGGCCATTACGAGAGCGAGATAGACTGCGGCGATGCCTCTGGCGCTCGCCTCGCTGGGCCGACGGAGCAGGCGCGCGCCTGCAGTAAGGAGCAGCAAGGCGGCCAGTGCCGGAATGGCTGGCAATGAACTGCCGATCTGGATGCTCGCGTGCCGGTACTCGGCCTGAATGACCCATGCCGACACGCCGACGCACAGCGCCGCCAACAGGAGCCATCGCATGGTTCGTAGGACCTTCATGCTGTCTCGGATCGCCCGCACGTGCCTTGTTCAGACGCCCCGCCGATGCCAACGCGATTGACGCACTGTGAGCGACAAGGTTGGCGGAGCCGCAACAGGATAGCCTGCGTCCAAGTAGAATACTAGCCACATACGGCGAAGCAGAACATGAACGTCCTTCAGGTCATCTCGAGCTCGCGCACATCAGGCGCCGAAAAGCACATGGTGGTTCTTTCCGATCGGCTTCGTCGGCGGGGCCATGACGTAACCGCCGTCTGCCCGCCCGGCGGCTGGATTACGCGCCAACTGGCCTCGGCCGATGTGCCGCGGCTGGAGTGGCGCATGCATGGGCTTCTTGCGCCCGCCACCGTCGTGCGCATACGCTCGTTCGTGCGTCAACACGGTATCGAGATGATTCACACCCATCTCACGCGCGCGACCTACATGGGCTACATTGCCGGTCTGCTTGCCCGTGTGCCCGTCGTCTCCAGCGTCCACACGCTCACGCGTGACTGGGCCTACCGGTATTTGCCCAGGCAGAACCACTGGTTCGTGGCGGTTTCTGCGGATCTCGCCCGCACCCTGGTTGCCCGCGGTGTCTCGCCCGATCGGATCCGGACGGTGCACAACGGCACCGACATGGGGCTCCTCGGCGCCGACCGGCAGAGCTCGGCGCTATCCGTTCGAGCGGAGCTTGGCGTGCCTTCCGACGCCGAGCTGATCGCCGTGTTCGGGCGGGTGGATGAGTTCAAGGGACAGCACATTCTGGTCAGGGCCGCTCCGAGGATCGTGCAGGAATGCCCGCGGGCTTATTTCGTTTTCGTCGGGCATGCAGAACCGTCCATCCAACAGGGCTTGTGGGAGCTGGCCTCGGCAACCGGCGTCGGCGACCGACTGCGGTTCACCGGTGTTCGCGACGATGTGGCACGCTTGCTCGATGCCATGGACGTGGTCGCCTTGCCCTCGCGCACGGAGGCCTGCAGCATGGCGATCATCGAGGCCATGACCGTCGGCAAACCGGTGGTCGCGACGCGCGCCGGGGGAAACCCCGAACTCATCGAGGACGGTGTCACCGGCTTCCTTACCGAGAGGGATCCCGAGGCGGTGGGATGCGCAATCGCGACTCTGTGTCGCGCCCCGGACCTTCGCGCCACCATGGGCCATGCGGCGCGTGAGCGGGCGTTGGCACACTTCACGGCCGACAGCATGGCTGCCAACATGGAGGCGCTGTACACGGAGATACTCTCCGCTCGTGGTCGCGGCGGGCGTTCGCCCTCGAAGTGAGCCTGGATGTTGACACCCGGCCGAACTGAGCGACCCGAGCGTTCGAGTCGGGCTCGGAGTTTCGCGCCCGCAGCGATGCTGATCGCTTTCACGCTGGCGCATGTCGCGCTCGCGCTCCGCTTTCCGCTGGCGTCGGACGAGAGCTACTACTGGGAGTGGAGCCGACGCCTGGACTGGGGATACTACGATCAGGCGCCCATGATCGCCTGGTTGATCCGAGCCTCGACAGCCCTGTTCGGTAGCTCTGAGTTCGGCGTGCGAGCAGGCGTGATCCTCTGCTCATCCGCGATGCTGTGGCTAACGTATCTGCTCGGACGCCGGCTGTTTTCCGAGCGCACGGGCGTAGCCGCCATGTTGCTGGCGGGCATCACTCCCATGGGATTGGCCGGCGGGTTCATCGCCACGTACGATGTCCCGCTGGCCCTATTCTGGACGGCGTCGCTGTACGCTTTGGCGCGGGCAACGGAGCCTGAGTCCGCACAGCTCGGTTCGCCAGAGGCCAACGCGCTGAGAGGTTGGCTTATGCTGGGGATCGCGTCCGGCCTCGGCATGATGAGCAAGTACACGATGGCGCTGTTCTTGCCGTGCGCCCTCCTATTTCTGGGCGGCCGCCCTGATCTGCGGAAATGGCTGAGGCGTCCCGAGCCCTATCTGGCGCTGATGGCAGCTCTGGCGGTCGCGATGCCGAACATAGTGTGGCTGGCGCGGCACGAGTGGGCGAGCTTCGGGCATCTCGCGGGTCTGACGGCAGCGCGATCCGGCTCCACCCCGTTGAAGCGTTTGGGGGATTTCGTCGGCTCGCAGGCCGGGCTCATGACCCCGATCTTGTTCATTGGGATGGCGGTGGCAGCAGTCGCCGGATGCCGGGCCCGATCTGGCGCAAAAGGCTACGGTGCGTGGTTGGCGTTCTGCTTCGGCGCACCGGTTGTGGCGTTCTTCATCGTGCTATCGCTCAAGGCGAAGGTTCAGGCCAACTGGGCCATCTGCGGGTGGATCGCTCTATCCGTCGGGTACGCAGGATGGGTCTGGGGCGAAGACGGCAATCGGAGACGAGCGATGTTCGCCTGGTCGGGCATTGCGCTCGCCGCATTCGTTTCGATCATGGCAGGATGGCCGGAGCTCAGGCGCACTGTCGGGCTACGTGTTCCGGCAAAGCTGGACCAATCGCGGAAGATGTACGGCGGACGCGAACTGGGCGCAGCCATCGCGGCTCAAGTAAGGTCCATGGCTGATGCGGGCGCTCGTCCGCTCATTGGCGCCGTTACCTACGACGTTGCCTCACGCATGGCCTTCTATGCCCCCGGCCAACCGCGGGCGGTCTGCCTTTTCCTCGGGACGCGGCCGAATCAGTACCGGTACCTGAACCAGGCGTCGGGAACGCGACTCGGTAGCAATGTCCTGATCGCCGACCATCGTCCGCCGGACGACCCCGAGCTGGCGCCATTCGAGGCATTCTTTGATCGAGTGGAGCCGGTGCCGGAGCCTGTGGTGGTCCGCGTGCCCGCCATCTACGACGAGCCGGTTGTCGAGTACTACCTGTACCGCTGCTATGGCCTCAAGGACACGCGCGTGCTGGATTACGGGCTGTGAGGGGAGGCGAAAGGCAAGAGGCAAGAGGCAAGAGGCAAGAGGCAAGAGGCAAAGGGGCGAGGGGCGAGAGATTGGATGCGTGATCTTCGATCTGCGATTTGAGATTTCGGATTTCGGATCTCAGATTTCAGATTTGAGATGATTTGAGTGCGACAGTGAATCCCGAAGGCACATGCAAGAAGGGGCGCGACTTGCGTCGCGCCCCTCGTTCGTTACGCTGCTTCCGATCGCCTACTTGCTCTTGAGCGGGCAGTTCGGGTTGGGTCCGCTGCCGTCGCGGAGCCGCAGTCCGTTGCCGCGGTTCTGCCCCTGCCAACCCTGGCGTCCCTGCCGGCCCATGCCGCTCCCGTCGCGAAGCCTCTGCTGAATGCGCTGGCCGGTACCGTTGCACTGACCGCGCCCGGGGCCGCCACCCCGTCCCTGAGCGAATGCCGGGCCTCCAATCAACGCCGCACCAAGCACGCCCGCCGCCGCCATCGTCCAAATCCGGTTCTTCATTGTCCTTTTGTCCTTTCTTCTGGCTATCTCGCCGTTATTTGAACTCAGGACGACGTTCCATTGCGCGGGTTCCCGAAACGGCTTGAGAACTTCGCGGTATCGGCAACGGCGGCTGACCA
>JBBIQU010000014.1:24671-46159 GCA_037442185.1 Chthonomonadales bacterium | reverse complement strand
CCGGTCGCAGTACTGCCCCCGTCCACCCGGAGGGGGCGGGGGAACCCAAGTTCCCTCCCCCTTGAGGGGGGAGGGTTAGGGAGGGGGTGAAGGACTCCTCTGAAACCATCTTCGTCACGCGTACTCCCGCCAGACGACCCGTCTCACGTAGCCGGCATACGAATGGATGATTCGCACGACTTTCTCGGAAACGCTGGGGGACTGATAGTCGGCAACGGGCAGGAGCATGCGGCTCTCTCCGCGCGGCTGATGCGCGAGTATCTCAAGCCCGCGGAAAACCGTCTCCGGGTCCATGCCGGTCATCATTACCGCGCCTTCTTCCATCCCCTCGGGCCGCTCGTGCGCCTCTCGAATGTTCAGCGCCGGGAAGTTCAGGATGGATGACTCCTCGGTGATCGTGCCGCTGTCGGATAGCACGGCGCGCGCCTCCATCTGCAGCTTCACGTAGTCCGTGAAGCCGAGTGGCTTCAGCAGCGAGACCTTGTCGTTGATGCTCGCCCCTGTCGCCTCGATCCTCTTGCGTGTTCGGGGGTGCGTCGAGACGATGACCGGCAACCCGTACCGTTCGACAAGCCCATTGAGTACCTGAACGAGCCGTTCGAACAGGACGGGCGAGTCAACGTTCTCCTCGCGATGGCTGCTCACGACGAAGTAGCCGCCCGGCTCAAGCCCGAGCCTCCGGAGCGCATCGGACCGTTCGATCTTGGGCCGATAGTGCCCGAGCACCTCAAACATGGGGCTACCGGTCTTGATGACGCGGTCCGGCGGCAGTCCCTCGCGCAGCAGGTAGTCCCGCGCGATGGAGCTGTAGGGCATGTTGATGTCGCTGATATGGTCAATGATGCGCCGGTTGATCTCCTCGGGCACGCGTTCGTCGAAGCTTCTGTTGCCGGCCTCCATATGGAACACGGGCACACGCCTGCGTTTGGCGGCGATGGCGGCGAGGCAGCTGTTGGTGTCGCCGAGCACGAGGAAGGCCTCAGGCTTGACCTCGGCAAGCGCCTGATCGGTCGCGGAGATTGTGTTGCCGATGGTCTCGGCGGCATTCGCTCCTGCGGCGTTCAGGTAGCGGTCCGGCGGCCGGATCTCCATGTCCTCGAAGAAGACCTGGTTCAGTTCGTAGTCGTAGTTCTGGCCCGTGTGGACGAGCGTGTGATTGGCGTAGCGGTCGAGGGCGGCGATGACGCGCGACAGCCGGATGATCTCGGGTCGCGTGCCCACGACGGTCATGACGCGCATTCGGGGCATGGGAGTTACCCCCTCCCTTGCCCTCCCCCTGGAAGGGGGAGGGGACTAGGTTTGGCTTCCCCGTTGGTGGGGAGGGGACCAAGCGTCTCCGTCCCGTCGACGGGATGGGCAGCGGGTATGTCCACTTCCTCGAATACGGTGTCGGGCTTGTCCGGATCGAACACCTCCGACGCCCAGAAGAGGGTGACCATGTCGGTTTCGCCCACATTCTGGATGCAGTGCGTGTAGCCGGGCGGGATGTCCACCACCCGGAGGTCGGAGCCCGAGACGCGGATGCGGACCACATCGTCGGTGCCGATCCTTCTGAAGCGTATCTCAGCCTCGCCCGAGAGCACCAGGAACTTCTCGACCTTCGTGTCATGGTAGTGATTGCCGCGCACGATGCCGGGCTTGGTGCTCGACACGAAAATCTGCCCCACGCCCTGTGTCTTGATGAACTCCGCGAGCGTCCCGCGCGGATCGGAGCGCTGCTGCAAGTCGTATGCCCAGCTCTCAGGCGGCAGGAACGAGTTGTAGGTAGCCAGCAGACGCCGATTGAGCGGATCGCTCAGGTCGGGCAGCATGAGGTCTTCCCGACTGCGGCGAAGGGCTTTGATGCGTTCGACGATCTCGCCGAGCGTCAGATGGAAGACCGGCTCCACAGCGCCGAAGCGAAACGAAGTATCCGACTGGTCCGACACGTCAGACGGGTCCGACTTGTCCAACAAAGCCACAAACGCCGCAACCACATCGTCAATGTACACGATCTGCATCTCGCGGGTAGGGTCGGATACGGTGATGGGCAGGTCCCGGGCGATGTTGTGGCAGAATGTCGCCACCGCCGAGTTGTAGTTGGGGCGCGACCACTTGCCGAAGACGTTGGGCAGCCGAAACGCGACCCCGACAGCGCCGGTCTGCTCGGAATAGGCGCGCACGGCGTCCTCGGCCTCACGCTTGCTGACGCCGTACGGGTTGTCCAGTTCAGCTTGAATGGACGAGGACAGCACGATCATCGGCGGGCGCGGGCGCTCTGCAGCCAACGCGCATACCTGTGCCGTCAGCCCCGCATTGCCCTTGGCGTATTCGCTGGGATCCGGCGGGCGGTTGACGCCGGCCAGGTGGAAGATGATGTCGGCCCTGCTTACCATCTCCGCGAGGTCGCCGCCCGTGTCAATGTCGTAGCCGAGGACCTCCACGTCGTCGCGGCGGTTCAGGGCGACCGTCAGGTTGCGCCCCATGAAGCCGGACGATCCCGTCACGAGGGCTGTCGTCAACGTTGCGTCTCCTTGGTTTCTCAGAGTCTGACCCGTCGGACCCGTCGGACCTGTCGGACCTGTCGGACCTGTCAGACGGGTCGGACGGGTCCGACACGCCCCTCAGGCCGGCGTCGTTCCCGTGCGGCCGGCCAGCTCATCCTGAACGTAGGCCAGTTTCCGCAGCATGGCTTCCATGCCGTTAACGTCGAGGCGGTCGGTGTTGTGCGAGTTGTAGTCCTCGACCTGCGCGGCCTCGGGCATGCCCTCCGTAAAGTAGAGAGCGTAGTTCAGGTCACGATTGTCCGCGGGGACTCGGAAGTAGCCTCCCATGTCCTCGGCCGCCATGCGCTCCTCGCGGGTCAGCAGCGTCTCGTAGAGCTTCTCGCCGTGGCGCGTGCCGATTACGCGAACCGGATTGTCGGCCCTGAAGATGCGCTTGATCGCCTCGGCAAGGGTCCCGATTGTGGCCGCCGGCGCCTTCTGGACGAAGATGTCGCCCGGCTTCCCATGCTCGAAAGCGAAGAGCACGAGGTCCACAGCCTCCTCAATGGACATCATGAAGCGCGTCATGTTGGGATCGGTGACGGTCAGCGGGTCTCCTCGCTTGATCTGATCAATGAACAACGGGATGACCGAGCCGCGCGAAGCCATTACGTTCCCATAGCGGGTCCCGCACATGATGCAGCCCAGCTCGACGGCGACCCGGGCCTTGGCCACCATGAGCTTCTCCATCATGGCCTTGCTGATGCCCATCGCATTGATAGGGTAGACAGCCTTGTCGGTGCTGAGAACGACCAGCCGCTCCACGCCGTTCTCCATCGCCGCGTTCATGACGTTCTCGGCCCCAAGGGCGTTGGTCTTGATCGCCTCGATGGGATAGAACTCGCATGACGGCACCTGCTTCAGCGCCGCCGCGTGGAACACGTAGTGCACGCCGACCATCGCATCCTTCAGACTGTCGGCCTCGCGCACATCGCCGATGTAGAAGCGCAGGCGCGGATTGCCGTAGCCTATCCGCATGTCCTCCTGCTTCTTCTCGTCCCGACTGAACACGCGGATCTCGCGAAGTCCGGTGTTCAGGAACCGGCGGACGGCGGCATTCCCGAATGAACCCGTGCCGCCCGTGATCAACGCGACCTTATTGTCGAACATCGTCATTCCAGCCTCCCAGCAACGTCACGCCACAGACCGACCAGGCGTCTTGTAACTACCGGCGCGGCGTACTCGGTCTCGGCGCGCATGCGCCCCCGAGCGCCCATCTCGGCCCTCATTTGGGCATCGCCAACCATCAGTTGAACGGCCGCAGCAAGCGCGGCAACGTTTCTGGCCTCGACGCACATCCCGCACGGATTGGGGCCGTCCGTGTCGAGCATCTCCGGCAACGCTCCGACATCGGTCGCCAACACTGCCCGCCCGCAGGCCATCGCTTCGGCCACAACGTTCGGAAAGCCCTCCGAATGGCTCGGCAACGCAAACACATCCCCGCGCCGCACGGCTCTGAGCGCCGCTTCGTGGGATAGCGTACCATGAAAGGTCAGCGTCACCTTGCCGCCTGCCCGGCTGTCCAGTTCGCGACGGTAAGCCTCCTCCACGGGTCCGACCACCTCGAGGCGCAGAGCAGCACCGGATTCCCGGCAGGCGTCCGCCAGATCGGTAACGCCCTTGGACGGCAGAACGTGCCCGACATAGACAATGGTGGGACGACCGTCCGGGTCGCCGCCGTCGCCTGCATCGGGATCGCCAATCACCGCATCCACCGCATCCAGATCCACCATATTGGGCAGTGTCCGCACCTCAGCCGGGTGACACGACTCCCTCAGGACCCTGCGCGACCGCCGATCAAGGACCACCGAGGCGAAGGCAGCGTCTGTGCAGCGGCGAAGAAGCTCCCATTCGCCTCCCTTGCTCTGCGCCAGCGCGGGAATGCGGCCCATCCGAAAGTGGACGATCGCGCGCGTGCCCGCCCGAGCAGCGGCCTGCAGCATGAGCAGATCCTTGCGCAGCGCGAATCCAGCGCTCGTGCAGATGTGGACCACATTGGGCCTGCTCTGCCGCAGCAACGCCCTGAACCGCATATAGTCGCGCAGAGCCTGTACCGTTCCGCCGATAACACGCGCAGCCGTCGAAACCTGCGTAACCGCCCGCCAACGCACCGCCGTGTCGAGATGCACAATCTCGACATCCTCCCGCCGCGCGACTTCGCGCAGAAGGATACGTGTCCACGTGGCTATCCCGCCCACAGGAGGCGGCAGCGGCGAAACCAACAGAACGCGCAACGCCATCCTCACTCAAAGTCGCCGAAGGGCGACTTCGTGCATTTGGCAGGCGCGGTTTCAACCGCATGGCTCTCTCGTGCCGACCTCACGTCCCTGTCAGGCGCGGTTTCAACCGCATGGCCTGTGCGCTCTGCCACCGTGTTCGCCTAAGCTCCGCGCGCCGATGCGAGCGCGCGCTCCACGTCCTGGCGCATCTTGTCGGAGAGCGCGGCACGCCTTCGCTGGGCAACGGCGGTCGCGCCGCTCGCTACGGCATAGGCCATGACAAACCAGAAGGGTTTGGAGATGATGCCCGTCGTAACGAGGTTGCTAACCAGAATCGCCGTCACCAGTACGAGAGGGAGCAGCCCGTGCTTCGTTGTCCTTGCCCGAATGCCTCCGCGCAGACAGAGCCACAGAGCGATCCAGAACGGTATGCTGCCCACGATGCCTACCTCAGTCAATACGTGAAGGTAGAGATTGTGGGTATCGAGGGCGCCCTGAGACAGCTGGGGTATGCGCCTCCCCAGTTCCCTGCGGTGGGCCTCGAAGCCCCAGCCCTGCAGCGGCCGGTCACGGAGCATGGTGACCAGCTCGGGGTAGATGCGTTCGCGACCGGAGACCTGCCTCTCCTCAAGAGCCTCGCCCCATCGAGCGCGGGTGATTGACGTGACGTAGAGAGCGAAGTAGGAGGCAGCGCCGGCCGCCAACAACAGTGCGACGTTCCGGAACCTGCGCGTGGCTCGCTCGCCCGACATGGCCAGCACCAGGAGGCCCGCAAAGAGGCCGCCAAGCGCCCCGCGCGATCCGGTCCTCACCAGGGCTCCCAGGATCGGCAGGGCCAGCGCCGGCGCGAGCCAGCGCCACGTTTTGCCGGCCGTCCTCGCGGTCAGGACTAGCCCGAGTACCGTAAGAAGGCAGAGCGAAAGCACGCCGCCCACGAAGTTCGGATTGGCTCCGGCGAAGGAGACCCGCAGGCCACGAGCTGTCTGAACCGAAGTCTGGAGGAAGCCCAGCGCCATCATCACGCTTATGGCCGCGCCGACGATGGCCATGACCGTCAGCGCCCGACCGGACAGCTCCTCATCACGCATGACGTTGCTGACAATCCAGAACATGATGAGGTTCTGAATGAGGGTCATCCCTCGTTGCTGGATAGCAGGTCCATACACATCGAGGTGCGGCGTCGCGCTCAAGAGCGCGATCCCGAGATACGTGGCGAACATCCAGAAGGCCGCAGTAGGACGGCGGAATGCCAGCGTCGGCTGCGTCAAAGCTGCGACGCCCAGCACCAGTCCGAAGAGGCGCGCGACACCCAGACTGCCGACGAGTGGCACTGCGTCCAGCGGCACCGAGGCTGCGAAGAGAATCAACGCAAGTCTCAGGATCCTGTGCGGCCGGGCGACGCGACGCGCCGCCACGGCGGGCTGGGGTTCAGACGTGGTCTGCCGGGCCAGACCACCGGCCGCTGCCTGGGTCAGCTCGCTTCGACTGGATACCGGCGCTGTCATGGCGCAACCTCCTGCGTCTCGAGGCTTCCGTCCGCGGCGGCATCAGCGTCGGGATCCGCGGCGTCGGCCTCGCGGCGTTTGCGAGCGAACGTCGCCATGAAGACCGTGCCCAGGCCAACAAGGCGAACCGTCGAAGTTGCCGCAGCCGCTATCCCGCCGCCTACGAGGCCGATGCGAGGAACGAGCATGATGCTTACCACGAGAGCGGTGGCGACCGAGACGATGCCGAGGACGAGCTGTACGCTGAACTGCCGTGACACCGTCAGGGAAGTTCCAAAGCACGTCGAGACATAGTTGATGGCCGCCGCGGCGAGAAGCCAGAGCAGCACAGCCGGCTGCCGCGCATACTCCGCCGTATACAGCACGCGCAGGATCGGCCCGCCGGCGACGGCGCCGACTGCCAGGGTACCGGCGCCCAGCACAAACGATACGCCCAGGAACTTCAGCAGGACGCCGGTGAAGGCATTCCACTTGCGGTCGGCGTACAACCGGGCCATTCGGGGGCCGGTCGCCATCGCCAGGGCCGAAGTGACGAGGTATCCCGCCGCCGCGATCTGCGCGCTCGCCGCATAGATGCCGAGATCCGACTCGCCGTGGTACCGGACAATGACCAGTCGCGCGACGTGAAAGTATACAAGATTGAGCGCGTTGGCGATGCCGAGAGGCAGCGACAGCCACGCCAGCGAGCGCATGCGCGCCGGAGCGAATGACGGTAGCAGCACGGTATGACCGTCCGTCCCGTCCATTCGGCCATTGCGGACCAGCACGTACCGAGCCGAAGGGAAGTCGTACCAGACCACCACAGCCGATGCCGACGCGATCAGCGCCACGCACGCAAACAGAACGTTGTGCGTGATCGCCATGGCCAGGCCAACTGCCAGCACGCTAAGGATGGCCTTGGCGATCATCGAGATGGCCATACGGTTGTGCTGCTCATGCTGCTGCAAGAGGCCGTAGACAATATCGGCGACCCCGTTGACGCCCATGTACGCTCCGACAAGCACGACTACCACCGCCGTGTCCGCCCTGTAGCCGCCGGCAATGGCGGCGACGATCATCGCTATCCCGCCGATGACCAGACCCACCAATCTCAGGCCGAGGTACTCGGAGAAGCGATAGCGGTCGCGCGCATCGGTGGCCTGTACCGCTCGAAGGCCTAGCTGGGGCAAGGCCAGGATCATCGCCCCGAGCGTGGTGCCGAGCGTGTACTGGCCGACCATCGCCGTGCTGCCGAGCTTGGCCATAAGCGACAGGATGGCCACATTGCAGACGGCGGTCACGCCGTTGGCAACCAGAGTCCAGGAGAAACTCCGGCGCAGCGATAGGGGCTTCAGAGCCGGACGGGCGTCAGGTCCGGCGGTATCGGTAGACGGAATGGTCATGAAACGAAATCGCGGGCACACCATAGTCGCCCGCCGCGCAGGATTATACCTTGCCCCATGCCGACCCGTCCGACGGATGAGGCCGGCCGGTACCGACACCCCCTACTTGCCGCCGACGTTCCAAGGCAGTCATCGGGTGACGAAGATGGGGCTGCTCCACTGGAACAGCCCCAAGAAGCAGCCTGACACCGTGCCCCGGAAACCGGAGCACGGGCATCGAGTCACGGTCAGTTCGATGGCGACAGGTTCGCGACCGTCATGTTCTCCCACTTCATCCACTTGGCATGGCCGTCAACAAAGGCAACATTCTGGCCGCCGGTGTGGCGGGTCGAGCTCTCGAGCTCCTGCTGGCTGTAGTTGGCCTTGAACCATGCAGCGTTGTGGCCGTCCTGCCAGATCAAGCAGCAGCCCTGGTTCGAGAACGCGGCGCGACATGCGATGTAGTCCTGGCCCCAGCCTTCCCAGGCGTTGACCAGACCGATGGACGAGTCCATCAGCATTGAGTAGTTTGCAGGGCTCTTAACTGCGGCGAGCTTGCGGCCGTTCGCGAGCGCCTCGTTGAACCCGTAGGAGATGAAGTTCGGGTTGTTCGGCTTCTCCCACCAGTAGCGGTCGCTCCAGCTTGCGAACGGGTCATGGGCTCCGGCGTCCGGTCCCATGCCGGTCCAGTCGTTGACCGTCGGCCACTCAAGCGCATCGCTCGGGCACTGGTACAGCTTGATGCTCTTGATGTACGGCAGGGCGCAGACTGCCCAGTACGACGCCGAGTCCATCTCGAAGCGCTGGCCCCAGTTCCATCCGGAGAACTTCTCGTCGTTGTCCTGGACGTACATGAGCTGGGCGAGGGCGAGCTGCTTGGTGTTGGAGAGACACGAGATGGACCGCGCCTTCTCACGGGCCTGTGCGAACACAGGGAACAGAATGGCTGCGAGGATCGCGATGATCGCGATGACGACGAGCAGCTCGATCAGGGTGAAACCACGTCGTGACGACATCGTTGTAGACCTCCGTGTTTCGGTAGTTGTGGTTGTGATGTTGTGTAAGGGCCCTACCGGGGACCCGATTGCGGCTGGGGTGTCGCCCACTGCGTGGTTGCGCCCGGACGGCCCATGGGCGCATTGCGCTTGGCGGCCAGCCCCATGCCGCGCTGTTCCATGATCTGTTTCATCTGAGACATCTGGTCCGCGCTCATCCTCTTCTTGCCGGTACCGCGCCAGATGAAGGCGCCGGCGACAGCCACCACGAGCACGATCACCACAATCGCCACCCACGGCGGTATCTCCGGCCCTGACTTCATAGCCATCTTGCCTCCTTTCCTTCGTCATTGCTCCGGAGCCGCTCTTGTGCGCCGGCTCTCGTTGCGGCGTGTGCAGGCCCTGGCGGCGCGCCGATGCCTGACAACCCGACCCTATTATAGGGCCGTAACCCCGCAAATGCAAGCCCAGCGCGGTTATCGTTGTAACCGGCGGGCCGCAATGTGACAGCGAGCGAGCATCCGTTTACCGACGCCAATCGAAAGCAGCCGTCAGCGTCTCACAATCAAGTTCCGACAGGGCTTCGTAGGTTTCCTGCGCGGATTCCGGAGATTTCACGGCGCCGATGCAGTCAGAAACCGAAATCGCCCCATCCGCCATCATCGCCAGTGTCGCCTCTCGGTCGCCGGCCGTGCAGTCACGGGGCAGATGGAACGAAAGCTCCTTCAGAAAGGCGCTCTGATACGGGACGGGTACGTCATCGGGGTAGCTGCCCTGGATGATGTATCGCGAGCGT
The DNA here is from genome assembly GCA_037442185.1 of Chthonomonadales bacterium. Classification (GTDB taxonomy): domain Bacteria; phylum Armatimonadota; class Chthonomonadetes; order Chthonomonadales; family CAJBBX01; genus JAAYVH01. The sequence goes on along the minus strand of JBBIQU010000014.1, from coordinate 36,758 downwards.
CTGGGAGCGTCATCGTTCCACGGTACATCACGAGCAAGCGCGATTGCGTCGGCAAGAACAGCCCGGTTGCCCGTCACATCCACAACGATATCGGCTCCGTCCGGCAACAGCGGCCTGAGCGCCGACTCGAGCCCCGAGCCGCATGTGACAGCCTCGATGCCGGCGGACCGCGCCTGGCGAACGCGGCGATCGCTCAGGTCACATGCCACAACGCGGCAACCACGAGAGGCATACAGCCGTGCGCAGATCTGCCCGAGAACGCCGAGCCCGATCACCGCGACGACATCATCCGTGTCCGCCAGGGGTACTCTGACGCCGTGATAGGCGATGCCCGCCAGATGGGCCAGGCTCGCATCGAGAAGCGGCAGACCGTCGGGCACGCGGATGCACGCGTCGGCCGGAGCGATCGCGTGCGACGCATGGCCTCCCCACATGAGGTTGAGACGCCCTGCGGAGCGTGTGCCGTTCAGATAGACCCGAGCGCCGCCTTCGAGGGATGCGCCCGCGCCCGAGACAACCACGATGCCGGCCATGGCGTAGCCCGGCACATACGGAAACGGGACGGCGTCAGGCTGCTTTCCCGCAAGGCACCGGAGCTCCGTTCCCGGGCTGACACAAGTGTAGTGGGCCTCCACCAGCACCTCGCCGACGCCGGGCTCCCGCAGGTCGAACTCCTCGATGCCGACTTCCCACACCGACCGATGAACGATGGCTCGCGCCCTCATGCGGCGACCTCGAACGCCCTGCGGGGGTTCTCAACCGTCAGCGCGCGGATGGTCCCGTCGCTGACGCCCTCCCGTTTGAGCATGGGAATCAGATCGCGGCAGATGGGTGTGAACGGCTTGATGTCGCCACCCTTCGGCTCGCCGACGTGGTACCAACCGGCGTCGTGGGAGATCAGCAAGCGCGACCCATGGCCCATCGCAAGGAATGAACGTATGAGCTTGACGTGGTCGGCAAGGGGCTTCCACCCGATGGAGTCGTACTCAACCCATGCGCCTGCCGCGGCCGCCTTCGCGTGGTACTCCTGATCGGGTTCGGCGTCGGCATGGACGAAGATGAACCTGTCGGGCTGCACGCCCTCCTGCCTGAGAATGTCGAGGCATTCCAGCGCCGCCGGGCCATGGCCTGTGTGGCAGGCGATAGCCAGTCCGGTCCTCTTGCTGCATATGGCCGCCGCGCGCACGATCTTCCGCTGGACCTCGATCAGCTTGCCGGGATTGACGGCGATCTTGATTAAGCCCGGCCTGATGCCTGTCCCTTCTATACCGTCGCGCCATTCGGCGATCCAGCGTGATGCCAGCGCCGCGGCGTTCTCAATGAAAGCGTAGGCAGGAAGAAATGGCTCCTTGTAGAGGCCTGTGTTGGTCAGTATGTGCAGCCCCGAGGCCTCCGCAAGGCGCTTCAGGAGACGCACATCGCGCGCGAGGAACGCCGGAGTGCATTCCGCGAAGCCGGACACTCCCGCCTTCTGCGCTTCCTGCAGGTAAGGCAACATCGTCGCGAAGACTTCGTCGGCGTTCCAACGGTGCGGGCCGGTCTTATCGGCACCGACGAAGTCCACCATGACATGCTCATGCGGCAGCGTAAGTCCGAGCTTGTCGGAAGCGATCGGTCCGCGCACCGTCATCACAATGCGCTTGGGTGATGCCTGTTCGCCGCGTGCGTCCGGCGACGCTGCAATGCCGATGCCGGCCATACCAATCGCCCCCTGCACCAAAGTTCGTCGGCCGATGCGATCCATAATGCACGGTTCGCCGTCCCGCATCGGGAGTCCTGCATTGCCAACCCACTAACCGGATTCGACACCGATGCCGCCGAGGACTCCCTCGAATCGGAACTTTTTCTGATCTTTTTTCGACTGCACAGAACACCGCTCTCACCAAGCGTGAACTTTTACAATCCACCTGTTCGAGCACAATGCCGCGCCTCAGCGACGATTCCGGCAGGGAGTTCAACATCGCGGCCTGCCGTAACGGCAACGGCAACGCCCCCTCGGCGATCGGACGCGCAGCGTGTAGCCGTCGCTTCTTGCGTCGCAGTCCGTTGGCAATGTCTGGAACGTCGCGCGATCAGGTTCCCCCCGCCCCCTGGGTGGGCGGGGGCAAGGGGGAGGGGGGATTCGTTTGCAGACCATATCGCGGGCCAGGTTGCGCGCAGCGTGTAGCCGTCGCTTCTTGCGACGCCGGACGTGTGGCATTGTGCGGAACGTGGGCGCGGGAAGAACCCGCGGCTACACGGCCTTCGGCCGTAACGGCAATGGAAGCCAGAGGGCGCGGCGTGCGGCCGTAACGGTGACGGCGTTGCCCCCCTCCCCCTTGCCCCCGGCCGCCCATGGGGCGGGGGAAGCCTGCGGCGATATGGCGCCCATCGGGCAACGTGGCCAGCCGCAACAATGTGGAATACACTCCGATCGGGCCTCTGAGCAGGCATTGGCGCGGGTCGCGCCGAAATGAACGGGGTACGCTCATCGGAACTACGTACAGGAAGGGTCACATCCATGTTGGGACGACGATTGGAACGATCTGCAAGGCGGTATGCCGCCATCGCAGGCAGCTTGGCGTTACTGGTGGGAGGAGTCACGGCCGCAGCGCTTCAGGGCGGCAGGAAGGTCGGCTACGATGACACGCCGTTCCTGCCGGGCGGAAAGTGGCGTGTCCACGACGGCAAGCGTCCCCAGCCGAAAGCCATCGAGCCGGGTACGGCAAGCACTCAGGAACAGGCTGGCAAGCCGCCTTCGGACGCGGTGGTGCTGTTCGACGGCACAGACCTCTCGAAGTGGCAGACCGATGGCGGTCAGCCCGCTCGCTGGAAGGTCGAGAACGGCTACATGGAGATACCGAAGAACGGCGGCACGCTGATCTCCAGGGTCGAGTTCGGCGACTGCCAGCTCCACCTGGAGTTCTCAACGCCGAATCCGCCTCAGGGCATTGACCAGGGCAGGGGCAACAGCGGCGTCATCATCATGGGCCGCTACGAGATACAGGTCCTGGACAATTACGGCAACGAGACGTACCCCGACGGCCAGTGCGCTTCGATCTACGGCCAGTATCCGCCGCTCGTGAATGCCTCGCGAAAGCCGGGAGAGTGGCAAGTCTATGACATCGTGTTCACCGCTCCGAGGTTCGACGGTGAGAAACTGGTCAAGCCCGCGTTCGCGACGGTGTTCCACAATGGCGTTCTCGTGCACAACCATGCCGAGATCATGGGGGCCATGACGCATCGGGCGCTCCCGAAGTACACGCCGCACGGCGAGAAGGGGCCGGTCGTCCTGCAGGACCATGGAAACCCCGTGCGCTACAGGAACATCTGGTTCCGGGAGCTCAAGGGCTACGACGAGCCATAGCGGGAAGCGCGCGCTGATCGAAGCCGTCCGCCGGACCCGCCTGTTTCGAGCCGTCGGGCGTGTCGTTCTGCGCGCAACCGTGGTCGAGGTGACGGAACTGGATGGAGGCCGCGGCTGGAAGTACCGGGCGCGGATCGGGCCGGTTGAGATCGGCTCAGTGGCGCTCGCAGTCCGCCGCGACGCCCAGGATCCGCTTCGTGGGCACTGGCTCATGGCGCTATCGGTCAGGCCGGCTTTCAGGAGGATCGGCGTGGCCAGGCTGCTCGGCGAGCGGGTCCTGCGGGGTTCACACGAAATCGGCGGCTCATCGGTGCGTCTCACCGTCCGCCAGGACAACGCTCCGGCGATTCGGCTCTACGAATCGCTGGGGTTCGCGCGCCTCGACGATATCCGCGGCCTCGAGAGCGAGCTCAAGCGGCTCGAGGACTTGTCCGGAGCGCCCTACATGGCCATGGAGGCGCAGATAGGCGAGTCGCAATGATGCGAGCCGTCCGGGCTTTCGTCGCGCTAGCGCTCCTCGCTGCTGTCGGCATCGGCGCCATTGCCGTGCGCGAGCGCACGAAGACGGTCCTCGATGATTTCGAGGGCCGGGTGCGCCTCTACGACTGGTCATTCGAAGCCGGACTGCCCGGGCAGGGGGCCAAAGGTCTGTTCCGGCGGTCCCGCTCGGCAGCGAGATCGGGCAGCTTCGGCGGCGAGATCCGGTTTGACTTCACGGGAGGGGGCGCCTACGTTCAGGCCACGCTTCCGACGCGTTGGATCGGGCCTGCAGGTGGTGTTAGCTTCTGGGTCAGGGCCTCCGCAGGCGCGCTGCTGGCAATCCGAGTGCGAGACCGGAGTGATCAGGTGTTCCAGAGGGAGATCGGCTTCGCGCCGCGCGAGTGGTCTCACATTGCAGTGTCGTTCTCGGAGTGGACCGACAGTTACGGTGGGCCAGGTGACGGGATCATGCGTGGACCCCCGCGCGCCGTTGCGCTGGTCGTCGCCAACACCTCGCCCCAACGGGTCGGCTACGTTCACATTGATGACGTGCGCCGCCTTCCACAGCGGAACGCGCGGAATCCGTGGTATTCGCACGTCGCAGCGCGCCCGCGGCTCCTTATCTCGGGGGCCGATCTAGTCCGACGGCGGCGGACTATCGTGTCAACCCCCTGGCTGCGCCGACTGGCGGCCGACCTCGCCGGCGAAGTGCGCGAAGAACACCGGAAGGGCGTAAGGGTCCCTGCCGCAACGGGCCAATGCGAGCAGTGGTATGCCTGTCCTGTACACGGCGCGACCCTGCGCATGGAGGGACCACGACGCCACGTTTGTCCGGCCGATGGACGCGTCTTCAGTGGGTGGCCATACGACGACGTATGGACAACCAAGGAGCATAAGCGCCTCGCAAGGCTATGCCGTCAGGCGGCGGTCGTGTATGCTCTGACAGACGACAGCGCCGCACTGAGCGTAGCCAGGTCCATCGTTACACAATATGCGGCACGCTACAGGAACTACCCTCAGCACGACATCCACGGTAGACCAGGCCGGGGAGGCAAAGTCCTCGCACAATCGCTCGACGACGCAGCGTGGCTTGTCCCGATCCTGCAGGCCGCCGACTTGATCTGGGAGAGACTAACCGCTGCCGATCGCGCGCGCATCACGAACGATCTGATCGGGCCGGCCATCAATGAAGTGATTCGCACCAACCGCCTACGGTTCCACAACATTCAGTGCTGGCACGATGCCGCCATCGGGCTCGCCGGGCTACTTATCGGCGATGCTGCGATGGTTGCCGAGGCTTACGATGGGGTGCGAGGCTTCGATGCGCAGCTCAGGCACATGGTAGATCAGGACGGCATGTGGACCGAAGGGAGCTGGGGCTATCATTACTATGCTCTCGAAGCGCTCTGGTCGCTGGCGCAGGCAGCTCATGCGTGCGGATACGACAACGCGCTGAACGACCTCCGCCCTATGTTCCTCGCTCCCCTCAAGTGCGCCATGCCCAATGGCGCGCTGCCCCGGTTCAACGATGACACGGGCACCGATCCGGCGGCCAAGCCCATATACGAAGCGGCCGTTGCGTACCTCGGTAATGCCGAACTCGCGCTCCCCGTCGCACGCAGCACACGGAACTCCATCCACACGCTGCTGTACGGCCTCGCCGACCTGCCGCAAGCCCAACCCGTGCGCGGCCCACGTGTCATGCCGGACAGCGGATATGCGATCCTCGCATCGAGGCCGGACGACGCGGCGTGGGTGTGTCTGAAGTATGGCCGGCATGGAGGCGATCACAGCCATGCCGACAAGAACAGCATCGTCGCGTTTGGGCACGGCGAGGTCGTGCTCGACGATCCGGGCATTGGCCCGTACCTGACGGGCCTTGCCGACGGCTGGTTCAAGACCGCGCCTGCCCACAACGCGGCGTGTGTCCCCGTCGTCGGACAGCGCCCCGCAGTGGGGTCGGCGGTCGCATTCTCGGAAATGACAGAAGGAAGCGCAGCCATCTCCGATGCGGGCTTTGCTCTGGATGGGATTCGGCATCTGCGCGCCGCCTTTCTGATCGGCGACCATACGCTCGTAACCGCCGACCTGCTGACCTCAAGGGACGCCAAACCGCGCGTGTGCGATGTGTTCTGGCGTCCGGCTGGCCGGTTGGCCTCCGAACCGGATGGCGATGTATTCCAGCCGCCAAAGGCGCCCGGCTATGCGTACTTGCGGGGCATGCGCTCGTTGTCGTTGCCGCCCACAGGTCGCGCATTTCGCTTCACCGGCATGGGCGCGGCGCATCGGCCCCGGTGGATCAGCGTGATGTCGAGCGAGCCGCAGACGAAAGTGGTCGTTGGATCCGGGCCAGGCTCGGATACCGGCAACCGCGTGCCGATCGTCATGATACGGACGCGTGCGGTCAGTTCGGCTCTGGTCACTGCGGTCACGCTGAAGCCGTCCGCCCGCCCGGCGCGCGTCGCCCTGCTGCCCTGGGAAGATGAGGGCGGGGGTCCCCGATCCGATGCGCCCGTCTGGGGCGCTTATGTTTCCAATCAAACAGGGCGATGGCTGGTTGTCGCGAACCCGGAGCGGAGGCGTGTCGCGTTCTCAGGGTGGCATGGGGCAGATGCGGTTGTGATCAAACGACTTCCGTTGCGGGGCAACTTGGGGCAGGAGTGATGCGTCGGCCCGGCGAATCGGGACGAAGGAGATCAACGCAAGACGCTGGGTGCGGCATCTCGAAGCGGCGCTGCTCGAGGCGTGCACAACGTGACCCGAGACCGTTCCCGACCAACAAAGGAGAACCCCATGCGCGTAGGAGCGGACTACTACCCCGAGCACTGGCCTGAGGAGCGCTGGCCCACCGATGCGCGCCTCATGCGCGAGGCGGGCCTGAGTGTGGTGCGGCTTGCTGAGTTCGCGTGGTGCCGGATGGAGCCGCAGGAGGGCCGCTACGATTTCGAATGGCTCGAGCGCGCCATCGGCATCCTCCACGGCGAGGGCATCGAGGTCGTTCTGGGGACCCCGACGGCGACGCCTCCGGCATGGCTGCATGAGCGGTATCCCGACCTCTACCCGGCCGATCCGCGCGGCTATCGCAAGGGCTTCGGAACGCGCCTCCAGCGCTGCCTTGGCAACGAGATCATGCGCTCATACTCGCGGCGCATCACCGAAGCGATGGTAGGCCGCTTCGCCGATAACCCTGCCGTAATCGGGTGGCAAACCGACAACGAGTTCGAAGCGAACCTGTGCTACTGCGACGATTGCGCTCGACGCTTCCGCGAGTGGCTGCGACGCAAGTACGGCACGCTCGACGCCCTGAATGCGGCATGGGGGACGGTCTTCTGGAGCCAGGAGTACAGCGGATGGTCGCAGGCGCCGCTTCCCTGGGAGGCTCGATGCGGCCAATCGCACAACCCGTCGCTCTGGCTCGACTATCGCAGGTTCGCCTCCGAGACGACGGTCGCATTTCAGCGGGACCAGATCGAGATCATCCGCAGGCTTGCGCCAAACCACTTCGTTACCCACAACTTTATGGGCCTGCATGATTCGGTGGACTATGTCGCCCTTGCCGAAGACCTGGACTTCGTCTCGTGGGACAACTATCCCGGCGGCCACTGGCACCCCGACCGAAACCCGGCAATGGCCCATGACGCCATGCGGGGCATCAAGGAGAAGAACTTCTGGATCATGGAGGAGCAGAGCGGCATCCCCGGCTGGGAGCGCATGGGCGCGCGGCCCGCTCCGGGCCAGATACGCATGTGGGCGTGGCAGGCCATCGCTCACGGCGCCGATGCCGTTCTGTTCTTCCGCTGGCGCTCGTGTCTCTTTGGCACTGAGCAGTACTGGCACGGCATCCTGAACCATGATGGAGTGCCCAGAAAGCGCTACTACGAGATCGCCGGCTTCGCGAGCGAGGTCGCGAAGCTCTCGGCCGAACTCGACGGCTCCATAGTCAAGAGCCGGGTCGCGATCCTGAACTCGTATGAGCAGAACTGGGCCTTGCAGATACAGCCGCACATAGACGGCATGGGATGGTGGGATCAAGTTCGCCGTTTCGACAACGCCCTCGGCAGACGAGCGCTCGGCGGCGACATCGTACCGATCACCACGGACCTCGCCTCATTCCAGGCGGTGTTCGTCCCGTCGTGGTACATCCTGACCGACGAAGATGCACAACGGCTCTCCGACTATGTTAGGAACGGCGGCACGCTCGTCCTGAACCCGAGAACCGGAGTCAAGAACGCCGACAACACATGCCGGACGGAGCCTTTGCCCGGGCCGGTTGCCGAAGTTGCGGGCATCGAGGTTGACGACTACAGCCCCATCTACCCCGATGCTCCGGCGCTCTCGTCGGAAGGCGGCGAGGCCTACCTGATACGCATGGCCGATGGGCGCGAGTATGCGGCGAAGGTCTGGGCCGACTATCTGCAGCTCAAAGGCGCGCAGGCCATTGCCACCTGGGAGCACGGGCACTTCCCGGGCGAGCCCGTGGTAACCCGCAACGTCTACGGCAAGGGCGTGTGTTACTACCTCGGGACGTTCGGAGATGCCGAGTTCTACGAAGCGATCGTGGCCATGATCGTGGATGAGCTTGGACTACCCACTCTGGAAGGCATACCCCTCGGCGTTGACGTTCGCGTCCGGCGCAAGGGAGAGGAACGCTTTGTGTTCTACGTCAATCAGACCGGCGAGGATCAGTGGGTTCCGCTGCCCCCCATCGTGGCGACCCTGCTTGGCCCGTCGGGCACCAAGGAGGCCGCGCTCGGCCCCTATGACGTAGCCATATACAAGCTGGCGCCCCGAACATGAGCGTTCGTCAACCCGGCGTGGCGGGACGCCGGGCTCTCGGCTCGCGGCTCCTGGTTCTCGGCTCTATCCTTGCGGCCGTTGCCTCGGCCTCGATCGCGCACGCCAACCCCGACTCGATCAACGTCCGATCGCTTGGCGCGAAAGGCGACGGCAAGGCCGACGATACGGCGGCATTCATGGAGGCGGCTGCGGCCGCCCGCAAGGAGAGGAGAACCGTCTACGTTCCGCGCGGCGTCTACCGGATAGCAAAGCCCGTGGTGCTCGAGAACGCGGCCCTGCACGGGCCCGAGCCGGGCGCATGGCCTGCCGACACCGATGCGACGCCGGTCATCATTCCAACCCATCGCGACGGCCCGTGCGTCGAGCTCAAGGCCGGCGGAAGCCTCCGGGGCGTCTGCATTCGCTACGAATGGGAAAAGGAGCCCGAGGCGGGTCCTGCCGCCGTGATAATCAGTGGCATCGGCGCATGGGTGTCGTCGGTCAAGCTCATGTACCCATGGGACGGCATCATGGCCGACGGGGTGTCCAACGTCGGCAGGCTCAACATCGCCGACGTCTTCATCGTGTCGCCGCGCAACATCGGCGTCCGAGTTACGGGCACCTGGGATGTCCCTGCGTTGCGCAACATCGAGGTCTGGAACGCCGGTCCCGTTCCTCGAGGACTTGAGAAGGGCATCGGCTTCGACCTGGGCAAGAACGACCTGATCCGGCTGACCGACTGCTTCGCCTTCGCCATGAACGTCGGGTTCCTCCTCCGCGACAAGATACCGGGCTGCAAGATCGAGGGCGGCACATGGGGCGTTATGACCGGATGCTCGACGGATTTCTGCAGCATCGGCATCAAGGTCGAGGGAGAGAACGCCGTCAGCATCTCGGGCGGCACGTTCTGGCAGCATCACAACGGCTTGATCGTGGACGGCGAGAAGGCTCGCGTTCGGCTCACAGGCGCGGAGGTGAAGTCCAACGGCGCGCCGGCGGTCACGGTCCGATCCGCCGATCATGTGATCGTCAGCGGGTGCAGCCTGCTCCGGCCCATGAAGGAGCATGCCGGTCCGGTTGTCGAGGTCATGGGCGGGCGCGCAGTCCTGCAGGGCTGCCACATCGAGGGGCACGGCGCGGGCATAGTCATTGGCGCCAGAGCCGGCGAGGTGGTCGTGAACGGCAATCTTACGGACACCAAGGGGCCGAAGGTGGAGGACAGGCGGGCCGCGCGCGGCGACTCAAGGTGAGGACACCTCGCGGCGACGATGCCATCCATTGCGAGCTCGGCGATTGGGCTCTCCCGTCGAGAAGGCCAAGGGCCGACAGGCCGTAGGGCCGCTCCCAATCCGCTGCGGTAGGTTTGAGGCCCCGGGCCGGGGCCTCTACCGTATCCCTCGCTCGAGCTGCTGCAAGCGCGCGATCCGCTCCGAAGTGTGCGGGTGGGTGCGGAAGAGCCCGGCCACGCTCTTGAGCAGGTCGCCGCCCATCGGGTTGATGATGTACATCTGGCTGGCCGCCGGATTGACGTTCATCGGCAGCCGCTCGGCGGCGTACTCGATCTTCTGCAGCGCCGATGCCAGCGCCATCGGCCTGCCTGTGATGCGCGCGGCTCCCTCGTCGGCTCCGAACTCACGCGAGCGCGATATGGCCAGCTGGATCAGCATGGCCGCGATGGGCGCCACGATCACGATCAGCAGCAGCGCCAGCGGGTTCGCGCCCTCGTCACGGTCGTCGTGGCGGCCGAAGAACGCCAGATACTGCAGCATCGAGATTGCGCCGGCCACCGTCGCCGCGACGCTGCTAATCAGAATGTCGCGATTCTTGACGTGGGCGATCTCGTGGGCAACTACCCCCTCGATCTCGTCCTCGTCGAGCATCTGCAGTAAGCCCTCGGTCACCGCGACTGCCGCATGGCCCGGCCCGCGTCCGGTCGCGAACGCATTGGGCTGCGGGGTCGGGATGATATGAACCGACGGCTTGGGGATGCCGGCCTGGCGCGCGCAGCGCTCCACGATGGCGTGCAGGCGCGGATGCTCGCGCTCGCTCACGGCCTGCGCGCCGCTCGACATCAGCGCGATCTTGTCGCTGAACCAGTAGGCTCCCATGTTCGTCACGAGCGCAAACAGGAAGCCAATCACCATACCGTTGGAGCCGCCGAGCGCCTGACCGACGAGCATGAACAAGCCGAACAGGCTCGCCATCAAGATGGTGGTCTTCATTGAGTTCACGTTCGATCCTCCACAGGGCACCTCCGCGCACACGCTGCGCGCAGTCCCCGAGTTCATAACGCAACCGCGTGGCCTGGTGGTTCCCGCAGTTTGCGGAGGCAGGCTGAGTGCTGAAGGGTGAAGGATGAAGGGGGAAGCACGTGGGCCAGCGAACGAGGATGCAGGGGGGCGCTGCTGCGGTCGGCTGTCAGTCCCTGGGTGTGTTATTCTCGTTGGTTGTGGGCGGGTATGTTATGGCCGATTCGGTTGTGGCCTGAGGCGGTGTTGTGGGTGTGTGGCGAATGGGACTTGGTGTGGGCGCAGTCCGTTCGCCGGGAAACGCGGACCGGAACAGATCGGCAAGGTTGGCGACGGGGCAGAAGCGCGCACGCATGCCAGCTTCGGAAGGGAGCAATGATGATCGCGATGGTACTCGCTATGGCCGTGGGGGGCGTCGCGCCGTCGGACGGCAGCATCACGCTGCGAACGCGCGACGTGGTCTGGACGATCGGAGCGGACGGCCGGAACCTCGGATTCGTCCATCGCCGCACAGGTCGCGACCTCCGGGACGTCGCATCGAACTCGGTGGCGCTCTTCGCTCGCATCGGCAATGCGGTCAGTCTCCCATCATCGGTGAAGCGCAACGGCAATCGGCTGTCGGTGGCGTTCGGCACGGAGGGGACGGCTGCGGAGATCGAAGTGCGCGAGAGGCCGGACTTCATCGTGATGGATGTCGTGTCGGTCCAGGGCGCCATGGACGAGCTGACGTTCGGGCAGGTGATCCTCGATAAGGGAGACCTGCCGGTTGAGGCCTGCGCGCTGGCGCGGAACGTAGCGACCAACGTGCCCGAACTGCCTGGCGCCTCTTCCATTCTGCGCGCGGCGGCCTACGGGCGCTTCGGCGTCAAGGGCGCGTCGGCGGCGTTCGTGACCGCTCTCAAGGGGCGACTGCGGCAAGCCCTTCAGCGCGCTGTCCTTGACGCGCCGGAACTGCCCAAATCGCCCATCGGCGGCCCATGGGCGCTGGATTCGCCCCCCAACCGGCGGTCCTACCTCTTCAACTTCGGCGATCTGAACGCAGCCTCGGCCAAGCCCTGGATCGAACTCGCCCACGCGCTCGGCGCAGGGCAGATAGACTTCCATGGCGGCACGTCATTCCGCTTCGGCGACTTCCTCCCCAACCCGAAGACCTACCCGAACGGCATCGCCGATCTCAAGGCAACCGTGGATGTGCTCCACGCGGCGGGTCTCCAGGCCGGACTGCACACGTACGCG
>JBBIQU010000014.1:23455-24607 GCA_037442185.1 Chthonomonadales bacterium | reverse complement strand
AGCCCGGACCTTCACCCTCGCCGAGGGCGTTGATGCGGCATCCGACACGATCACCGTGGTGGAGCCGACAACAGGCATCACGGCAACAACCGGTTTCTTCGTGACGAACAGCGCGACGCTTCGCATCGGTGACGAGCTGATCACCTTCCGCGAAGCAAGCCAGGCACCTCCATACCGGTTTCTGGGTTGCACCCGGGGGGCGCTTGGCACCTCGCCATCGCCGCACGCTGCCGGGGAGAGCGCCGCCCACCTGAAGGAGCTGTTCGGTCTCTTTGCGCCCGACGCCGAGAGCGACCTCTTCATCGAGATCATTGAGAACACGGCGCGGACGTACAACGAGTGCGGGTTCGACATGATCTATCTCGATGCCCTGGACGGCTCGTATATCCATGCCGGCAGCGAGTGGGCATGGCACTACGGTGCGCGGTTCGTCTACGAGCTTGTCAAGCGGCTGACGAAGCCGGCCATCCTCGAGATGAGCACGTTCCATCATCACCTGTGGTGCGTTCGGGCGCGCATGGGCGCCTGGGATGCCGCGCGCACCGGCTACAAGGAGTTCGTGGACATGCACCGCGTGGTCAATCGCGACTGCGAGCGCATGTACCTGCCGTCGCACCTCGGATGGTGGGGCGTGTTTCCGTGGAACGGCGTTCAACCCGAGCGGACACTGCCCGACGACCTTGAGTACCTGCTCTGCAAGGCGCTCGCGGACGACGCCGGAGTGTCCTTCGTGCATGGGTTCGCTCCCGACGGTTTCCCGACATCGCCGGGAGCGCAACGGTACGCCAACCTGATCCGTCGCTACGAGGACCTGCGTCGAGCAGGAGCTGTGCCTAGAAGCCTGCGGTCGCGCCTCGGACAGCCGAAGGAGGAGTTCACGCTCGAAGACGGCCCGAAAGGCAAGCGGGCGTTCATTCCTGTGCGGTACCTGAAGCACGCCGTAGAGGGGCACGAGGCGGCCCTGACCGTGGAGAATCCGTTCGGGACCCAGCAGGCGCGGCTGCGCATCGAATCGCGGCTTGGCATCGGTGCCGGAGCCGACGCCCTCGAGCCATTGCTCGATCCGTCCAAACTGAAGGAGCCGGCCCATACACGAACGGCAGAAGGTGTTACGCTCGCCGTTGACGCCGGTACCCAGCCGGATGGGGCGGG
>JBBIQU010000014.1:22305-23439 GCA_037442185.1 Chthonomonadales bacterium | reverse complement strand
GACGGACCTCCTGCCACATTCCTCGCGCTGAAGGCGTCGAGCGAGCGCAAGGAGCGCCGCGGCTCGTGGGCCGTTCTGGAACACACGCTCACGGCGCCGGTGGACATGACGCGCAAGGGCTTCGGCGTATGGGTCCACGGCGACGGCAAGGGCGCGGTGCTGAACTTTCAGTTGCGCCAGCCTGACCATCTCGGTCCCGGCGTAGCCGAGCATTATCTCGTGGCGGACTTCGTCGGCTGGCGTCACTGCACATTCGTCGAGCCGGAATCCGATCGGCTGAGCCGTTTTTCATGGCCCTATGCGGCGCATCGCGAGGAATGGGAGCGGAATCCGGGACTGGCGTTCTCCTCGGCATACAAGACGTACCACCCGTGGCTCAACTATGCGCAGGTCAGCGGGCTGTCCGTCTGGATCAACGAAATCCCCACGGGTGAGACCTGCGACATTTGGCTCGGTCCGGTCACGCCCGTCCCGCTCGTGCCGGGCAAGATCGTGAACCCGACCATCACCATCGGCGGCAAGTCGGTCACGTTTCCGGTTACGCTGGAATCGGGGCAGTACCTCGAGGCCGGTCCACATGGCCGGATATCCGTCTACGGACCGGCCAACGAACCGCTTCGCGAGATTGAGCCCTCGGGCGAAATGCCTGTGCTGGCGAGCGGACTCAACGAGGTGCGCTTCTGTTGCGACCGAGGAGATGGGGCGGATCCGCGCGCGCGCCTGACGGTGATCGTCGGAGACAAGCCGATCCGTTTCTGACGGCAGGACCGGGGTCAGGCGAATACTGTCAGTGGATGCCGTCGGCTGGGGTCTGATCCTGGTCGGCGCGATCATGTTGAGGCTGCGCGGCTTCGTCGGGCGGTGAGGCAACCGGACCGCGGTACGCGCCGCCCCAGGGCGCTGGGCCGCGCTGCGGTTGAACCGCCGGAGCCGTGGGCAACGATCGGTTGATGGCGCTTGCCGGCAGCCTGTCGGCGTTGCGCCGCACGTTGAGCAAGTACAGCGTCAGGCTTGTTCCGGCAAGGGCGATCACCAGAATAAGGCCGATCGTGATGAGCTTCAGCTCAAGGGGACTGAGCGGCCTCGGTCCGCGGCGGCGGCGTTTCTGAGCCAGCGGATCGCGGCGTATGACAA
>JBBIQU010000014.1:0-22274 GCA_037442185.1 Chthonomonadales bacterium | reverse complement strand
GGCATCCTCGTCGGATTCGTCTTCGGCGCTGTCTTCGTTGCGCAGCGCAGGATCGTCGGGGACCGGTTCATCAAGGTTGATGCGCATGTCTCTGGTGCCGATCCGAGCCTGTGGCCGATGTCGCCGAGCCACGGCACGCGTGATCTGCCCTCAGTATATCCCACCGGCGGGGGTCATAGGGCGACGGCGCCTATCTGACGGCGTTCGCTTGCGGCAGACCGTACTCCGCGACTCTGCCGTCGTAGTCACGGACTCGGACGCCGTTCGCATCGGCTTCAACTCGGGTCCAAGCGCCGGACGGAAGCACGCCGATGGCAACCCGGGCTCCGGTCCCCTTATCGTATGCCCTCAACAGCCGCTCCTCGTCTATGAGAAAGACCCAATCGCGGAACTCGCAATGGGCAGAAGCCGCGGTGGCGCGCCGCAAGATGATATCACGGTCGTCAATCGGCTGCGTTGTGTCCGGAGAGCCCCGAGGGTGGTCAGCGTCATCGGGTGGGGCGCCCTGATACACGCGCAGAGGCTTCCAGGGCGGGACGCGTTTGGCAGCGATGGTCACGTCGGCACACGTCATCAGCCTCTCCGCACGTTCCCTGAGATCGGGTGATATGCTCGGATCGGCGCAGAGTCGCTCCAATGCCTTCCGGGCCGCTTCGGGCCGTTCAGTGATCAGCAGCGTTCTGGCCTCGACAATGCTCGCTATCGCGGCGGCGCGCGTGCCGGGCCATTCCTCCGTCAGCGCGCGAGCGTTGGCTACCGCTTGGGTCTCAGCGTAGCCTATGAGGGCGCGATCCAACGCGGCCTCTGCCTCAGCGCGGTACCGATATGGCGGCGTTCGGTTGACGAGGTTCACGAGCCACCCTATGGACGCGCGAACGCCCTTTGCACGATCAACGCTGGGATATACTTGAGCAAGCGCTTTCCAGCCCTCGCCTGCGCTCGGATGGTCCGGGTGATGGATGAGATAGCTCTCAGCCGCATACGGGTGGTTGGGATGCCGCGCAAACGCGAGTCGGACTTCGGCAGCGAGGTTGGGCGCATCCTTGGCGATGGAGTCCCACGCGGACCAAGGTTGGTCGAGCAAGTAGGAGACCTTCAGCAGATCCTCGCGGCCGGCCGGACGCAGCACCGGCTCGAGAATGGCGCGAAGCTCTCGGACGCGATCCAGGAGGTACCTGCGGTTGCCTTCAAACCGGTCGCGCACATCCTGCCACGGGTCCGACTCAGAACGCGCACGCCCGGTCGCGAACGACTTGTAGAGGCGCTCGGCTTCATCGAGCGGGCCGGCTTCCAGCGCAAGGTCGGCACGGGCGAGCGCCGCAGCCGGCGAGTCCGGATGATCGCGTATGATGCGCTTCCGTAGCTCGACGGCGCGCCGGCGTCCCGCGGGGGTGTGGCGCAGACCCTCAGCGGCAAGGGACAGGGCGAGCGGGGCTAGCCGCGACTTCGGATACTTGTCGGCGATGGCCAGGAGCGCAGGCGCTCTGGCGTCACCATATGTCCCTTGAGCGCGCGCGTACATGGCCAGCGGAGCTCGACCGTAATCGTCGAAGCGGTCGTACATCGCGCGGGGTCTCTTCGCCTCTTGACCGTAAGTTGGAGCAATGGACGCAACCTGCATGCTCTCGTTGATCTGCCCGGCATGCCACAGCCGGGTCATCAGGTTCTCGCCGGCTTCACGTGCCCGATCGCGAGTATGCATGTCCGGGCCAATAGCCTCATTCCGGGACCGCAGAACGGAGCGCACAAACATCATTGGTTCCGAACGGTCGGCTTCTATATCGGTCCCGACACATTGCGCAAGCAGACGCGCGGCCTCAACAGGCCTGTCGTTCATGTAACCGAGCATGACGGCCCGAACGCAGATCGAAGCGCGAAGCGCCGGCGACTTGGCGCTACGCACGAACCTGGCGCTCCCGGCTACGTACTCCTCGCGTCCATCCGTGTCAAGCCGATCCTGCATCTCGTCACCCAGCTCGATGAGCCTGTACCAATCGAGCGCTTCGATCATAGCAGGCTGACGGCAGACCGCAGCCAGGTCCCGTATGGGGACCGGTGGTTCGACCATGTCGGGAGCGGGGCTCAGTCCGGTCCATGCTTTGCGTGCGATGGCGAGCGCGACGGCTTCCCGTTCCAGTTCTGCGCGCTCATCCGTGGTCAGTTGACCCCGAAGCCTGGCCATAAGCTCGCGCAACCGTTTCGTGCCCTCGGTCATCTCGTCGCGCCAGCGTTTGTCGGCGAACCGCTCCCATCTGAGGCGGTACAGGCCTTCTCGCGCGCGATCCCATGCCTCGCCGCCGTGCATGTGCAGGCATGCCGTCCATTCCCTCTCGGCGTCGTCGTAACGTTTGAGGCTCATCCAGTGCTCGCCGATGCGGTAGCGGCATTCCGTGGCGGTTTCGGACGCCGGATCGCCTGCTATGGTCCGGTTCAGAACTGCCAGAGCTTCGTCGGCTTTCCCGCTCCGGAACAGAGCCTCGGCATCGCGCAGCGGCGCCAACGCCTGCCAGCGCGGTCCACGATCCACATGGATGAAGTGGGCGCTCCATCCCGGTCGTTCGGGTCGGTCGTACGCCCCTTCGAGCATGGACCGCCACTGCGCATCGGTCAGGCGCTCGGTCGTCGGGCGCACGATCTCATAGTACGAGGAGACCCATCCGACATAGCCTACGCCCGCCTTGCGGTCAGGGATCGCGACGATCGGGTTCATGTCTCCCGCGGCGGCATGCAGGACCTCTCCATGCATGCCAGTGGCTGTGTCGGCGATGGTCGGCTCGGAACGAACCGGGAAGCCGGTGAGCCATGCCCCGAAGTTGCGGACAACCTCTCCCTGAGAGCGGGTCAGGCGGCCCTTCAACTCGGCTTCGGCAATCGAGGCGAACTCACGGCACTTTGCGGCAAATCGCGCCAGCTCATGGCGTCGGTCGCGGTCAAGGCCACCGATGCTTGCGAGTGTCCGCGCGGAACGATCGGCCAGATCGGCAAGAGCCCTGTAGAATGCGGGGTACGGCTCCACCCATCCGCGTGGCGTCTCATCGTCCATGCCGAGCGTCGCGTAGGAGTGAGCGGCGTAGAGGATGTTGGCGTGCCGCAGCTGCGACCATCCTGCGATGCACGTGTTCAGCTTCTCATAGGACCATGCGGACGTGCGCATGAACTCCGGCGCGCGCGGATCGGGCGCAGCCAGCTTGCCGAGGGCGCCCAGCCAGCCGCGATAGACGCTCTTGCCGTCGTCGCGCATGGCATGCTTGTTGCGTTCGACGGCCTGAAGCGCCGCTTTAGCCTGCCGTTCGCTCCGACGCAGCTCATCGGCGGCGACGGTGTGTCCGAGCGCGGCGGCGACGTCGAGCCCGCTGGGCAAGCTGCGGTCGGGGATCGAATCGAAGGTGGTCTGTCTGAACAGGGCGCTGTCCGGCACGGCATGGTCGGGCACCAGGGCGATGATGCGGTCCGGAAACGCCCCGGGCATCGCCGAGCCGGTACGAACCTGAACGGTCGGACGTGGCTACCTTCAGCTCGCGCCGGAGCTTGGCGAGGCTCGACCGCCCAAGCGCTCGGTCTAGGCTCCACTTGGTGCCGAGGACCTTGTTGAGCGCCTCGAGACATTGTCCGACGGATATGGCGTTGGGCGTTCCGGCCAGCGAGGCGCCTGCGGCATTGGAGGCGTTGAGACGCCGGCGAGCCTCGGGTTGGGCGCGCAACACATGGGCCAGTACGACCGCTTGGCGCAGCGGCTCATCCCCGACGCTCCTGCCGTCCGCATGCGAGACCGCCATGATGCGCCGACTGAGCCACATAGAACCTCGGAAGTAACGTCCCAGCGCCTCGCCGGATGCGTAGTGTCGGCGCACGGTGTACTGGGTGTAGTCGTCTCCCGGGTATGCGAGCCGCTCCGAATGGGCGGCGATCTTGGCAAGATGGGACTCGACTGTGCTCCGGACCTCGCCCGGGACCGGCGCGTTGCCGTCGAGGAGCCGGTCGGCAACGAGAAGCGTGACCAGGGCATCGCGCACGGCGGCGCGCGCCGCGCCGGTGCGTTTCGGGCTCAGCAACGCGGCACAGGTCCGGGCCATCGGCCCCACGGCAGCTCTCAGGCTGGGCAGCATGCCTCGCTCTTCGGAGGCCTTGATGACATGAAGGTACAGGTCGTGCCACAACTGCAGGAGGGCGTCGGTCGTCACAAGGACGAATGCGTCCGCAGGGCTCTTGGGGTAAGCGTTGTGCAGTCCCCGGACGGACCGATCGCCAAGCACAACGAAACCATCACGGCGGAGCCTGTCGCACGCCCCGTCATCGAGCGGCAGTCGAGATCGCAGGTCGGCCAAGTTGGCCGGAGCGCCGAACTCACGGGGCGCGGCAGCCGCCGCCGCGGCCAGCACAGCGAACAGACACAACGCAAGGAACTTCATGTTAGGCTCCCGTCTGTGCGACGGTCGCGCACGCCAAAGCGTTACGTCTCGCATAATCATACCCATGGCGGACGGGCATAGGCCAGGATACGGGCAGTGCCCGAAGGAGATGGACATGAGGCCTTCACAAACACCGGAGGAGCATTGCAGGGAAATCGAACGCTGCAATCAGCGGGGCGGTCGGATGCTGTCCATCGTGGACCTGCTGGATGCCGGCACTCTTGCACAGGATGTTGCTGCCCATTGCATGGCAGCCATCGCATCCGGCGCTTCGTTTCTCGTTGGGGCGCGGCCCGGGGGCGCAGGGAAAACGACCGTCATGGGCGCGCTGCTCAACTTCGTGCCGCCGGATTGCGTCATCCAGGCCGCCACGGGCGACTGGAGAACCAGCTTCTCGCGCGTTTGCTGGGTGTGCCACGAGATCGGTCCCGGGCCCTACTTCGCGTATCTCTGGGGACGGCCTCTGCGCGAGTGGTTCGCGACCGGCGCATCAGGCGCCATGCTCGCGTCGAACCTGCATGCCGACACGATGGAGGAGATCGAAGATCAGGTGATCCGACAGAACGGCGTGCCCCGCGAACACCTTCGGCGCATCGGGCTGATCCTATTCCTCGAAGTGACCGCGAGTCGGCACGGGTACCGGCGGACTGTCACCGAACTGTGGGAGAGTGACGGCACCCGCGATCATGCCCTGCTGTGGTCGCGAGATGGAGGATGGCATCGTCCGGCCACGATCAGCCATGCGCGACTCACATGTGCATCCGACCTTCTCGCCGTGCTAACCGCTTCCGACGCCCGCACAATCCACGACGTTAGACGGGCATTCCTCTCGGCATTCCCCGACGGAACGGCATAGGCCCGACGGAATGGCATGTGCCCGCCGCCCTCCCCATGGTCAGTCCGCGAAGGCGGACCTGGCGCCTTTCGCAGCCGCGGTTTCAACCGCCGGGGCCTGTATGGGGCTCTGAAGGTCTTCCTCAGTCGCGACATAAATCGCCGGGCGCCGTTGGCCTCATGCCAGTCCGGCGCCCGAACCTGTGCACACGAGTTTGCCGTGTTTCACCCCGCGCACGGCCGTCAGCGCATTGCCGACGCCCCGGACGCGAAGCGCCGGTCCCCGCAGCACCACGACCTCCAGGCAGTTGTCGTGGTCAAGGTGGACGTGCGTCGTGCTGACGATCACGTCGTGGTAGTCGTGCTGAAGGCGCGTCAGCCGATCGGTCAGGTCGGGGCTATGGTGGTCATATACGAGCGTAACCGTGCCCACCACATCGCCGGCGCCGATATCCCACTGGTCCTCAATCAGGGCATTGCGAATCAGGTCGCGGACGGCTTCCGATCGGCTCGGATATCGGTGTTCCTTCAGATACGCGACGAACGCCCGGTTCAAGGACTCCGGTATGGACACCGTGAAACGCGTTGCCCCGCGAGCGGATGCGTGACGCCCCGGACTGTTGTCTGTGCCTGCGCTCACAGCACGTACTGGGGAATCTTTAGCAGCTCGCCGCCCTTGAGTGCGGACCGGTGCGCGACTATACCGCCGACGGTCATGGCCAGAGCCTGCGCGACGTCCACGAGCGGCTTGCGGTCGGCCAGGATCGCCTCAATGAACTCGGCCATCAGGTAACCGTGCGAGCCGCCATGCCCGCCCGCCTCAACGCCCGGGGGAAGCGGCGGCCTCTGGATGGGCGGGACCTTGATATCCATGCCTTCGGTCGCGAAGCGGTCGTAGAACGTGCCCCTCTGCGTCCGGATGCGTCCCATTTCGCCCGAGAATCCCGGCGTATCCCAGCTCACCGCCATGCGGGCCGTTCCGCCGTCGGCCGTCCTGAAGAGCGCGATCTCGGTGCCGAACGCGTTCTTGTATCGGTTGTTCGCGGGCTTGAGGTGCTCGATTACCGAGGGTATGCCCATGCACGATACCTCGGTGAAGTTCAGGCCCGTCACGCCAGTGTAGTAGGCGTTTGAGTGGGTCGGATACCATTGCGGCGGCAGACCGATGCGCCAGCCCTTGTACGAATCGATCGGCTCGCTCATGTAGTGGTAGTACTCGCCTTCGGCGTACATGACCTTGCCGAGCAGTCCCTGGCGGTACATCTCGCGCATGATATAGAGGTCCTCATGGAAATAGGAGGTCTCGAACATCATGTACTTGCGGCCCGTCTGCTTGACGGTCTTGAACAGGGCTTCGGCTTCCTCGAGCGAACCGAAGGTGGCGGGCACGGCGGAGGAGACATGCTTGCCGGCCCTCATGGCCGCGATGGATAGCCGGGCATGACTGACCGCATCCGTTGCGATGAACACGGCTTCAAGGCTGTCGTCCTTGATCATCTCCTCGCATGACGGGTACGTCTTGCTGCATCTGCAGACCTTGGCCAGTTCGGCGCAACGGTCGGGGATGATGTCGGTCACCGCCGCCACGGTCACGTTGGGATGATCCTGAAATCCGAAAGCGGCGCCGAACTTGCACACGCCGTAGCCCGCGATGCCGACACGGACCTTGCGGTCGGAGATCGGTTTCCATCGCTTCGAAGCCTCGGTGTCGGTCTTGGCCTTCTCGAATCCCTGGATCTGTATGTCCTGCCCCATTGCTGTCTCCCGCAGGCCGAGGACTGCGGCCCCTGTAGCCACGCCCACGCCCGCCAGTAACGATCGTCGCGATACTGTGCTCCCCATGTTTCCCATGCCTCCGTTAGCGGCCCCGTCGTCCACCGATTCTCAGGGAGTGAGATGCCACTGCGGAGCCTCCTGATCCATTCTTCGACACCCGTATTCGGATGTCCTTCATTAACGCCCGAAGCGTGGGCGTCGTCTTGTTGTTGTGTCCCCGCTCAGGGACGGATCGCCATCGCGCACGTCATCGCTCGCACATACGGGTGTGCCGTGGGGCTCTGCGTAACGCGGCGATGAACGATGGGGCGCCGCCTGTCAGCGACGCGAGGGCGTACCAGCCGGTCGCAGCGGACTGTCCGGTGATCGGCATGTGGTCGGTCCGGCTGATACGCCCCTACGAGCACGCGCCCGCTGGTGTGGGCGCCGAATCGCTCTCGGGCACCGACGGCCCGCCGTTGTAGGGGCGAGTCAACCGCACGACCCACGCCTCGACGAGCAGACAATCGTGCTGCTGCGGTTGGCTCGCCCTCGTGGCAGCAAGCGAAGCCTTCCCGGGCGCTTGGACGGCGAACATTCTTGATTGGGATCGCTTCGCTGCGCTCCTAAGAAAGTCCGCTTTCTGCTACCCACTCGGCGGTCCCGCCGCCTCATCGCTCGCAATGACGGGTGGGCCGTGGGGCTACGCGTGACATGGTGATGAACGATGGGGCGCCGCCTGTCAGCGACGCGAGGGCGTACCAGCCGGTCGCAGCGGACTGTCCGGTGATCGGCATGTGGTCGGTCCGGCTGATACGCCCCTACGAGCACGCGCCCGCTGGTGTGGGCGCCGAATCGCTCTCGGGCACCGACGGCCCGCCGTTGTAGGGGCGAGTCAACCGCACGACCCACGCCTCGACGAGCAGACAATCGTGCTGCTGCGGTTGGCTCGCCCTCGTGTTAACAGGCGAAGCGACCCCCAGCGTGCCAAAGGGGTCCATCGGAGATCGGGATTGCTTCGCTGCGCTCTCGATCACGTTTGTGCTCGACCGGTCTGTCGGCAAGCAGTCCCAGAGATGTGGCACACCCGTTCGGCGCGATCTCACATCGGCCGGATGCGGTCGTCACGGCTCCGCCGACAGTGACAACGCAGCAATGGCGAGATGGGCTCCGACGCCGCGCGGGGGAGCGCCGGCCTTCTCCATCCCGATTTCGCCTGAGCCGTAGAAGCCGAAGATCGGCGCGCCCCGGGCGCCGCCTCGAATGGCCGCGAGCTCGTCATCGGCCCGGGGCCCGAGCGCCTGCAGGCGGCTGGCGCAGTTGAACGCAAGCATCAGCGCGATGGAGCCGCTGCCTGCCGGTGCAGCCTGCGCGGCGGCTTCGCGCGCGGTCGCGACAATCGCGTCCGGCTGAGGCGCGGCAACGAGCGAGAATCCCGTCTGGAAGCTGCCGGACAACAGCAAGGCCAGATTGGCATGCTGCTTCACTTCGCCTCGATCGTAGACGAAGCCGTCAAGCGGACAGGAGCCGCCGACCGCCGGCACGGCCGCGCCGACCGATCCGACGAAACCCCTCACGAGGGCCTCATTGGACGGGACGTGACAGTCGCCCAGGAGCATGATGAGCCTGTTGGGTCCGGCTTTCTCGACGGCAGGCTTCAGGGCACGCCCGAGCGCCGCTCCGCAGCCCTCGTGGTTGCCGCCAACCTCGGCGAATGCTGAAGTGACTGTGAACGCATCGCCAAGCGCCAACACCCCAACGGTGCCGCCGCTGCCGTCGCGCGTGATCGGGCCGAACCCGCTGCAACCGTAGATAATCGAGGTGTCGAAGAACCAGCCGATGCCCTCGATCATCCTGCGCCTTGCTTCCAACCCGCCCTCGAGCCGGTCGAACACAATCGCGGCCGATGCCTGGCCGCCTCCGAGCGCTTTGCGCGCCCTGAGCGCCGCCTCGGCCCCCGATCGGAACGGGTCGGCCAGCGAAGACATGCCTGTCGCGGCGAACTCCGGATCGAAGTGCATCAGAACCAGCGTGTAGGCATCGTCCTCGTATGGCCGATCCGGCACTCCGGCGATCGGTCGGATGACCGCCGAGACGCGCACTTCGTCAATGAGGCCGTCGCAGCCGATCTGATGCGTCGGCACATCGCCGATCCCAAGAGGCCCGGCGACCGCAGCGATGCCCGGCTTCCGGAGGACCTGCTCGGTTTTGACCCGCGCGCCGTCAATGAAGATGCAGACGGTGCGGCCGTCGAAGGTGAACGCGCAATGGTGCCACTTGCCGTCCACCACCGAGCTCGGCGACCGCACGGTATCGGGGGTGTAGCCGGGCATGTAGACGGAGAGTTCGCCCGAGCCTGCGAAGGTATACAGCTCCCAGTGCGTCGCCGATGTCTTGGGCTCGTTGGCGACGAGGATGTTGAAGCCCTTGGCGCTGTCCAGCGTCGCCAGACACTCCACGGTCAGCGGCGGAGAGCTGTACTGGGCGTTGGCGGGCAAAGTCGGGCGCGTCTTTCGGGCGTCGAGCGCTCGGCCGAACGGGATCACGTGGCACCCCCGGAGGTTGGAAGTCGTCAAGTCATTGTGGACGCGATTGCGCGGCGCGTCAATGGCGTGGCCGCCTTCGAATCGGCTACCGCTTCACGGGCGCCTTGAGAAGCACGGAGGCACGCTTGCCCGCTGCGAATGCCTCCCGGAACTCGCCCGCCGCAATCTGCTTGCGGGCCCGTTCGATGTGTTGTGCTGCCGCCTTGCGGCGGGCCGGCGATGCCGATGCGGCGACTCTCTGAAGCTCGTCGAGCGCGCGGGTAAGCGCTTCCGCCGAGTTGTGCTTCAGGCTGAGCAGCATCGTCATCTCGGCGGGTGTCACGACGCGCACGTGCGGCTCCAACCGGCGCACGCACCATTCCACCGGTTCAAGACCGCGCTTGGCCCCGAGATCCCGCCAGCGGGCCTGGTCAACTTCCTCGGCGTCATCGGCCTCGTTGTCTCCCGCTTCGCGGAAGAACGACCAGCAGTGGACGGTGACCCACGAGAAGTCGGGCACGTCTGACGGGCGTGGCGTCGCTGCTGCCCGGTCCGCCGGATCGTGAGTGGGCATGGCGCTCAGCATCTTCGCCACACGTCTTGGCGGGCCGTCGTTGGGGAACCTCGAATGCGCCCAGATGGCGAAGCGGGCGGCGACCACGGGCAGATGGCTCCCGTCGCGCCGTTTCACCCAGATCACCCGCCCTTTGCCCGCAGTGTACGGCGCGTACTGCACCATCATGATGCCCTCGAGCTCGGGTATCTCCTCCGCGAAGGTTGTGTACGCTCGAATGGCCTCGGGCGAATCCCACTTGGCAGCGTTCATATGGAGCACTCGCGCTCCTGCAAGCCTCATGTAGCCGCGGATGCGCCTTGCGTGGACGCGCATGGCGTCAACGCCGGTGCGTTCCTTGCCGAACAGATCGGGGTAGTAGTAGCCGCCGCCCATCAGAACCAAGTCGTCGCTCGGCGATGCCGTCTTCACCAGGTTCAGCCATGCATAGGGGCATAGCTGCATCAGGTCGGCGATGCACGCGCCCCATCCCATGGCGAACTTGCCCCGCGCAGGGCTGTTCCACCATGCCTTCTCGGCTCCGAACTGGAAGTCGCCCATGAGCCACTGGACGTTGTCGCCGTCCGTCATCAGGAAGGACGCCCAATGCACTCCGTCTTCCCAGTTCAAATCCCAGAGCGACGGAACGCGCCTCTGCCTGACCGAACCGGCCGGGATGGTCTTGCCGACCTCCTCGGTGGACAACACGGGCAGGTTCAGGCACCAGTTGGTTGCCGATTGCCACGCTGCCCATCGGGACACCGGCTCGGTGTTCCTGAACTCGTCGCCCAGGCCCCAGCCGAGTATCGGGCTATCGGGTTCCAGCCTGGCCAGCGCCCTGTCAAGCGCGGGTCCCCATGTGGCAAGCACAAACGCGTTGAGCGCGATGGCTTCGGCCCGACAGTGGGCCGCCTTGGGATCGAGCACGGCCAGGACGGTTCGGGATGTGGTTGCGCCATACCGACTGAAGCACTCGTCTTCGCTGACGCCGCGCGCATCCGCCAACATGCGCAGACCTGCCGCCTCGGCTTGCGCCCTGGCCTCCTCCGAAACGAGGATGCCATGCATCCGACTCGCCATTACCGTTGCCACATTCGCCGACGGATCGTAATCGCCCCGTTCATGCAGCGCCCGGTCGTGCGCATCCTTCTTGAACAGGACATAGCCGCGGACAATGCCCCGCTTTCGCAGCCGCTCAACGATGCCCCAGACGTCGTCGAGCACGACTTCTCTGGGTTTCACCTGACGCATGAGGTCGGCGTGCCAGCGCTCATAGGCCGGATGCCCGATTGGGTACCACACCATCTCCCGGTTGCGGCCCTCAAGCGCAGCCTTTGCGGCCAGTCCCGCTGCCGATTGAAGCACGAACGCCTCATCCGGCGTCCGAACCTCCCGAACCGTCAGGATCACGGTTGGACGAGGGAACCTCGGCCAGTAGCGGTGAGGCGCGCCTTCGGCGAGCGTCGCGACGCCACTCCCGAGCGCGAGGTACAGTAGCAGAGCGGATAGCATCACGGCATGTCTCCTTGTCCGTCGGCCATGATTCAGCCCGGGCCTCTCAGAAGAAGTCGTTGGTCCACATGGGTGGGCCGGCAAGGCAGTCCCGGAATGCCCGGAAGCCGCCTTCGTCGGTCACGTGGATCAGATCGGCGCGGCGAAGCTCATCGGGCGTCGGCGTGCCGAAGAAGGCCTGCGAGAACGCGCGGATGTGCATGGCGACATGGGGCTCTGAGGCTGCGGGCTTGACCTCGACGCCGCCATTCTCGAACTCGACGGCCCACGCGCCGGCGTTCCAGTCGGCGTGTTCGTCGGCGATGCGCATGACGAACCGTCCCGCAACGTTCGGCTCGGGCTTCCATTGACTCAGCGCCGCCGGCACGTCCACGACCCGCGCCTGCGTCATGGGCATGAGTCTGACTTCGATGTCGTAGTCACACGCGACAGACCATAGGAGATCGTCGCTCGGCGCGGTCCACTCGATTCGGCGGGTCTGCATGTCCATTCGGCCTAAGAGCCCGAGAAGGGCACGCTGGGCGCGCGAGTTCAGGCAGATGAACTCACGCAGTTCGGTGTTCTCACCCGAGCCGCCCCTGTAGACGAAGTAGCCCTCGATCCCTTCATCGCCCTCGTAGACGTAGGCATAGGTCCATTGTTCGGGCGTGTGATCGAGGATGGTGTTCCACTTCTTCTCGTCGCGATCGAGCAAGCCGCGATACCGCCCGGCGAACTTCCGGTACGCATCCTCAATCCGCGGGCGGTCGTCGTCCGATGCCTCTCTGCATCGTTCGGTGTCCGGAGTCGGCTCGAAGACTCTCGTGGCGGCCGCGCAGCGCCGATTAACGCCGGTCCATTCCCATCCGAGCTGCTGATAGTACCGCCAGCTGAACGGGTACAGCGTTGAGATGACCTCGCCGCAGTCGCGCATGTGGCCCAATGCCGCCACGAGCGCAGCCTTCGCGTATCCGCGCCCTCGCGCGGCCGGCTTGCACGCGACGCCGGCGATACCGCCGAGGGGCAGCACCACCCTCGGCCCCATGTGCGCCCGGTAGCTGAGGACCACGGCCTGAGCCTGAAAGCCCCGTTCGTCCCACACGCCGTACGCGGCCGCCTTCGGCTGGTTCGGATCGTCGGCCCACGGGATGCGGCGCGATCCCTGCATGAATGCCAGCGAGGAGAGAGCGTAGGCCATCTCCTTCTCGTCGTCTCGGATCTGTCGAACTTCCATCGTGTCGGCGCAGCTCTCCCGTTCGCGGTGTCCGCACGCAGGCGGCGCATGCAGGATACCGCGAGGGGGCTACGTTCGCGCCGCTTCCTCAGGAGTTTCGTCCAGCTCCCATGGCATGACGTCCAGGCCCCGGGCGCGCAGGATTGGGGCTGCCATGCGTTGCAGCCCGACGACGATGCGAATCTTCTGCTCCCACGGCAGGGCAGCAAGCTCCTGCCGCCTGGCCTCGGACGCCTCGAAGAGGCGTCTTACCTCAGGGGGGATTGAGTCCATTCGGTCCATCGCTTCCTCAGATCATGTCGGTCAAGCACCGCAGCGAGGAACTCATAGTTCACAGCGGATTGCTGGGACAGCATGCGTACCCTGTCGCGGTCCTTTGCGCGACCGGTCTGAACGGCGATGGCCAGCAGATGTTCGCAGCGCATGACCCGTGTCGGCGTTGACCCGAGCATAACCTCGTTCGCCGAGGCCAGCGCCTCCTCAATGAGGGCATTGTAGGACGGGAGGAACTGAACCGGCGTCCCCTGGATAATGACGCATTCGCCACGCTCCTCGTAGCCGCGTGAACTTAGGGCCGCGTACAGGGGCGCCAAAGTCAGCAGGCCGCCGGAGGTCTGCGGCAACGCGACGAATACGTCAAGGTCATAGGTGAGAACGGCCTCGGCGTAGAATATGGCCGCCATGGCGCCTCCAATAGCGTAGGCACCGATGACACCCTCAGCCTGCAGCTCGTTGAGCACTCGCACGGTGCGCTCCATACCCCGCAGGATACCCTCGCGTCGGGAAGGATCAATAGGCACCCTGCGCGAAAGGCTCGCCATGGCCTTGCATGTCTCGCGAAGGGCGGTGTTGCGCGCATCGCTTGCCGGTCCGGCAGTGGCTCTGACGGGCTGCAGGCACTGGCCGCCCCCGGGACCCTACTACCGAGCCCGACGCTCGCCGATTCGGGGTCGTGGCGCATCTCGAGCGGTTCCCGGCCCGCGACCTGCCCGGAATAGTCGCAAAGCTGGCGGAACTCGGGATCGGTTCGATCCGCGGAGTGGTGTTCCCCTGGTCCCATGTGGAGGCTCCGCGCGGAAACTGGAAATGGATTCGCCGGACGCGCAGGTTGAGGCAGTCGAACGAGCCGGCTTGGACCCGATCGGCCATCTCGGGCCTTCGGCATCATGGGCCAGCTCGCTCGATCCGAACCGCGACGCCAATCCCCGGGGATGGTCCGACTATCCGCCCGACGATATGGCGGCCTGGCGGGAGTACGTCCGGCGCATTGCGCAGCGCTACGGCGGTCGGATACGCATCTGGTCGCCGTACAACGAGCCGGACAACCTGGACCTCTTCTGCCCGCCCCGCACTGCCGCCGAGGAGCGCGATCCCGCATTCCTCGCGCATCGCCGAAAGGCATTCCTGGCCATGCAGGAGATCACATACTCGGAATGCAAGCGAGCCGATCCCGACTGCACGGTCCTCAGCGGCGCGTTCTCGGTGCATGGGCGCGTTGACCGGGCGTTCATTCCGTGGCTGATGGCGAACGACTGCGGAAGGCTGTTCGACGTCTTCGACGTCCATGCGTACGACACCACGGGCGGAATCCGAGCCTCGGTGATGTTGGCCAGACGGATGATGGATCGTTACGGGATGGGGAAGCCCGTCTGGATGACCGAGGTCGGCGCCGCGGTTCGGCAATATGGCCGAAGAGGGAGGCCGTTCACCGCTGACGATGCGGCGGACTTCGTTCCGAAGGCTCTGGCCACCGCGCTGGCTCTCGGCGTGGAACGCGTCTTCTGGTACCAGGGCTACCACGACGGCGACACAGGCCGCACATTGCGGGACCCGGGGTTCTCACTGATCACCGAGGAGGGACCGACGCCGGCTGCCGACGCCTTCGCCCGGACGGTCCGGCTTCTGGACGGATGCCGATATGCGGGGGCAATGTCGGCTGCAGTTCTGGCGGGGCGAGCGATCGGCCATGTTTTCGAGCGGCCCGAGCGTCGTGTCCTGATCGCCTGGGCTGAGGCTCCTGACGGCCTTCCGAACAGTCCCGCGCGCGCTGAGGCATGGGTGAACTGGGAGGAGCGCATGTGTCGCCTTTCGCTTACGCATAGGCCCACGGTGTGGGTCGAGGAGCGCCGACGTGGCTGAGGGTCTGATGATGTATCACGAGCTGGCCGACTGGTGGCCGGTCCTGTCGGCGCCCGACGACTATGCCGAGGAAGCAGGCAGTTTCGCGAGTGTGCTGGAAGCCAGGAGCGCCAGGCCCATCTCGACCGTCCTCGAGCTCGGCGCAGGCGGCGGCAACAACGCCCTGCACATGAAGAAGCGCTTCCGCATGACGCTGACCGATGTCTCGAAGGACATGCTGGCGGTGAGCCAAGCGCTTAACCCGGACTGTGAACACGTCTGGGGCGATATGCGCTCGCTGCGGCTCGGACGGCGGTTCGATGCGGTCTTCGTCCACGACGCCGTCGGCTATATGCTCACCGAGGAGGATCTTCGGGCGGCCATGCTGACCGCATTCGAGCACCTAAGTCCCGGCGGACCCGCATTGTTCGTGCCCGACTTCACTTCGGAAACGCTGGTTGCGGCCACAGATCACGGCGGCCACGATTCGGCGGGCCGATCCATACGGTATCTATCATGGACGCACCCACCGGACACGGGCGGCTCCACATACAGCACGGACTTCGTTTACGTTCTGAGGGACTCAAGCGGCACGCGGGTGCTGCACGAGACACACCGGTTCGGGCTGTTCTCCCGAGGCACGTGGGTTCGGCTGCTTCGTGAGGTAGGCTTTGAGCCGTATGTCGTCCCATACAACCACAGCACGTTCCATGATGGGCCGCGCGACATGTTCTGCGGGGTGCGGCCCTGACGAAAGGCCACACATGACCAGAGCAACTTCTTCCGCAATCGTCCGCCGCGCCCATGCCGCAGGCTTTGCCATACCGGCGTTAAATGTGCCCTACCTTCCCATGATTGAACCGGTCGTGGATGCGCTGCGCGACACCGAGTGCTTCGGTTTCATTGCCGTCGCGCGTCTTGAGTGGGAGAAGTTCGAGGCAGGCGGGCCGGGACCCGTGCGCGAGGAGTACGAGCGCGTCAAGGACGAGAGGTTCACGCGACTTCACCTTGATCACACTCCCGTCGTTGACGAGGATCAGCTGAGCGTGGACTACATGGCGATCATCGAAGAGGCGATCGGGCTAGGATACGATTCCGTGATGGTTGATGGGTCGCGGCTTCCGTTCGACGAGAACGTTGAGGCCACGCGACGGGTCGTTACGGCGGCGCATGTTGCAGGCATTCCCGCCGAGGCCGAGCTGGGCGCGGTACTCGGGCATGAAGCGGGACCGCTGCCCGATTACGAGGAGTTGTTCGCTTCCGGACGGGGCTTCACCGATGTGGAGGAGGCCCGGCAGTTTGTCGAGCAGACCGGCGTAGACTGGCTTTCTGTCGCCGTGGGGAACATTCACGGCGCGATCTCGGGCGCCGCCAAGAGCCGCAAGAAGCCGGAAGCACGGTTGAGCATACCGCGCTTGCAGGAGCTCGCCGAGGCGACGCGCGTTCCGCTCGTGCTGCACGGTGGCAGCGGCATCCGGCGCGTATCGCTGCGTGAGGGCATGCGCAACGGCATCGCCAAGATCAACGTGGGCACGACCTTGAGGCAGGCCTATGAGGCCGCCGTTCAGTCCAGTGCGAGCTCCGCAAGGGATGCCGTCTATCAGGCGACGGTGCAGGTCATCCGCGAGGAGCTCGGTCTGGAGGACTCCGCCAACAGACTGGGAAGCGTCTGACAGGTCTGACAGGTCTGACAGGTCTGACAGGTCGGACGGGTCGGACGGGTCGGACGGGTCGGACGGGTCAGGCAGGCTCCGGTCTCTTGCCGCGAAGTGCCTGGCCCAGCACCCCGACAACGAACACGGTCGCAGTCCCGGCTACGGGTATGGCGAGGTCGTGGATGGGGCTGACGAACCCGCTCAACGCCTGAGGCCAGATCGGCATCTTGGACAGCGTCATCCACAGGATCAGCACGACGCCGATGACGACGCCGGCCACTGCCGCTCCGTTGCCCGCCCTCGTCACAAGGCCCAGCAGGAACAGCCCCAGCATGCCCCCGCCCAGCAGTCCGCCCACCTTCCAGCCGAAGTCTATCGTCGGGCCGATCTTGAGCGTCATGATCAGCGCAAACCCGATGCACATAATGCCCCAGAACAGCGTGGCGGCATAGAGGACGCGGAGAGATTCGCGGTCGTCCGCGTTTGGCCGGAAGTAACGCTTGTAGACATCGTGCAGGCTCAGCGTTGCCATGCTGTTCAGGTTCGTGTCCATGGACGCGGCGAATATGGCGGCAATGACCAGACCGCTCAACCCGACGGGAAGCTGGTGCGTGATAAAGTAGGGGAAGACTGCGTCGGGGTCCTTGGCTGCGTCGAGCGTCGCCGGAAGGAGTTCGGGCTGCACCTTGTAGTACGCGAACAGGGCCGACCCGATGAAGAAGAAGAAGAAGCCGACGGGCATATACATAAGGCCGGCAATCCAGATGCTCTTGCGAGCCTCGGCATCGCTCTTGGCGCTGATGTAGCGCTGAACGTAGCTCTGATCAACGCCCCAGTTGCGCATGTGCTCGATGATCGCATTCAGGACCACCAGCCAGAACGTCTGATGCATGAGCGACGCGTCATAGGGCCCGAAGCTGAACTTGTTGTGTTCGCCGGCAATGCGAAACACTTCGCTCGCGCCTCCCGGCATGCCCGTCATGAGCACGACCACGCAGACGATCGGGCCTGCGATGAGCACGCATGCCTGCACGACTCCGGTCCAGACGACCGCCTGAATGCCGCCGGCCAGCGTGTAGCCTGTCATGAGGGCGCCGGTCGCAACGATGATCGCCGGCATCAGCCACGGAGGGGCTTCGCCTCCGGCGAGGAGCGGCACAACGGCCTTGGCAAGCAGGAACGTGATCATGCCCATGCGTCCCATCTGCAGCAACAGGTAGCAGACGACCGCATAGGTTCGCGCCCACGGACCGAATCGGTGCTCCAAGTGGTCATATGCCGAGACCACGCCGCCCTTACGGTAGAAGTCGCAGAACCAGCGCGTGGCGATTAGCAGTCCGATGGGCGTCGCCACCGTGAACCCTGCCGCACACCAGTTGTCGTGGAACGACTTGCCCGGGTTCGCGAGGAAGCTGATGCTGCTGATGTACGAGCCGAACATGGACATGCCGACCGCCCATCCGGGGAAGGTGCGACCAGCAGTCACGTATTGGTCGGCGCTTCGGTTGCGGCGCGAGAAGTAGAGGCCCACTCCGACGATGCCGGATAGGTATGCCACGAGCACGATGATGTCAATGATGGGTAGATTGTTGTCCATGGGACCGTGTGTTCGACAGACACCTGCAAGGGTCCTTCAATGGGTGGCTTGTCGTTGCGTCGTGCGCCGCAATCATCGCGGCCCTGCGCCGCGCAGGCCGCGACAAAATGACCGGTAGGCCGGTAAGGTGCGCATCGTTCGGTTGCGGTTGACCTGACCTACCGAGGCGCGTATACTCTCGGCATGAACGTGCCGTTCGCATGCCCAAGCGCGCTCACCATCGGAGCCATTCGGGAACGCCTGCTTCCTGTCCTCAAGAAGCACGGAGCCGCTAAGGCCATCGTGTTTGGATCGGTCGCGCGCGGCGAGCCGTCGCCCCGAAGCGATGTTGACCTGATCGTCATCAAGGAGACCGACAAGCGGTTTCTGGACCGCTACGACGGGGTCTTCGCAGAGCTGAGCCAAGCTCTTGATGGACCTGCATTGGACTTGCTGGTGTACACTCCGGCCGAGCTCGAGCGCATGCGCGAGCGGCGGTTCATCTCCCAGGCGCTTGAGGAGGGCGTTGTGATCTATGAGCGTGACCGATGACCATTATCAGGCGCTACGGTGGATTGCCACCGCGGATGACGATCTGCAGGCGGCCCGCTCGTTGGAGCGCGAGGGCATGTATGCGCACGCCTGCTTCCTCGCTCAACAATGCGCCGAGAAGGCCGTCAAAGCAGCGTGGATCCGGATGGGCCAGGACCGTTGGGGCCATTCCATTCAGGCCCTCATTCGCGGCTTTCCCCCTGACCTGACACCGCCGCAGTGGGTCTCATGGACCGAGCAAGCGGCCACGATGGACCGATACTACATACCCACGCGGTATCCGAACGGCCTCCCTGACCTGACACCCGGCGAATCGTATTTCGCTGCAGATGCCAGAAGCGCGATCGAGCTGGGTGAGCGGTTTCTGAGCGCGTCGCGGGCATGGCTCGACGCGTGCGCCCCCGGCCCACCCAACACAAAGCCGGAATGATCGGAGTTTCTCGAATGACTGTTGCACTTCTTTCCGCCCTGGTTGCGGTCATGCCGGCCCGTGTTGCCGTTGCTCCGGAGCCCCGCGTGCTGTGGCAGTGGACCGCGTCGGATGGATCGGCTGACTGGCAGCCGAATGACCAGATTCGGGACCTTGCCGTCGGTGACGGCGCCATGTCGTTTCGGACGACGGGCACGGATCCGATACTGGAGTACAAGCCGAGGCTCGATGTGCCGACGTCGCTCTGGCAGGCCTTTGAGGTCCGCCTCAAGGCCGACCGTGATGATCGAATCGAGCTGTTCTGGACCGAGACCGCCGAAGGACCGTACGGGGGCTTCTCCCAGTCCAAGGTGAGCCATGTGGCGGTGCGCGGTGACGGCCAGTGGCGCACCTATCGCGTGTACCCGTTCTGGCAGAAAGCGGGCCGGATCATCAAGCTGCGCTTCGACCCGTATGAGGGAGCGACGTTTGCGATCGCGTTGATGCGCATCGTAGAGGTTTCAGCTCCTACGCCGACAGGGACCTCGGTGCGTTTGCCTCGCGACCATGCGCTGTGGCAGACAATGCAGGGACTGACGGTCGCGCGCGTGGCGAACGGGCTCAAGCTGTCGCCGACCGAGTCTGGCGGTTTCGGGTTGGTCCCGATCCGGCCTCTCGATGCCGAGACCAACCCGAGCGTCTCGGTGCGTATGTCGGCAACGCAAGCCCGACGTTCTGCGCTTGTGTTCGCGTGCGACGGGGAGTTCGGCCTCCACGAGACGCAGTTCGCCGTGATCGCCGACGGACGCCCGCACACTTACAATCTGGACATGCTGAGCCACCCATCGTGGAAGGGGAGGGTCTTGGCGGTCGGTCTGCGTCCTGGCGTCCCTTGCACGCTGCACGGACTGTCGGTGGCGGCGAGGCCGCAGGGGCCTGCCGACCTGCGCATCGAATCGTTCGACGCCGAGGAAGCGCTCCCGCGGGCCGGTCGGCCCATGACGCTGGTCGCGCGCGTCACCAATCTGGGCGGCGTTCCCGCGAGGAAGGTGACGGCGCGGCTCATGCTGCCATCAGGACTGCGCTTCGCTACGGGATCGAGCGGAATGGGAGCGCCCATCGGCAACCTGCATTTCGGACAGGACCATTCGTGGTCGTGGAAGGCAATAGCGGCCAGGCCCGGAAAGTACCCGGTGAGACTTCGTGTGTCGTCGGCTTCGGGCGGTTCCGTCGAGGTCTCCACAACGGTTGCGGTAACGCAGCGGCCTCAGGTGGCGCGAACCGGCTATCCGCCCGAGCCGAAAGCGGTGCGCGGCAAGCTCGATGTCGGGGTCTACTACTTCCCCGGTTGGCGCACCTCGGGCCAGTGGGCGCCGATCACGCGGTTCCCTGAGCGGCGTCCGGTGCTGGGGTGGTTCCGCGAGGGCGATCCTTCGGTGGCCGATTGGCATATCAAGTGGGCAGTCGAACACGGGATCACGTTCTTCGCCTACGACTGGTACTGGTCGGCCGGCGCGCGACACCTTGAGCACGCTCTGCACGAGGGCTACTTCAACTCGCGCTATCGTGACAGGATCAAGTTCTGCCTCCTCTGGGCCAACCACAATCCGGACGGCACCTCGTCGCACGAGGACTTCATGAATGTTGTCCGGTATTGGATTGAGCACTACTTCCGCCGACCCGAACACTACACGATCGGCGGCAAGCCGGTAATGATCATCTTCTCGCCGTACCGCTTCAGGGCCGACATGGGAAGCGATGCAGTGCGCAGATCATTCGATGCCATGCGGCAGGAATGCATGAAGGCGGGGCTTCCGGGGCTGTACATTCTGGGCTGCGTCGGGGGCGACGTGTCGGAGGCCAGACTGCTGGAACGTGAGGGATACGACGCGGTTACGGCCTACAACTGGCCCCATCTCGGCGTGCGCGGATCGGAGCGCTGGGCGCCGTATGCCGACCTGCTGAAGCCGCACCGCGAGCTGTGGGAGCGGTATGCCGCAGAGTCTCCGTTGCCGATCATGACGCCGGTCAACGGGGGATGGGACAGTCGTCCGTGGCATGGGGACACCGCGCTCGTACGCTCCAATAGGACCCCTGCGCTGTTCAAGAAGCATCTTCAGGATGCAAGGAACTTCATCGAGGCCAATCCGACCAAGGCGTTGCCGGTTGCGCTGATTGAGGCATGGAACGAGTTCGGAGAGGGCTCTTACATCGAGCCTCACAGACAATACGGCTTCGGCTACCTTGATGCCGTTCGCGATGTGTTCGCGGACACCCGGACTCCTCACACCGATCTGACCCCCGACGACGTTGGCCATCAGGTTCCGCAAGTCAACGTTGCGGCCGCCCTGAACGGCTCATGGGACCTCGGCAAGGACCCGGCGGGGTGGGAATCGGGCATGAACCTCGGGGATTTCCGGCCTCATGAGGGCGCGCTCCGCTGCATTACGACCGGCAACGACGCAGCGTTCTTCGGCCCGCCGATGCAGGTATCGGCGGCCGAACGTGGCACGCTCAGGGTTCGGATGCGCCTGACGCCTCCGGGCGGAGCTGCGCTTGAAGACACCGCTCAGGTGTTCTGGACGAAGCGCTCGGCCGGAACATCCGAAGCCGCAAGCGTCCGTTTCCCGGTCCACCTCGACGGCAAGTGGCATGCGTACTCCGTCCCATTGAGCGGGAACCCGCGGTGGCGTGGAGTGATCACGGGGCTGCGGCTCGATCCATGCAATCAGAGCGGTGTTGTCGTGGACCTTGCGCGCGTTGAGCTCGTGAAGTAACGGGCGCAGGGTCGCCCACGATTTCCGGATGTGAAAGGCCCCCGCCGAATGACGGGGGCCGCACATCGAGCCGATAACCTTGCTCGCGGTCCTACACCTGCGGTTCGACCATCTGCTGACCTCCCGAAGGGGGCGGACCGGTTGGCTTTGGCGGCGGCTTGGCGGCCTCACGGTTCATCCAGAAGAACCCTGCGACGCCGATCACCGCTACCACGATGATGATGATGGCAATCACGACTGGCATGGGAAGCTCACGTTTCATGCGTTCTTCCTCCCGAGATAGGGCCGATTCCCTGCGCGGGAACCGGCCCCATTAGTTTACCAGTCTATGTTCGGTCGGAAGAGCCATGCATGACAGCCGTCCCACCAGTAGTAGCCGGGGAAGC
>JBBIQU010000013.1:20837-46451 GCA_037442185.1 Chthonomonadales bacterium | reverse complement strand
ACCAGCCGCCGATACTCGACGACGGTGTGACCGAGGGCATCTACCTCGTCGTGGACAACACGACAAGGATTCCGCTAAGCCGCGATCCCGCCACACCAACGCCCGTTGATTACCGGACGAAGGTGCGGTATGTGGGCTCGACCCCGCTGCCGATCGGACATCACGTCTACCACTTCGAGGCGACGGACGGCGCAGGTTTCGGCCGACGGCCATTGCTCGCTGATGACGTTGACGGCAACGGCGATCCGATCCCGGCCGATCTGCCGGTGGTTGTGACGAGCGCCGCAACGCTCACGAACCTGACCATCGAACCGTTCCCCAAGGGGCGAAGCAATCAGCTCTATCAGTTCACCCTGACCTACACGAGCCCGGATGACCGGGCCCCCGAGGACAGCGGTCGTGGCCCGATCGAACTCTGGGTTTCGGATACGTCGGGCGCGAACTACACCTATGTCGTAATGACGGCGATTGATCCAATCGTGCCCGGCGCTTACCAGAACGGCGTGCGGTTCCGCGCTCAGTTGACGGCGCCGACCTCACCAATGGAGCCCGGTCAGCACACGATCACGGCCGGCTTCCAGGGCAACCGGACGCAGAGCTACGTACAGTTCCAGCAGCTCATGGTCAACGACAAGCCGGTCCTGTCCAACTGGAGTGTCACTCCGGATCCGGCTTCCGCCGCTCAGGATGTCGTGTTCAAGGTCACCTACACCGACGCTATGCTGGGCGACGCACCGACGCGGATGGAACTCCAGATAGACCGCAACGCCGTTGCCGGGCAGCCCGTCGCGAGTCCGCCGAACCCGACGGCAGACGACTTCAAGGCCGGTGTGGTCTACACCTGGACAATCCCCGGAACAACGATCGGTGTCGGGAACCATATCTACCAGTTCCTGGCCGCCGACGACACCGAACCGGCCGATCCGGTCCCGCCCACGCCCGCAGGTTTCGTGGTGAACGGCGCCGGGATCATGACGCTGACTGACGGCAAAGTAACGCCGACGCAGGGCAACCAGGCCAACACTTACGTCTACAGCGTCAAGTACACGCATAGCGACAATATCGCTCCGTACCGCATTCAGGTGATCGTGAACCCCAACAGTGTGCCGCTGATCTACGACCTGAAGCCGGTCGCCGGTGATCCGCTGAACTACCTGACGGGCGTCGTCTACGAGAGCGATCCGCAGCGCCTGCCGCCCGGTATGCACTCGTTCAAGTTCGAGGCGCAGGATAGGGCCAGCACCGTTCAGCTACCGGCAAGCGGTCAGTTCGACGGGCCGAAGGTCAACTTCCCGCCGGAGCTGGGCAACGTTGAAGTGACCAAGTCGGGCAGCCCGACAGTTCACACGGTTGACGCCGGCAACCAACTCGTACCGCAGCTCGTGGGCACACTGAACGACACGTACACGTTCAAGGTGACCTACAAGGACGTTGACCAGAACAATCCGACGGTTCCCGAAGCCGATCACTACGTGAACCTGATCGTGAACAACGGAACCCCCGTTCCGATGACCGCCACCGGCAACGACTACGCCAATGGGGTGGTCTATCAGGTCGCGCTCTCCAACATTGATCCCGGCGACATCGTGTTCCGGTTCGAGGCGTTTGACGGACCGGGAGCGATGGGCGACGTCGTAAGGTTCCCCGTTACCGGGAACGTTACGAACATGTCGGTTCGCAACGTGCCGCAGTTGAGCGCACCGGGGCCGAACGATCCGAACACGAACAACGGAACCCTCGATCCGATCGCCGGTATCCGCTCAACGATCTACAAGTTCCGCGTCAAGTACGTCCACCTGGACAACACCGCTCCGCAGACGATCCAGATGACGCTTGACGAGGGCACCGCGAACGAGAAGGTCGTCAACCTGACGCCGCAAGGTTCCGGACCGTTCGACTACCGAACGGGCGTGATCTACGGCTACGATACGACCTCGGGTGAGCTGGCCGTCGGCTCGCATACCTATAGCTTCCGCACGACCGATGGCCTTACCGCCGTTGGGCCGCTCAGCTTCATCGGTCCCACAGTGTCGAACGCGTTGCTGAGCCTGAGCGCCCCCGTAGACGGCACGCTCTCGCCGCAGACCGGTCCGCCGTCCACGGACTTCACGTATCAGGTCCTGTACACCAACGCCGATAACAATCCGCCGCAGTACGTCCGGGTGTTCGTTGACGGCGTGGCCCACGATATGACTAGGGCAACGACGAGCACGAACTACCGCACGGGCGTGCTCTACGAGCTGAAGTACAGGTTCCCGCGTGACGAGAAGACCCGCTCCCATACCTATCGGTTCGAAGCGCAAGACACGGTCAATCCTGCAGTCGTCAGGTATCCGGCTGCCGGCGACCTTGCCGGACCGACGCTCAAGACCGCGTTCTTCGTGGCCACGGGGGTTCTCCAGCCGCCTGGCGGCGTCGGCGGTCCGATCGTGGTGGGCGGCACCGTGACGGTCAACGGAAGACTGGATACCAACAGCCCGGTCGGCGCGCAGCAGATAGCGGTCCAACTGGTCAAGCCTGACGGCAGTGGCGTTACCGGATCGGTTACGTCTGCCGCGGATGGGGCCCTTACCTTCACCTCCGGCAGCGTGCTCGATCAGACCGGCGACTGGAAGGCCAAGCTCGATTGGGCGGGCATCCCGGGCGAATACGACGCCGCGTCCATCGAGGCGCCGTTCAAGGTGACGGGCATCGCGGTGGCCTTGCAGGCAGGGCAGCTGGATATGATCGCGTTGCCGATCGTTCCTGTCACGCCTGATCCGAGCCTGACGTTCAACCCGACCCGGCCGGACGGGAGCGCAGCGCCCGTCTCGGTCCTGGATCTGGTGGTTTGGTCACCGACAGTTCCGCCAAGCGGCAAGTACGTGTCGCTCAACCGCGACGCGAACTTCCCGGGCGCCGGCGGTGGTCGCGGTTACTGGACGCTGCCCTCCGAGAGCGTGACCCTCGCTCCTCGGGGCAAGCTATGGAACCAGGCGACGCCTTACACCATCGGCGTGGCTCCCGGCTGGAACATGATCGGGTCCGTCTTCAGCACGGACATCGAGTGGGGCGCTGTCCAGGTGAGGTATCAGGGCAACCTGCTGCCGCTGGCAAGCGCGTCGAACGTGATCCGACCGTATGCGTGGGGTTACAACCCGGCCACCGGCAGCTACACGCTGATCCAGTCAGGCGGCGTCCTGAAGCCGGGGCGCGGCTATTGGGTCAGGGTGCTCGAGCCGTGCGAGATCATCCTGCCGACGCCGGGCACAAGGGCCGCTGCGCTGAGTCGTGACGCCGATCTGACGAGCAACGCGCTCCAGGTTGTCGCCAGACTGGGCAATCGGCTCGACGCCGACAACTACCTGAGCCTCGCTCCGGTTTCGAGCAGGGCTCCGATTGAGAAGCCGCCGTTCATGGGCGAGTACGCGGCGATACAGCAGATCGCGTCCAGCGAAGTGGCTGGATTGGTGGCCGGACGCGCCGGACAGACCGTGCTGGCATTCGAAGCCGTTACAAACGTTGCGAATGCCGACGTAACGGTTTCGTTCCCGAACGTCGCCGCATTGGGCAGACGGAACGAGATCACGCTCATTGACCTTGCCACGAAGACGACCCGAGCGCTGGCGACGAGCGGTACGTACACGTACAACTCAGGTGAGAATGCGGCTCCTCGGCGCTTTGCCATCCTCGTGAAGCCGGTCACCGCGAACAGCCGCCTTGTCATCAGCGACGTTCGCACAACAGGGCGTTCGGCAGGCTCCATGTCGTTCAGCTTCACGCTGTCGAACGCAGCGACGGTGCGGGCGCAGATCGTCGGAACCGGCGGCAATACGGTTCGGACTCTGTCGCAGGGACGCGCAGCCGCTCAGGGCTCCAATGCACTGGTCTGGGATGGACGCGACCAGCGCGGCGTGTCGGTTCCGAGCGGAACCTACATGATGAAGCTGACAGCCACGGATAACGAAGGACGCGTCGCTACGGCGATTCTGCCGGTAACGGTGGTCCGGTAAACGAAACGAACACGCAACGGGGCGTCGCATTCAGACGCCCCGGAAGCGTGGGGAGGTACACCAGCTTGATGAAGAGCAGCCTACCGCGCGGTGCGTCCGTTCGATGCGCGCTCGTGTGCGTTGCCGTCGCCCTCATTGCGACGGCGGGCTATGCCCAGTCCGGAAACAAGGCTGGCAAGGGGAACCTCGGGCACGTCCTGAAGAAGACGATACTGTTGTTCCCGTTCGATGTCCCGAGCACGACCGCCACGAATTCCGAGGAGATGTCCGCCCTGCTGACCGATGCGGCGGCATCGCGCCTGATCGCTTCGGGCCAGTACAGCGTAACGACCTACTATCGAGCCTGGCCGCCGGTCGCGCGCCTGCACAACGATCAACAACTGACCGAAGCCGATGTGATCGCGCCCTTTGCCGAAGACAACCGCAAAGCGGTCAAGATCGCGAAAGCTGTCGCGTATGACACCGTGTGCATCGGATCGTTGGACGACTACCAGTACAACGAGTCGGACAAGCAAGTTACGGTGACGGTGAGCGGCCGGATCATCAACGTTGAGACGGGTCAGGTTCTCAAGAACGTAACGCTGTCGGCTTCGAGCGCGCGCGGCACGGAGCGAAGCAAGGAAGAGGAACTGAACCTCGACGCGGTCCGGCAGTGCAGCGAGAAGCTGATGGCCCAGCTTGCGCCAATGGGTACGGCAGTGGTGCAAACGCCCGTCAAGACCACCTCTGAGAAGAAGAAGCGCAACAACGACTGGCTGTGGGGCTTGCTGGCAATCGGCTTGGGCCTCGGGATCGGTCTCTCCGGCGGCGGCGGAACCGGCGGCGGCATCGAGAATCCACCCCCGCCACCGCGCTAAGGAGCATGGCGACGTGTCTGGCCAGTAGGCTCGGACGAGTCACCGATTTGCGAGGGGCTCGCCTTCAGGCAGGACCTGAGAGGCGATGCCCCTCTTTCCGCGTGTGTGCCGCCCGGACCACGGCGAGCTTGCTCGTGGCGGCCGCACTGTCGGTGCGCATCGCCTTGGCCGTCGGTCCGCCTACCATTACCATGACCGCCTCCCGTTTCGCAGCGCTGAACGATGGTCGCGATACGGTTGAGATCATCGCGGAGGTGCGAGACAGTTCGGGTCGCTTCGTTCAGGACGGTACAGCGGTCGTGTTCAACACGAACGTTGGGGCGTTTCAGAGGGAAGGACCCAGCGCCACGGTTCGAACCCGCTCCGGTTCGGCGCGCGTGCTCTTGACGAGCCAGCAGAAGGGCACGGCCACGGTGACGGCGACAGTGGCCGGAGGCGGGTTCCAGAAGGTGGACGTGATGTTCACCGACGATCCGGAGGAGACCTACCAGGGCAACTCGTGGGTCTCGGTAACCGCCAACGGCGCGCTGCTCTACTGCGCGGCCGAGCGCACCATAGATGCGACGTCGAGACCCGCCACGGACGGCGATCTGCCCAGGCCGGGCGTCGAGGTGCGCTTCCGGAGTATGGAGATTCGCGCGGAGCGGGTTCAGGTGGACTGCTCGGCGAATGTGGTGAGGGCATCCGGATGCGTTACGCTGAAGCGCGGCAAGGCCGACCTGTCGTGTTCGAAGCTCTCGTACAACCTGATGACCATGAAGGGCTACGCGATCGTCGAGCGCGAGCGCACCATCGTGCCTGTGTCTGTTCAGGGGCACGGATTGGAGACGGCTCAAGTCGAGCACGGTGTCGCGCCCAAGCACTTCGAGATGCTCGATCCCGCGGACTCCAAGCTGGTCATCGTTGCGCGGCAGATCATCCTCTTCCCGGGCGACAAGCTGCAGTTCAAGCGGCCGCGGTTCTACGAGGACGGCCAGCATCTGTTTTCGCTCGCGTTCTACTCCTTGTCGCTCTACTCGTCGCAGCTCTTCACCGACCAGTTTCTGAGCCTGGGAACGCAGGGCGTGGGGCTGGATGTGCCTCTTTACTATGATCTGTCACCCGCCTCGCGTGGTCTCGTCCGGGTGAAGTATGGCGAGCGCTACGGTTCGGCCTATGCGAGGCGCCCGGGTTGGGCGCTGGACCTGATCCAAGCCTACAACTCGGCCGCACCGCGCGCCCGCTTCATGGGTGAGTTCGGTTTCACGGGCGTCAACCGAAGCGATTGGGGCTTCCGATGGAGCCACAGTCAGGAGTTCGGTTCAGACACGCGCACGGGTCTCCACCTCGACTTCCCGCAGCACAAGAGCGTGTTCGGGTCCGGCAACCTGGGCAAGCGCCTGGGCAACCTGTATCTTGGCCTGAACGCCACCGCCAACACCACGTTGACGGGCCCGAGTTCGAGCGGAACCCATGCCGACGCGTACATCGAAACGATGCCGGCCAGGGTCGGCGCAACGCGAGCGTACTACTCCATGGGGGCGAACGTCAGCACGTCACGGACAAGATCCGGCGACTACAGCAGCTATGGCCTGACGCGAGGCGTACAGGCGAGGGTGTTCACGCCCTCGGTGCGGCTCGATAGGGCCACTTCACTGAGCAATGCCCTTACCGTCGGCCACACTTGGAGCGAACGAAGCGCCTCGGGCACGTCCATAATGGCTTCATTGACGGCCATGCGGTCGCTCGGAGGGAACAGCTCGCTGCAGCTCGGATACGACTACGTCCATCAGCCTGTCAGCTACTCGGAGGGCGATCATCGGGTGAGCATGAGCCTGAGCGCCAACGAACAGCGGTGGGGACTGTACCTGTACAATACCGCGGTCCTTGATGCCGGGGTCTTAAGCATCGTGGGTGACGTTCATTACACCCTCGCCCCTCGCTGGAGGATCGCCGTCTCGGCAAGCTCGCACCGCCATTCGGTGGGCAGCTATACGGACATCATTATGTCCCTCGCGCGCAATGTCGGCGGCCGCGACGTAGTGCTCTCCTACTCGACGCTGAATCACCGGTTCATGCTCGACCTCGAAGCGACGCGCTTCTGAGGAACCGTCACAGCAGCAGGAGAACGGCAAGCGCAAGGGCGACGGCCACCATGGCGATCACGGATTGGGAACATCCGGCCGCGTCGGTGTTGCTCTGTTGTAGCGGAATGCGAACTGCGACACGCGGCGGCTTCGGCGGCCTCTGTCCCGCCGCCAGCCAGTCTGGATGCAGCTCTGCCCTGCAGTTCCAGCACCGCTCCAGGCCGATAAGGTTGTCTTTCTTGCACTTCAGGCACGGCACCCGGTACCAGGGCTGAACCAGCAGGACACCGCAACGGGAGCACATCTGGACATGCTTGTCGTATCCGGTTCTGCACTTGGGACACCAGCGCGGGAAGCGGGACTGGGATGCCTCGCCCGGCGGCTGGAGTTCGGCCTCCTGTGGGCGCTCGGCCTCAAGGTGCGGTTCGGTCCTGACTGAGACAGTCGCCTCGGGCGGTTGCGGGACTTCAGGCCGATCCGGCGTCGGGGAAATGTCCTCACGCCGTTCGATGAGTCGCGTGTCCAGATGATACACGGCAGCCACGACTGTTACGCGCTCGCGCTCGGGGACCCGCTCGGCAATGACGCGTCGAATGTACTCGGCAGTGCGCGACGCATGGATGCGGACGGTGTTGGTGACCTGATCGCCGGCCATGGGCGCCGCTAGCGACACGGCCGGCTGTATGGCGCGCACGATGGGTTCGAGATAGGGATCCGGTCCCGCAGCCTGGGTGAGCGTGCCCTTGACCGCGCCGCAGTCGGTGTGGCCCAGCACAACGACAAGCGGGACCGCAAGGTGGTCCACCGCATACAGGATGCTGGCCATGGTCGAAGCCGTCACCACCTGTCCGGCGGTCCTCACAACGAAGATGTCGCCGATGCGTTGGTCGAGGATGATCTCAGGGGGGACACGCGAGTCCGAACAACCGACCACCACTGCGAATGGATGCTGACCGAACAGGACC
Organism: Chthonomonadales bacterium; assembly: GCA_037442185.1. Classification (GTDB taxonomy): domain Bacteria; phylum Armatimonadota; class Chthonomonadetes; order Chthonomonadales; family CAJBBX01; genus JAAYVH01. The sequence continues at coordinate 38,571 of JBBIQU010000013.1, read as the reverse complement.
TCATCGGCCCGAGCTGTTGTGCCCCTGGGCCGGCGCGCCTGACCGGAGGCGAAACGCGCATTGCCCTCCACGAGCCGAGACCAAGCGTCTTCGGCGTCGCGAATGGGAGGCTCCGGCAGCTCGATGGCGGGTGTCTGGACGTAGGGGTCGACGGCGCCATCTGCCATTCGATCTTCGGCCGGTTCAGGTTTCAGAAACGGCGATGGCGGCTCCTCGACTGCGACCGGCAACGTGGGAACCTCGCCAACATGCGTGACAGGAGGCGCCGCCTCGGCAACCTTATCCGGCTGGGGCGGCGCCTCAACGGTCCTGGGGGCGGCCTGTCCGCTCAGCCATCTCCCGCCGCACCTCGAGCACATGGTGACACGGAGGCCTTCCGGTGCGTCCTCCACAGGCTGCAGAGCGGCTGTTTGGCAATCGGGGCAGAGCTGACTCAGGCCTTCCAGCGCTGCCGCCGAAGCCGCACCCGGGATCATCGTCGTCAGCTCGATCAGACGGCTTCGATCGCGCGCGAGCGCGGCATCATAGGCCTCGCGTCGCATCCATGTTCCCCCGCAGCTGGCGCATACCATCGTCGCATGGCCGCGCCATTCGCGTTCGTCGAGAAAGAGACGGCAGACCGGACAGAGTTTCATGGTCGTTCCCCTGTGTATGCCTTCGCCGATTGCGCGGGGTTCTCCTGCAGCCGCGGGACCCGGGGTGTGCTCTACACCGTTTCAGGTGGATGCCTGCCAACCGTTCGAACATACACGTCATTGGGAGCGCAGCAATCCAGAGCGTGCCACAGACGTCGAGCATCGGTCGGGATCGCTTCGTTTGCTGTCACGAGGGCGAGCCAACCGCCCGGTACGTTGGCCTGCTCGTCGAGACTCGGGTCGTGCGGTTGACTCGCCCCTACAACGGCGGGCGCGCGTGCTTGTAGGGGCGTATCAGCCGGACTGACCACGTGCCGATCACCGGACATCACGCTCCGACCGGCTGGTACGCACTCCCATCGCTCCTGAGAGATAAGCCTTCCGCGCTGGGAGAGATCATCGTACCGGGCATCCACCTGCCCATCGAGTGTCTGGAGATCTCGGTGGCAAACCCACGATGACGTGCGCGGTCGCGATACGAACTACGTGCCGGACACGGCGCTCCGCCTGGCCTGCGCAACAGGCATGGACTCAATGGCATTCCGAGTGGTACATTCAGGTGCGCCGACAGAACATGGATCGGCTCGACGAGGATAGGCGCGAATGTTCAGCCAGCATGAGACGGGGCACACTCGGCGACGTCGGCGGAGAACCAAACCGCCGGCAGTTGACCGTGGTGAGAAGCGCGGAAACCATCGGCACGGGTCGTCGCACATCCCCCGACTGACCCGGATGTATATGAGCGTGCCCGGCAGCCGCGGCTCCGACGATCGTATCCTCATCGGCGGCCTGATCGCGGCGGTTCTTGTGCTCGTTGTCATCGGCGGCTGGCTGATGATCAACTCGCCGAGGGACGACCGCGTCGCCAGCGCCGACCATGCCCGGACCGCCTCGGTCCGGTTTCTCGGCATGACCGAGCACAACGGACTTGCCGAGTTGCGACTCGAGGAACGGGGACAGGAGATCACCCTGAGCCTGTCGTCGGCCAACCCGATTGTTACCCAGGCGCGCACAATGAAGCCGGGCGCATGGTTCCAGGTTCCGCGCAGCCAGGCGCCGCTAACTGACGACGGCCCGAAGCCCGTCAAGCCCCCCGAGACTCCTTAGGCGGGCAGGAACGCCTCCAGCGCATCGCAGAGGGCGGCGATGTTCTCCATCGGCGTGTTGGCGTCCCACACGGATCCCGACAGCATGAGCCCTCCCTCCGGCAGGCGCATGCGCTCGACGACTTCAGCCACGTGAGCCCGCACATCGTCCGGCGAGCAGAACGCGAACATCTGCCTGTCAAGGTCCACGTTGGCGCACATGCGGCCCCGATACCTGGCAACAATGCCGTCGAGCGTATTGGCTCGAAACTGCGGATCATGCACCGAAACGCCGATCTCGATCAGGTCATCCACGATGTCCATGAGGCAGCCGTCGGAGGAGAGGTAGACGTGCGCTCCGGCTGATCGAACCATCGCGAACAGCTCGGCAAAGAAGGGCTTGATGTGCTTTCGGAAGCTTGCCGGGCCGATCATGAGCGCCTTCTGCGTGCCGATGTCGGTGTGGAACCCGACAACATCCACTCCGAGTTCAAGCCACATTCCGACAAGGCGTTTCTCGTAATCCAGCAGAATCGCAATGAGGTCCGAGAGTCTGGGCTCGTCGGTGGCAATGTCGCTCATCAGATTCTCGAAGCCGCGCAGGAAGTAGAGACGGTCGAACAGCCGTTCTCCGTCGCCCCAGACGAGGTCGCCGCGAGCGCGGGCTGCCGCCACGTGCGAACGGATGGCGTTCCAGTCGCGGATGCCCCGTTCCGACTGAGTCGCCGGATCCGGCGGAGACCATGTCGCCAGCGCGCTCCAGTCGGCCAGTGGATGTTCGATCACCTGACCTTCCAGCCCGCCCACGGCGTTGTCCCAAACGCATCCCCAGTTGTCCGTGAACCTCTCGCCTTCGCGGTATACCGGCCCGAACTCGTCGAAGTTGACCGATCCCCGGCGGTATCCCGGGAAGAGCCGCGGATGCGCAAGGACGACATCCTCAAGCGCCTCACGGTGCGTCTTCCATGCGAGTGGCGCAAGCGAAACGGTGCAGGGAATCCACTCCGGGTATCTGAACTCGACGGTGCGGAGCCAGTTCTCGCGGTGGTTCATCATGGGGCCTCGTATGGTGTGCCGCCGTGCCGGGACTCCTGTATCCAGGCAGGCGCGAGCTGGAGCCACTCGTTGGCAAGCGCATCGGGATTCGGGACTGCAGCATGGCTGTTCATGGCGATCGCTCCCTTGAGCAGGCGGACCTCAGGATACCCTGCGGCAGGACAGTAAGCGGCTCGGAGCGATACGATGGGTACCATAGTTACCATGACTGAGCCCTCGGTTACGCGCCGAAGCCTGATGGTGGCCGGCCTGGCGGCAGGCGCCGGCATCATCGGGCAGGGAGCCCGTACGAACCCTGAGCGTGTTCGTGCCCGGAAGGAGACGGCCATGCGCCCCAACATTCTGTGGATCAGTTGCGAGGACATTAGTCCCGATCTCGGGTGTTACTCAGGTGTGGTGCCCGGCGCCGAGTATGCCCGCACCCCCAACCTTGACCAACTGGCCGCGCAAGGGGCACGCTTCGATTGCGCGTTTGCCGTTTCGCCCGTGTGCGCGCCATGCCGATCCAGCATCATCACGGGTATGTATCCGACTTCGATCGGCACCATGCACATGCGGTCACGCGGAACGCCGCCGCCCGAGGTGCGGTGTTTCACGGAGTACCTGCGCGAAGCCGGCTACTACTGCACCAACAACGCCAAGACCGACTACAACTTCGAGGCTCCCATTTCGGCTTGGGACGAGAGCGGCAATCGGGCCCACTGGCGCAATCGGCCGTCCGCCGATACGCCGTTCTTCGCGGTGTTCAACTTCCTTGTGACGCACGAATCGCAGATACGCGTGCCCGATGAGGACTATGAGCGCAACATGCGCGCCGTTCCGCCGGAAGAGAGGCACGATCCGGCAAAAGCGCCCATTCCGCCCTACTATCCGGATACCTCGCTCGTGCGGAAGGACTGGGCTCGGTACAGCGACAACATCACGGCCATGGACAAGCAGGCCGCGGCGATCCTTCGCCAACTCGAAGAAGACGGCCTGGCAGATAACACAGTGGTGTTCTTCTGGGGCGACCACGGCAGGGGATTGCCTCGAGCCAAGCGCTGGCCCTACGACAGCGGTCTGCATGTCCCCCTGATCGTTCGGTGGCCCGGCAAGGTTCCGGCCGGCAGCGTGCGCACGGATCTCGTGACCCTCATGGACCTCAGCGCGACAGCGCTCAGCATCGCGGGGGTGCCCGTTCCCGGCCATATGCAGGCCAGGCCGTTCTATACGGCAGACGGCAAGCCTCCATCGAAGCCGCGGACGGTCGTGTTCGGCCATCGTGACCGCATGGATGAGGCGTGCGATACGGTGCGGTCGGTTCGCGACGCTCGGTATCGCTACATCCGCAACTATCATCCCGATCGTCCCTACGCCCAGCACAATGCCTACGGCGAAGTGACGCCGACGATGCAAGAGCTGCGCCGTCTGCACAAGGACGAGGCTGCCGCCATCGGCAGGGGCGAAACTCCAACCGCCCTTACGCCGGCGCAGCGACTGTTCATGGCCCGACGTAAGCCGCAGGAGGAGCTATATGACCTCCAGTCCGATCCCTTCGAGATACGCAATCTGGCGGCCGATCCGGCCCATGCGCCGGTGCTGAAGCGCCTGCGTCGCGAGCTGGATCGGTGGCAGAGGGAGTGCGGAGACCTCGGGCTTATCCCTGAGGAGGAGCTCATCGAGCGTTTCCGACCCGGCGGGGTGTGGCCCGTGACGGCCGCGCCCGATTTGCGGGCATCGAACGGCAAACTGACCGCGTCGTGCGCAACTGCCGGCGCGTCGCTTGTCTATACTTACGAAGCCCCGGATCGCGACACGGATCGGCCGCGGCCGCCGACAGGGGAGCCGACTACGGCCAGGCGATGGCATCTGTACTCCCGCCCTATCGCGATCACCGACGGGAAGCCGATATGGTTTCGAGCGTGCCGGATCGGGTATCGCGACAGCGCCCAGATCCGATTCGACGCGGCGTCGTGAGCAAATGAAGAGCCGAGTCGGGCCGCCCGGCGTCTCGCTGCAGGCGGTCCCATGCGGTACTATGGCGCTGAACGCTCAATGCAATCAGGAGGTTGACGGATGACAAAACCGATCATGTCGGTCCTGGCGCTCGTCGCGTTGGCGACGTTCGTCGGCTCGGCGGATGCCAGGCCCGAGTACGCGGCCAAGGAGAAGAAGGACTGCTCCTTTTGCCACATCAACCCGTCGGGCGGCGGCGAACGGAACAGCCGTGGTCAGTACTACGCAAAGAATAAGTACAGCCTGGTCGGGCTGCCCATAGCCTTCAAGTCCGCATGGAAGCTCGAGGCCCCTGAGGGAGCGCGTCGCGTGGCGGTCGGCGACGTCATGGGCGACAAGAAGCCGCGGGTTCTGGTGCTGGATACGACCGACGAGGTCGCCGTGATGAGCATCGCCGAGAGCAAACTGACCAAAGATGCGGGGGTCAAGCTCGGTCCGAAGGCGGGCAGTTTCTTCGTTGGCAACTTCGAGAAGGGCAAACCGGCCGTGATCGCGGCGCCCGGCGCGGTGCATTACCGGTCAGGCGATGCGTTTGCGAGCAAGCCGGCTCCGGAGCTGTCCAACATCACCGGCACGGTACGCTTCGAGGACGGCGAGGAGTGCGTGTTCATCTTTGACAGCATGGAAGAGCCGGCGGTCTTCGGCGTTGACAGTACGAAAACAAACCCCTTGACGGTTGGGCGCGGGATGGTCCTGCCCGATCAGGGTGCCGGCATCTATGCCAGTGTCGTGGCCCGGCTGACGCCCGACATGGTGGCCATGCTCGGATTCCCGGAGCAGGTGCAGCAGGCCGGCGTGTTCGGCCTGTGGGACCCCCGCAGCGATGGATCGCTCTTCGCCTGGGCGCCGTGGACGGATGCGAACGGAACGAAGCTCGTATTCTTCGACCCCGGTGCAGTCATGGGCGGCGGCTCGCTCAAGCCGGTCTGGCAGAGCGAGAAGCTCGCAGGGAAGGTGCTGGATGCCGCGGTCGGCAAGGATCCGAAGGACGGCAAGACCCCCGGGATCCTCCTGCTGATGGCGACCGGCGAAGGCGGCAAGGGGCGGACGCTAGAGTTTCTCGCGCTCGATTAGGCGCCGGTATCGGCTAGGGGCGATGAGCCGGAGACCTGGGCACGGACGGCGTCTTCGAACGCCGCAAGGGTTTCGCGCGCCAGCCGTTCGGGGCTGAACTGGCTTCGCACCCTTTCGGCTGCGGACTGGCCCATTCGCGCGGCGGCCTCGGGATCGCGCATCAGTTCGGCCACGGCCTCGGCGATGCCTTCGCTGTCGCCCGTGGGGAAAGTCAGGCCGCCTCGGGTGATCTCAAGCATCTCCGGGAAGATGCCCGTGTCCGGCACGATCACCGGCAGACCGGCGGCCTGCGCCTCGAGCGCTGCGACAGCGCGCGTTTCTGGCTGTCTGCTGGGTATGCAGAACGCCGAGCAGCCGTGCAGGAAGCTAACCTTCTCGGAGAAGGGAAGTTCACCTTCATATCGGACGTGCTGCGATACTCCGGCCCCTTCGAGGCGTCGCACCTGCTCGACCCAGTACTGCCGGTTCAGTACCTTGCCGGCCACGGCCAGCTCGACATTGGCGCCTCTTTTCCGCAGAGCGATGAACGCCCTGACGAGCAGATCGAGTCCCTTGAGCGGCGTGATCACTCCCAGATAACCGATGCAGAAAGGAAACGGGCGTGTCCGAGCATCCCGGCGATAGGGTTCGGCGTCAACTCCGACGCGAGCAACGCGGATCCTCTCCGTCGGAACGCGTAGGAAATCGGCCATCGTTGCCGCATACGTATGGCTCGGCGACAGAAACAGGTCAACGGATGCTGCATTGGCGCGCATCTGCTCGATCGTCCGTGACCGATACGGTTCGGGAGTTGCCTTGACGAAGGTGTCTTCTCCCTGAAGTCCGCAGACGATTGGAATGCCGAGCTTGCGCTTGATCTCGGGAGCCACTCCGGTCAGCAGGGAGTTCGTGATGCTGACGAGGTCAGGCCGAGCGATGGAGCCGATGTACCTCACCAGATCGGCGAACTCGGCGGCCTGTCGGCCGTTGACGCCCTGCAGCACCGAGAGCATCATCGGCCCAAGGTCACCGGGCTTGGTGGACACGGCAAAGCGGGATGCCCAGGCGAGGACGCGCGGCGTGTCCAGCATGCCGCGCAGCCCTCTGGGCACGTACCTCCAGAGCGGAAGCTGCTGCTCGATGTAGGCGTTGATGCCGCCAAGGAATATGCGGGCGGTCGGCAATGGGTCGCCGCCGTCGAACCGCAACGGCGTGTAGAGCGGTATGATCTGGAAGTCATGGCCCTGAGCGATCAGCACGCGCGCCAGCAGCGTGTCGCGCGCGCACGCTCCGCAGTACATTCCGCCTGCGCCGGCTGCGAGGTGAACGATTCTCATGGGCGATGCCTGCGCCGTGGAAGCCGCCGCTAAGCCGGTCGCGTTCGGTTCGCGAAGGTCCTCGGTCTCGGCTCGGTTCCGACGGCCTCTAGCGAATGCCCCATGATCCGTCAGGCAGTTTGAACGGGATGCCCCAGACCTGGCGCTTGCCCGCGTAGGGTCCTCCATCGGTGATCAGCCAGGAGCGAATCGCCTGTCCGTCGAGCTGCAAGCCGCCCAACTGCGAGCCGTCGGCTCCAAGCTCCGGCTTGACGTGCATCACTTTCGCATGCCCGTCCGCATAGCTGACGTTGACAAGCAGGCCGTGCCGCGCCTGGACGGGCAGATCATAGGTGGTGTAGTTCGCCGTGCCGCCCTGGAGGGCGATCGTGGCATCGGCGTAGGCTCCCGTTTCGGCCGGGAACTCGACCTCCGCCATCCGTCGAACCGGTCGGCCGGTGAAGCCCGTGTATGGATTGACCAGATAGTTTGGATCGCCCACGTCAATGAGTCGCATGTTGGGCTGATAGCTCAGGATGGAGACGGGAGGATTGGCCGAACACGGCGGCGGAAAGCCCATCAGCGACGTGCCGCGGGCGAAGTCCAATCGCGTTGAGTCCGATGGGCACACCACAATCTGAGAGTTCTTCTGGTACGGCTGCAGGGCCTGGAACGATGTCAGGATGCATGGCGTGCCTCCGGCCTCGGACGCAAGATAGAACGTTATCGGATAGGTCTCGTCATAGTCGCTGATGTAGAGCATCAGTCCCGTGCCGAGCTGGCGGTGGTTGTTGAGGCAGGACGTCGCTCGGGCCTTCTCGCGCGCCTGTGCGAATACCGGGAAGAGGATGGCGGCGAGAATGGCGATGATAGCGATGACAACGAGAAGCTCGATCAACGTGAATCCGTATCTATGACGCACGGCGCGGCACCTCCTTTGGGCGGCGCGGAACCGGAGTTGCTCGGAACCCCGGAACCTGCAGGCCCGCATGCTACCTCATCATACCCCGTGGGCGCTCGCTCGGTTCCGTATACTCAGGTCGGGTATCATGCGCGCGGACGCAAGGTCAGGACTGAGGCATCGAGTTGAAGTACGGATGGATAGCGATCGCGGTTCCGGCGGTCACAGCAGTCGGCGCGGCACTCGGCATCGGGTGGTGGGTGTACGGCTACGTTCGCCCGAAGCCCGTTCACGAACGACCTCTCGGCATCGAGCAGACGCCGTCTGCCGGCGCGCGGACGGCGGCGCCTGTGGCTGGGACGGGCGGCACAAGCTTCACCAACCCGGTCCAAGTGGCGGACGGGACGGCGGGCCTCTGGCCGTGGTTCAGGGGGCCTTCCCGCGACGGCCTGCTCGAGAACGACGCCAAGCTGAACTTCGATTGGTCGTCGTCGCCTCCGGGGGTGGTTTGGACGGTCCAGCTTGGAGAAGGCTACGCTGCGCCTGCCGTTCGTCGGGGAAGGGTCTATCTCATTGACTACGACCAGGCCGGCCAGGCCGATGCGGTGCGGTGCTTTGCGCTCGCCACCGGAGAGGAGATCTGGCGGAGGTCCTATCCGGTCAGCGTCAAACGCAATCACGGTATGTCTCGGACGATCCCGGCCGTGACGGACAAGTACGTGGTAACGCTCGGTCCCAAGTGCCACCTGACATGCATGGATGCCGATACGGGCGCTATGGTCTGGCAGCACGACCTTGTGGCGAAGTACGGCGTCACGGTTCCGGAATGGTATGCGGGACAATGTCCGCTCATTGACGGTGATCGGGTTATCGTTGGGACGGGCGGACCGGCCCTGATGACGGCCTTCGATCTGGCTACCGGCAAGGAGATATGGAAATCGCCGAACCCGCGTGGCTGGCTGATGACCCATTCGTCGGTTCTGCCGATCACCGTCGGCGGCGTTGCTCAATACGTGTGGTGCGGCAGCGGTGGCGTCGCAGGCGTGGCCGCAAGCGACGGCCGGATACTCTGGGAAAACCTCGACTGGGTGATCAACACGGCCACAGTCCCGACCCCGGTCTGGCTGGGCGGCGACCGGCTGCTCCTGACCGGCGGTTACGATTCGGGCGCAATGCTTGTCAAACTGAGCGGGTCGGGCGGCAAGTTCCAATGCACGGTAACTGCGCGGCTGAAACCCAACGTCCTGGGATCGGACCAGCAGACGCCGGTGTTCTACAAGGGCCACATCTACTGCGTCAAGCCTGGCGGGCAAATGGTCTGTCTTGATGCCGACGGCAGGCCCCTGTGGGCGAGCGGCATCGACCGGTTCGGACTGGGCCCATACATGATCTGGAACGGTATGCTGCTTGCCATGAGCGACAGCGGCGCTCTGAGCGCCATCGAGGCCACGCCGTCGGGTTACAAGCGTGTGGCTCAGGTGCGTGTTCTCGAAGGGCCGGAGGCGTGGGGACCAATGGCTCCGGCAGGGACGCGGCTGCTGGTGCGCGACCTGCACCGCATGGCATGTCTGGAGCTGGCGGCGAAATGAAGCTTTGCGACCCGGGTCCAAGCTCGTTAGGCCGTCTGCCGGGGCGGTTCGGGCACGCATGCGGCGGCCCGGGACGTATTGAGGATTGAGGTGATCGGACCGATGCCCGAAGACGAAGATCAGGCCGGCGGCGCTGCGGTATCGCGGCGCGAGGTCGTTTTCGGCGGCGCAGGCGTCGCCGCAGCCGTTGTGGCTGTCTCGGCCATCGGCGCAGGCTGTTCGCGCCCTCGCAACATTCCGGTCGCGGACGATGTGATCGCGCCGACCGATCCTGCTCTCGTGAAGTACTCCGAGGTTGGCCGCGTCCCGATTGAGATTCCGGAACCCATGGGCATCAGCGTCGGACCCGACAGCAGCCTGTGGGTGGCCGGCCAAGGGATTGTGGCTCGATTGGAGGGACCTACCGGCCCTGACCGATCCGGTCGCTCGGCTCTTCCTGCGCAGATTCCCATTGGCGGCGATGCAACATGCATCACGGCTGCATCGGGCGCGCTGTTTGTGGGCGTCGGTCCGCACGTCGAGGTAGTTCGACCGGATGCGGCCCGATCCGAGATGTGGGCCTCGCTCGGCGCCGAAGGACACATCACGTGTATCGCGGTTGGGGCGGATGCCGTCTATCTCGCCGATGCCGTGTCGCGCCGTGTGGCGCGTTGCGATACGAGCGGGCACATTCTGGGCTATCTGGGCGAGAAGGACCCGAAGCGAGGCTACAACGGCCTTATCGTTCCGAGCCCGCACCTCGATGTCGTCCTTGGCGAGGATGGCTCGGTGCATGTCGTGAACCCCGGAGCCCATCAGATTGAAATATACGATCCCGACGGCTCGCCCCGCTGGACATGGGGAGAGGGCTCGCAAGAGGCCGACGGCTTCTGCGGATGCTGCAACCCGACCGACATTGCGCTGTTGCCGGGCGGAGAGTATGTCACGTCCGAAAAAGGCATACCCAGGGTCAAGATCTACAGCTCGAACGGTCACTTCGAAGGGGTGGTGGTTGGTCACGAGGGGCTGTCGCCGGGGGTGGTTGGACTGGACCTTGCCACGTACCCCGACGGCCGCATCGCCGTGTTGGATCGGGGAATCAAAGCGGTCAGGATATTCCGGCGGACGGAGGCTGGGCGTGCGTAGTCGGAATGGGAAGCGGACTGTTGGTCAGGCGGACCTTGGCCGCCGTGAGTGGCTTCTGGCCGGGTTGCGGATCGTTACGGCAGCGGCGACGGGACTTGGAGTTCTGGCGCTGACTGTGCGTAAGGAAGACATCCGAACGCGTGATTGCGGGCTCACCAAAGCGATTCCTGACGGGACTCCCTGCGCCAGATGTATGGAGATCACGCGGTGCGGACTGGACAGTGCAAGGCGTTACCGGGCGTGGCTAAGAAAGGACCGCGAGACGCATGGCTGAAGACGTTCGCAACGGCACGCCTCCGCAAGGGAAGGAAGCCAGTCCCACAAGCACGCACACACGCCGTGATGTGATCGCCGGCGTCGTTCGCATCGGCGGCCTGGTCGCTGCCGGCGGCGCTCTGGGGGCGCTGGCGCGCGGCGAGCGTTCGGAGTCGACCGTCTGGCAGATAGACCCATCGAAGTGCATCCAGTGCGGCAAGTGCGCCACGGAATGCGTTGTCACTCCGTCTGCCGTCAAGTGCGTCCACGCATATGCGCTGTGCGGCTACTGCAAGCTGTGCTTCGGGCTGTTCAAGGACAAGCGGACCGGCAACACGCTTGCCGCCGAGAACAATCGCTGTCCGGTTGATGCGATCAAGCGTCGTTTCGTGGAGGATCCCTTCTACGAGATGTTCATTGATGAGCCGGCCTGCATCGGTTGCGGCATCTGCGTCAAGGGTTGCAATCGGTTCGGAAACGGTGCGCTGCACCTGCAGGTCCGCCATGATCGTTGTGTCAACTGCAATCAGTGCGCCATAGCCAAGGTGTGCCCGTCGCAGGCGTTCGTGCGCGTTCCCGCATCGCGTCCGTACCTCATCCGCACGACGCGTCACGGCGCTTAGCTGAGGGGCGACGGTTGACCATTGAAGTGTGAAGGGGCGCTGGTCCGGTCTCCGGGCTCGAAGGCGATGCTCGCTCCATTGGCACGCATCGCCTCAGTGACGCTGGCTTTCCTGGCCGTGGCTGCGGCGACCGCTCAGGAGCAGAAGAAGCAGCCGCCGCCGGAGTTCTCCTCCGGCTACTTCCCGCCCACGCCGACCGAGCCGGGACCGAGGGCGGATACGTTCGCGACGATTGACGTGGCGATCCTCATCGTCGTGCTCATGCTCGGTACGTGGTTCCTGTTGCGAACTCGATCGAGAACCGGTGTGCGCATGCTCGTGATCTTCTCGGCGCTGTACTTCGGCTTCTATCGGCTGGGATGCGTCTGCTCGATCGGTTCCATACAGAATGTGGCTCTGGCGCTGGGTGATCCCGGCTACCGGCTGCCTTTCACCGTCGGGGCGTTCTTTGTGATACCGCTGGTCTTCGCCATGTTCGTGGGGCGCGTCTTCTGTGGATCAGCCTGCCCGCTCGGTGCGATTCAGGACCTCGTCACTTTGAGGCCGATTCAGACGCCGCCGCTGGTGGACCACACGCTTGGCCTGATCCCTTATCTCTACCTTGGCGTGGCCGTCCTGTTCGCCTGGACGGGCGCGAGCTTCATCATCTGTGCCTACGACCCGTTCATTCCGTTCTATCGTCTTGGGGGACACTGGGGCGTCATCGCATTCGGCGCGGGGCTGCTTCTGATCGGCACGCGTGTCGGAAGGCCCTACTGCCGATACATGTGCCCCTACGGCGTGCTTCTGCGCTGGGCGTCGGTGGCGGCCAAGTGGCGTGTCAAGATCACGCCCGGCGAGTGTCTGCATTGTCATCTGTGTGCCGATGAGTGTCCCTACGGTGCGATCCTGCCGCCGACGCCTGCAGAACCCGCGGACGCCCGGGCCGTGGCGCGCAGGAGCCTGACCCGAGCGCTCATCATTACGCCCGCGCTGATGGGCTCGCTTGCTCTGCTCGGCTATGCGGCCGCGCCCGCGCTCTCTACGATGCACAGTGATGTACGACTGGCCGAGCGCCTCTGGGCCGAAGAGCAAGGGCGCGTGCGGGGAACAACCGAAGAGACTGACGCGTACCGGCAACTGGCGCAGCCCTTCGAAGTGGCCTACGCAGCGGCAGTCAAGATCAGGCGGCGTTTCGACATCGGCTCGGCGCTGCTCGGCGCATGGGCGGGTCTTGTCATCGGAGGCAAGTTGGCACACCTTGCCATTCGCAGACGCCGCGAGGATTACGAGACCGATCGCGGTGGGTGTCTCTCGTGCGCCCGGTGCTACATGTCCTGCCCGGTCGAGCACGAGCGGTTGGGACTGATCACACTCGAATGAACGCTTCACTGGCCGACGTTGCTCGGCAGGACGCTCACCCTCCCGGCGCCCCGATCGCACTGATTGCGGCGCGCAATACGGCGCGCGTGGCGCTGGCCGCCGCCATCGTCGTGCTGGCGCTCATGGTTGCCAACGCCGTGGCAAGCCGTCGCGAGGACCCTGCGAAAGCGACGGTTCTGATCGCTCTGCAGCACGATCTGACGCTGCATCCCGGCGACGAAGCGCTTCGCGCTCGCGTTCGAAGTGAGGACAAGCGAGTGCGGCAGGACTACCTCCGGCACCGTGACTTCGCAGTGCGCGGCGCGTGGCTGCTCCTGACCCTGATCGTGGTGTTCCTGATTGCCTCGGACATCGTCCGTCGTCTGCGGCCGGAAGCGCCGACCCCGAGACCTGACGCAGCGACGCGGGCTCGTCAGTCGGCCGAAGCCACGTTCCGCGCTGTGGTGGGCGTCGGCGGCGTTCTTGCGGGGACTCTGGCAACGTTGACGGTACTGGCAAGGCACGACAGCCTTGCGGAATACGCGCGCGCGGCCCAGCGGGCTCCAAAGCACGCGGCGAATGCGCCCGGTCAGCCTTCCGGTTCCGGCCCGTCGGCGGGTCCGTCAGGTGCGTTGCCGATGGCAGCGGCAACCGGTCAGGGGGCTGGTGCGGCTGTGGCGCAGCCTGTGGGCGGTACGCTGGCAGGTCCGGGAACGCAGCTGGTTCCCATGCCGACCGAACCCGCCGGTACGAAGGCCGGGGCGCCGCCGCCGGCGGACCCTGGCCTCCTGAAGAAACCGCCGGTCGCCATTCGCGCGTCGCTGGCCCCGGGCTGGGCCGAGAACTGGCCGAGATTCCGAGGACCCGAGGGGACGGGCATTGCGCCGGATCGAAAGCCGCCCACGGCGTGGGACGGCGCGCGCGGCGAGGGCGTTCTCTGGAAGACGGCGGTTCCGCTGCCCGGCAAGAACTCGCCCATCGTCTGGGGCAAGCGAGTCTTCCTCAGCGGGGCCGACGCCTCAAAGCGCGAAGTATACGCGTTCGACCTCGACACAGGCGCGCTGGTCTGGCGCACCGCGGTGCCGATCCCTGCCGGTGTTGCCGTTCCGAAGGTTCAGGCCGACACGGGCTATGCTCCGAGCACGCTCGCCACGGATGGTGCGCGGGTATGCGCTATCTTCGTCACCGGCGATGTGGCGTGCCTCGACATGAACGGCAAGCTCCTCTGGACGCGCAATCTCGGGCCAATCGAGAACCCATATGGTCATGCGACTTCGCTGGCGATCTTCGGTTCGGGGCTGATCGTCCAGCTCGATCAAGGGCACGGCGACGACGGCAAGTCGGCGCTCCTTGCGCTCGACCTCGTGTCGGGCAAGACCGTCTGGCAGATCAAGCGTGACATGGGATCGTCATGGAGCACGCCGATCATCATCAATGCCGGCGGTCAGGAGCAGATCGTCACCACTGCGAACCCCAGGGTGGTTGCCTACGATCCGCACAACGGTTCGGAACTCTGGAGAGCCGAGGTGCTGGGCGGCGAGGTAGCGATTTCGCCGGTGTTCGGAAGCGGTTACGTGCTGGTGGCCAATCAGGGCTCCAACTCGGCGGCAATCCGGCCCGACGGCAAAGGCGACGTGACGAAGTCGGCTGTGGCCTGGACGGCAGGCGACGGTCTCCCCGACATCGTCAGCCCGCTCGTTTTCGACGACCTCATGCTGCTGGTGGCTACGGAGGGGTGGCTGACCTGCGTTGACATCAAGACCGGCAAGCCTGTCTGGGACGGCGATATCGCCGAGACCGTTCGATCATCGCCGGTGCTGGCCGGCGGGCGCATCTACCTCACCGCCGTGAACGGGACCACATTCATCCTCGACCCGGGGCGCTCGTTCAAAGTCCTGGCCAAGCGCCCGTTGGGCGAGGATGTCAACGCGACGCCTGCCTACGTCGGTTCGCGCATCGTCATCCGGGGTGAGAAGCACCTCTACTGCATCGGCGCGAAATGACTGCAGGTCTCCTTCATCGCCTCCGACGTGGCGCGTCGGACCGTCAGCGGCACCGCCCGGAACCCGCGAAGCTCCCCGACCCCGCCGATTTCGTATTGCGGCTGGTCGAGACGATTGGTCGCGGTCAGGAGGCCCTGATCCCCATCCTGCAGGCCATTCAGCGCGAGTACCGCTATCTGCCCGAGGCGGCGCTGCGACAGGTGCGGCTGGAGACAGGAATCTCGGCCACGGACATCATGGGCGCGGCGACGTTCTACTCGCAGTTCCGCCTCAAGCCTGTGGGCCGACACATCGTGAGCATGTGCCACGGAACGGCGTGTCACGTCAAGGGATCGGGGATCGTGGACGATGCCCTTCGGAGGCACCTCCGAATCGCCGGCGACGACGATACCGATGCGGATGGTACCTTCACCGTGGCGAAAGTCGCCTGCCTGGGGTGCTGCACGCTCGCGCCCGTCATGCAGATTGACGGCCTCACCTACGGGCATCTCAGCACCGACAACGTAGCGGCCGCCCTCGAGGACTTCCTTGCGCTCGAGCGCCGCGGCGCCCTCAACGCGAACCTCGACGATGCGGCAGGGCCCCACAGCTCGATGGGCGAGGTCAGGCTGGCGCTCGATTCGTGCTGCATTGCGGGCGGGACGATGCACGTCCGCGAGGCCCTCACGCAAGCGGCCAGGGACCTGCATGTTCCCGTTGCCGTCCGCGGCATATCCTGCAGCGGTCTCTGCCACCAGATTCCGCTTGTCGAGGTGGCCGAGCCGGGCAAGGCCACGGTCATGTACGCGCGCTTTGACCCCAAGAACGCCGAGGCGCTCATGCGGAAGCACTTTCGGCCCTCGGGGCTGGGGGCGCGCCTTCGCACCGCCGCGACCGGCCTGCTGGACCGACTGGCAAGCGACGAGGGCTGGGAGCCTGTCACCCGGTATGCGGTGGACATGCGCGATCCGCCGATCTGCGCCTACCTGGGTCCCCAGAAGCGGATCGCCATGGAGCATGCCGGCGAGGCAGAGCCGCTGGACCTTGACGCATATCTTGCGCGCGGCGGGTTCGCCGCTCTGAAGCGGTGCCTGACCGAGATGGGCGGCGAGCAGGTGATCGAAGAGGTCAAGCGGTCCGGATTGCGCGGGCGCGGGGGCGCAGGTTTCCCGACCGGTCTCAAGTGGGAGAAAGTGCGGCAAGCCGGAGGGACGCCAAAGTACGTAATCTGCAACGGCGACGAGGGCGATCCGGGCGCGTTCATGGATCGGATGCTCCTCGAGTCCTTCCCGTTCCGGGTGCTGGAGGGCATCGCCATCGCCGCATACGCGGTCGGCGCCGAGGAGGGCGTGCTCTACGTTAGGGCCGAGTACCCACATGCGGTCAGGAGAGCCAGGGAAGCGTTACGGCTGTGCGAGGAGCGCGGCTTCCTCGGTGAGCGCATGATGGGTACCGACATGACGCTGCGCCTGCGGCTGCTGGAGGGCGCGGGCGCGTTCGTTTGCGGCGAGGAGACGGCGCTCATCGCAAGCATCGAAGGGCGGCGGGGCGTGCCGACGCTGCGCCCGCCGTATCCTTCGGAGAGCGGCCTCTGGGGCAAGCCGACAAGTATCAACAACGTGGAGACCTATGCGCTGGTGCCGTGGATACTCCGGAACGGCGCCGATGCATTTGCGGCTCTGGGAACGGCGACCAGCAAGGGAACGAAAGTCTTCGCGCTCGCGGGCAAGGTTCGGCGCGGCAGTCTGATCGAGGTGCCCATGGGCGTCACGATCCGGCAGATCGTCGAGGAGATCGGCGGAGGCGTGCCTGATGGCGCGAGCTTCAAAGCGGTTCAGATCGGAGGGCCGTCCGGCGGATGCCTGCCCGCTTCACTGGCAGACACTCCTGTGGACTACAATGCGCTGGCCGAAGCCGGGGCCATCATGGGGTCCGGCGGGATGGTCGTCCTCGATGACCGAACCTGCATGGTGGACATTGCCAGATACTTCCTCGCGTTCACGCAGGACGAATCGTGCGGCAAGTGCACCTTCTGCCGGGTGGGCACGAAGCGCCTGCTCGAGGTGCTCGAGCGCCTGTGCGCGGGCAAGGGGCGCAAGTCGGACCTGAACACGCTCGAGGAGCTGTCGGGTCTCGTCAAGCAGGGCAGTCTGTGCGGTCTCGGCCAGACCGCGCCCAACCCCGTGCTGACCGGCCTTCGGTACTTTCGCGATGAGTACGAGGCCCACATCGAGGGGCGGTGTCCGGCAGGAGTCTGCAAGGCCCTGATCCGCTACGAAATCACGGAGGACTGCATCGGCTGCACGCTATGCTCACAGCAATGCCCGGCGGATGCTATCCCCATGCGTCCTTTCGCGATGCATGTGATCAACGATGAGCGCTGCACGCGGTGCGATGCCTGTCGGCGCGGATGCCCCGAGGACGCCATCGTGATCCGAACCGGGCCGAGCGGGAGGCCATAGACGATGCCAACCTTGACGATTGACGGCCGGAGCATTGCGGCCCCCGAGGGCGCCACAATCCTCGAAGCCGCCGAACTGGCGGACATCGAGATACCGACCCTTTGCTACTTGCCGGGTAGGCCTGCGCAAACGTCGTGCATGCTGTGCGTCGTCCGTGTCGAAGGGGTCGCCCGCCTCTTGCCGGCATGTGCGACGCGCGCCGCGGACGGCATGGTAGTGCACAACGAGTCCGATGAGGTGCGCAACGCTCGCCGGACGGCAATCGAACTTCTCCTGAGCGACCATCTTGGCGATTGCGTGGGGCCTTGCCAGGGCG
>JBBIQU010000013.1:0-20826 GCA_037442185.1 Chthonomonadales bacterium | reverse complement strand
ATGGATATTCCGGCGATGATGAGTCTGACGGCGGAGGGGCGCTTCAGGGAGGCGCTGATCGTCGTCAAAGACACCATCGCGCTGCCGGCCGTTCTCGGCCGCATCTGTCCGGAGCTTTGCGAGAAGGGCTGCCGACGCGCGGCCCATGACGGCGCTCTCTCGGTCTGCCTCACCAAGCGGTATGTGGCAGACTACGACCTGGCAAGCGGAACGCCATACCTGCCGGAGTGCGCAGCTCCGACAGGCAAGCGCGTGGCCATTGTGGGATCGGGTCCGGCGGGATTGGCCGCGGCCTATTACCTTCAGCAAATGGGCCACTCGTGTACGCTCTACGACGACCACCCGCTGCCGGGGGGCAACCTCCGATACGCCGTGCCTCGCGAGGAACTGCCCGAGGCGGTGGTGGATGCGGAAGTGGCCGTTATCCTGAGTCTTGGGGCGAGCTTCGTCGGCAGCACACGCATCGGCGAGCAGGTATCGCTGGGCGAACTGCATGGCGATTTCGACGCGGTCCTGATCGCGGGCGGTGACCTCCGGAACAGCGCAGGGCTCCTGCCGGGTATCGGCTTCGGTCCGCAGGGGATCAAGGTCAACCGAGCCACGATGATGACGGACCTACCGGGCGTGTTCGCTGCAGGCGGGTCGCTGATACCGCTCAAGCATGCGGTGCGCGCGGTTGCCGATGGAAGGGCTGCGGCTCTGTCCATAGACGCCTATCTGGGCGGCAAGGGGCAGCCCGAGCGAGGTCGTGAGTACAGCGTCCATATCGGGCACCTCGACGCCGCCACGGTCCAGCCGTTCCTGCGCCTGGGCAGCGTGGCAGGGCGTCAGACTCCGGCGCAAGGAGCGACCGCAGGTTACACGCCTGAGGAGGCAGTCGCCGAAGCCGGCCGGTGCCTCAAGTGCGCCTGCGCTCGGGCCGATGACTGCCGCCTCCGGCGGTTCGCCGACTCCTACGATGCGCACCCGGTTCGCTACTCCGGCGATCGGCGCGCGTTCGAGATTGACGACAGCCATCCGGACATCGTATTCGAGCCCGGCAAGTGCATCGCATGCGGCATCTGCGTCAGAATCGCCGCAGAGGCACGAGAGGAACTCGGGATCGGATTCATCGGGCGCGGCTTCGGCGTCCGCACGGCCGCTCCGTTCAACAGCGCGATGGTTGACGGGTTGCGTGAAGTGGCTCTGGCATGCGCCGATGCTTGTCCGACGGGCGCTCTGATCCGTCGGGACAGGCTCAAGGTAACGGTGCGATGAAGCATTGGCCGGCCGGCATTGAAGGTTAGGGTATACTCGCGGCGATGAGCCGGAGACTCGGAGGGAGATATATGAAACGAACGGCAACGTTCACCGCTGCAGCCATTTCGCTGGTATGCCTGACGGCATGTCAGCGTTCATCGCCGGGCACCGGCGCGACGGCGGGCTCGGGCGCCGCAGCCGCTCAGTCGCAGACACCAACCACGGGCGGCGGTGACTGGCCGCGCTTCCTCGGACCGAAGGGAGACGGCATTTCAACCGAGACCGGGATCAACAAGAACTGGGCCGCGAAACCGCCAAAGCCGCTCTGGAAGGTTGATCTCAGCGACAACGGGTACGCCGGTCCCGCGGTTGCCGGCGGCAAGGTGTTCATCATTGACCACAGGGGCAGCCAGGATATCGTTCGCGCCCTCGATCTCAAGACCGGTTCGGAAGTCTGGGCGTTCCCGTATGAGGACACGTCCGGCGCGAACTATGGCTATGCTCGCTCGACGCCTACGATCTCCGGCGGCAAGGTCTACACGATCAGCCGGCTGGGAGTGGTCCACTGCCTCGACGCGGCCGGCGGCAAGAAGATATGGTCGCGCGATGTGTGCGCCGATTTCGGCTCTCAGCGGCCGAGCTGGGACCTGGCCGGGTCACCGGTGATTGACGGCGACCGCGTCGTTCTGGCTCCAGGCGGCCGGAATGCTGCCATCGTTGCGCTCAACAAGGAGACCGGCGCGACGGTCATGCAGGGCGGCGGCGATACGCAGACCGGGTACGCGACGCCCGTTGTGGCCACCATCAACGGCGTTAAGCAGTACATCACGTTCGCGGCGAAGGCAGTCATTGGCGTGGCTGCCGCGTCGGGCGCGAAGCTCTGGAGCGCGCCCTGGGAGACGTCCTACGATGTCAACGCCGCTACGCCCATCGTGATAGGCAACAGCGTCTTCATCACCTCAGGGTACGGCAAGGGGTGCGCCCTCGTAGACGTCGCGCAATCGGGCGCGACGATCCGTTGGCAGTCGAGGGACCTCGTCGCCCGGTTCAACACTCCCGTGCTCTGGAAGGGCATGATCTACGGCATCGGTGAGCCCGGCAACATGGTCTGTCTGGACCCCATGTCGGGGCAGACGAAATGGAAGCAGTCCGGGTTCGAGTGGGGAGGCCTGGTGCTTGTTGACGGCGTTCTGATCGGCCTCGACGGTCGAACGGGCGCATGCGTCATGGTCAAAGCGTCGCCCGACAGCTATCAGGAACTCGGCAGATTCACGCCGCTGGGCGGCCAGAGCTGGACGGCGCCGATCATCGCGCAGGGCCGGCTGATTGTCCGCAATCTCAAGGCCATCGCCTGTTTCGATCTCAAGTAACCTCGGCGCAAGCTGCGTGAGCCTCGCAAGAAAGTCGTGCGAGGCTCTTTCGTTTTGGCCCGAACATTCCCGCCGCGCCTGCGGACTTGCAGGAGTGCGAGCCGCCCATCTCGAACCAGAGACCAGCGAAGGGTCTACAGGCTGGAGGCCGGCTGCATTGACGAGCGATGTGGGTGCCTCATGCCCCATTGGGCTGAAGGCTGATGCTCGCCGGTCAGATCACGTCTATCCGTATGGCGACCGATCCCGGCTGGGACTGCTACACCGCAATCTACGGGGCTGAAGGATAGGGGACGCATGAGCTCCGACCAGGCCAGACCCCGATATATCCGTCAAGGAGGAAACCCAATGTCCAAGGTACCGATCGGTCTGCAGCTCTACTCAGTGCGCGGCGAGTGCGCAAGGGATCTGAAGGGAACGCTGGCGCGCGTCGCCGAGATAGGCTATGTGGCAGCGGAGCCCTGGGGCTACGGCGGAGACAAGGTCGAGTGGATGGGGCTGAGCGCCGCCGATCTCCGCGCAGCCTACGATGCCAACGGCCTGAAGTGCTGCGGCATTCACCTGCAGACCGGGGCGTTGGTGGGCGACAATCTCAAGCGAACCGTTGAGCTCAACAAGGCTCTCGGCAACAGGTTCCTGATCATCGCGGCCGACAGCGCGCGCATGGCAAGCATGGCGGGCATCGAAGAACTTGCCGGCATCCTGAACGACGCCGCCGACAAGCTTGGGCCTGAAGGGCTGTTCTGCGGTTACCATGCCCACGGGTTCGACTTTGCGACCGTCGAGGGCGACACGGCGTGGAACCACCTCTTTCGTCGAACGAAGGAGGAAGTGATCATGCAGATGGACGTGGGCAACTGCGCCAACGGCGGCGGCGACCCCTACGCTCCACTTCGCGAGTTCGTGGGGCGCGCGCGCACGGTGCACCTTAAGGAATGGGGCGCGCAGAACAACCCGGTTCCGGGCGAGGGCAAGGGCGATTGGCCCGAGATCTTCCGCCTGTGCGAAGAAGTCCACAAGACCGAGTGGTATGTCGTCGAACAGGAAGACGAGAGCGGCCTCGGGTTCGAGACGCCGGCCCGAGCGCTCGCGGCCCTGAAGGCAATGGGGAAGTAGCGCGGGTTGTCGGATCTGTCGGACCGGTCAGACCTGTCCGACGGGTCTGACAGGTCCGAGGGCCGCCCCCTCTCTGCATCGGAGGAGCCATATGATCGGCTGGATTCTTGGTCCGGCGTTTGCCATTACCGTCGTGCCTTCCGGTGTGGAAGGTCGCCCGTCCCTCTCCGCCTTCGCCGGAACATCCATCGTCTGCGGCGTTTCGGCAACGTCTGCCGAAAGGCGGGCTGCCGAGGAGTTCCGGGACCTGTTTCGGCTGGCGACCGGCTCGGAGCTGCCGATCATAGATTCGGCGAATGGGCGCGGGGTGTTCATCGGTCCGGACGCCGTGGCGCAGTGCCTGGGCGGTTCGGCGCGATTCTCCGGGGAAGAGGAACTGCGCATCACGATCCGACCGGATGCGATCTGCATTGACGGAGGTCGGCCCAGGGGCACTCTGTACGGCGTGTACGAGTTCTTCGAGGAGTACGTGGGAGCGCGGTTCCTGACGTTCGACCACACGTACATGCCGCCTGACGCAGCCCGGCGTCCCCTGCGCGTTGGCGTCCACACCTTCAATCCGCCGTTCGCATTCCGGTGGCCTTACTACGGCGAGACAAGCCGGCGTCCGGACTTCGCGGCACGGCTTCGATGCAACACGGTCAGCGACGATGCCGCACTTGGCGGACGGACAGGCTTTCGTCTCGTGAACCACAACATCGCATATCTGGTGCCGCCCTCGAAGTACGCCGCATCGCATCCCGAGTACTACGCGCTTGTCAACGGTCAACGGCCCACCGGCTCCGACGGCGGCGGGCCGCAGCTCTGCCTGACCAATCCCGACGTGCTTGATATCGTGACGGAGGCAGTGCTTGAGGAGATTCGCAAGCATCCCGAGGCGCGGAACATAAACATCGCCCAGATGGACAACGCGAACTACTGCACATGTCCGCGGTGCGCCGAGCTCGACGAGCGAGAAGGCTCCCACTCGGGCACCATGATTGCCTTCGTGAACGCCGTGGCTGAGCGCATCGAGAAGAAGCACCCCGATGTCCTGCTCGGAACGTTCGCCTACTGGTACACCCGCAAGCCGCCGAAAACGCTGCGAGCCCATCGCAACGTGATGGTTCAACTGTGCAGCATCGAATGCTGCGACTTCCATGCCATTGACGATCCTTCGTGCGCTCTCAACCGGGACTTCTGCAACGACATGGCGGTATGGAAGACGAAGTGCGACAAGGTCTTCATCTGGCACTACAACACCAACTTCTCGTGCTACATGCTCCCGTTCCCCAACCTTCGCAACATAGGCCGCAGCGTGGCGTACTTCGCCAAGAACAACGGGCGCGGCGTCTTCATGCAGGCCGCGGGCAACGGGTTCTCCACCGAGCTGAGCGATCTGCGCAACTATGTCATGGCCCGATGCCTTTGGAAGCCGGGGCGCGACAGCCGGAAGGAGGCCATGGAGTTCTGCCGGCTTCATTACGCCGAGGCCGCCGGTCCGATCATGGCCTACCTCGACGAGTTCCACGACCACATCGGTCGCAAAGGCCTGCATCCGACGTGCTTCTCGACCGAGTCGGCTCTCGGCCTGGACCCGGCCACCACGCGTCGCATCTGGGATCGCTTCACTGAAGCCAGACGACTGGCGCGCACCGAGGAAGTCAGGCAACGGGTCGAGAAGGCGTCGCTGTGCGCTTACAGAGCGGCGCTCAGCCAGGCAACGAGCGAGCTGACCGTCGCCGGCGGCGTCGCCAGACCCGCCTCGGCAGAGTATGGGCCGGATCTCCTGAACGCCTATCACGAGATGTGCCGCCGTTTCGGCGCGACGATGGAAAGCGAGACGGTCCGGACGGACGCCTTCGTGGAATCGCTGCAGGCCCTCTTCGGCGGCATCAGGGCAGTCACGATCGAGAACGACACCTGGCGTGTCTCCGCCCTGCCTGCGAGCAACGGCAAGATCATCGAGATGTTCCATAAGCCGACCAAGCGGAACGTGATCCGGCCGCACAGAGCGTTCAATCGTTTCCGATACGAGGACTGGGTGCGCGAGGGAGAGGGCCCCGGTGCGAGGAGCATCCTTGCGTTCGACGTTGAAGAGGTTGGGGCGGATGTGGTGAAGATGAGCCTCCGCACCCCCGACGGAACCCGATTCAGCCGTGCCATCCGGCTTGTGGGCGAGGCCGTGCGGATCGAGGGCGAGGCGACTGCCTCGGTTGCGCGGCCCATTGACCTGTGGCTCCACCCCGAATACGACGCGGCGACGGACAAGGGCGATCCGAACGTGGTAGCGGTCTACGTCCGTGCTCCGGACTGGGTGCAGGCCAACAAGGGTTGGAAGGACGCTCGGCCCACGCCAGGCTCGGAAGCGCTGATCGCAGGAGCCGCCCCGGGCGGAGCGTTCGCCTACTTCAACCACCGCGAGGGGTTCGGCGTGGAGCAGCGCTTCGATACCGCCCAGATCGGGCGGCTCGGGCTCTACTGGGCTCCGTCACGGCTTCAGGTCAACCTCGAGATGTTTCCCGCAAGGACTGCGCTTGAGGCGGGCGAGACGGTCCGCTATTGGTACGAGGTGCGGCACCTGACCAAGGCTCCTTAGCTCTCCGGGCTCCCGTGGCGCCGGTCCGGTGCCGTATAATGGTCCTTGTCCGGCGCGCGAAGCAGTCGCGCCGATCTGGAGGGGCACGATGGGCCCATTGACCTCGGCGCTCGCCGTGGCAGCGCTCACGATTCTCATGGGTAACGGGCCGGAGGGCCTGCCTGACGCACTGCGGAGGGAGATCACCGACCTCGCGCTTCTTCCTGCAGGGACTTATACGCAGGTGGCTCGATGGAGTGCGGTCGGCGGCGCGCAGCATCAAGCCGGGCGAGCGGCGAAGGACCCCGATTCCCTGTCCGGCAAGGTCTGGGAAGCAAGAGTCGGAGCTGCCGAACGGGGCAAGGCCATCCTGTACGGTCCCTACAGGGACGTGCCGCGAGGCGTGTACGCGGCATTCGTGCGCGCCAAGCTGACGGAAGACGCCGGAGAGGAGCCCGTTGCCGACCTGGACGCCGTCGTCCAGTTCGGTCAGAACGTCTGCGCGATCCGGCACCTCGTCGGTTCGGATTTCCGGGTCGGCAGATACTGCCGGGTTCCCATAGCCTTCGAGTGTCCGGGCGGCAAGCTTGAGATCCGCGTCCAGTGGCACGGCTATGCCGGCATCCGACTCGATGGCGTGGACCTCTACCGCGTTGAGGGCGCCGGACCGATTCCGGCAGCGCCGCGAGCGCCCGAAGCCGTCCCCTCCGGCGAACCTCGCGACCTGCGTCTCGATGCGACCGGACAGCTGGAAGGATCGCCATTCCCGCGGTCGCAGCCTCCGGCTAAGACCCTCACCGTCTGTGACATCACGCGCGAGGCTCCGGATGTTCAGCTGTGCGCGCTTATCCTGCAGGGGCTCATCAACAGGACGCGTCCGAGCGTCTACTGCCTGTACACGGCGACCGACAGTCAGTGGCTCAACTGGATGCGCCGCAATAAGTGGATCACGGCAACGAAAACCGCGCGATCTTGGCGCGAGCTGCTGAACCGACATGCCGGGCTGGTACGCGGCCTCGTGGTGACCGATCCGGCGCTGCCGGCAACGAAGAACATCGCCAACATGATCGCGTCTGCGGAGAACTGCCTCGTCGTGTCGCCGCGGATGCTCCCGTATCTTGTCGGCGGGTCGGCAGATTCGCCGCCGTCCGCCCGCCGGCCGGCTGCGCGCTCGGCGCCCCAGATCAGGCTGCCCGTGTATGCCGACCTGCGCGGACGCTGGAAGACAAGCGCCGAAGCGTACCGGTGGGCATTGGACACGCTCTGGCCCAAGCTCAACCATGCGCTTGCCGCCTGTTCGTATCCGGACCATCTCGGCCTGCGCGACTATCTCACGCAGCACAAGGCGTTCATCTTCTGGATTTCGGGTGCGATTGACGGCGCCCGACCCTACGCCAACCCCACCGAAGAAGCGAAGCTGGCCGAGGCTTTGCTTGCCAGGATGCCTGCCAACGCTCCAATCATGAGTTACCCGTGGGCCGGCAAGGACATCGGCATCGGCGAGGGGCCCGGCGTAACGCTGTTCGCCGAGTTCGGCAAGTACCTGGTGGGGTCCATCAACTGCACCAACCTGAGCGTCCATTCGGGCATTCGTACGGGCGCGCTCAGACCCAAAGCGCCGCAGCGTCCAAAGCTGGACCCGGCGAAGGTCTACGTCAGCTTCATCATGTCGGACGGCGACAACCTGCCGGTGCTGTCGCTATTTAACTTCCCCCAGCTCTGGGGCGACCCTGCGCGAGGCAAGACGCCCATTGGCTGGACCGTGTCGCCGTCCGCCTGGCTTCTGATGCCCGATATCCTGAGCTACTACTACTCGACCGCCACCCCGGCCGATGCGTTTCTCGGAGCCGTCTCGGGAATCGGCTACACGTATCCAGACTCGTACGGGATGCGGTACCGGCCGGAAGAACGCGCGGCCGTCTACGACGGCTTCCTCGACCTGACCTCGACGTATATGCGCGAGGCAGGCCTGCGAAGCATATGGATCATGAATGCTTCTAAGCCCGAACTGATTCGGCGCTATGCCGAGCGCATACCGGGGCTGGAGGCGCTCTACCCCGACTACGGACGGCGCGTATCCGAATATCGCCACGCGACGTATCCAGTGGGCTCGAATGTGGGTGTATTCCACGCCGTGACCGGCTGGAAAGAGAACGCGACGCGCGCCGAAAAGGTTGCGCAGATGGTCGAGGAAATCCGATCCATCACTCCGGCCGAGCGGCCGGCTTTCTTGCATGCGTTCATCTGGAACTGGGGAGCGGACCTGGGTGCCCTCCAGGACGTCATGCGGGAGCTCGGGCCGCGGTACGTTGCCGTACGGCCCGACCACATGGCCCAGCTGTACCGTGAGGACCTGGCGAAGAAGCGGCTGCTGGTGAGAGCGCCCGGTTCGGTCTGGGCCATTGAGGGCGTGCGGAATGCCGTGGAGATCAAACTGCGGAATGTGGGCCGGACCGCCGAACAGGTTGCGGTCTCCGCCCTGGGTGGTCTTGGTGATGCGCGGGTGGAGCCGGAGTCCTCGGTGCTCCAGCCGAACGAGGAGGTGACCGTCAGCATCTCGGGCGTCGCGACCGGCTCGTCCATTGCGATGGGGGTCCGTGCGTCGGATGGGCAGAAGCAGGTATCGGTGCCTGTTCGAACTGCTCCGGCCTCCGAATGGATGGGCGGCATGCCGCGTGCGCAGGCGCTTCAGTTCATGGGCGTGTACGATGCTGAAGCGCTGTCACACGGCGGCGGCAAGCTCGCTCGGGATCCTGCGGCCGGGGGCGCCCATGCGTGGCTCATTGAACCGAACTCGGCGCAGCCCGGGTATGCCGTCTACGGTCCGTACATGCCCGCCGAACCCGGCCGCTACCTCGCGGTTTTCAGGCTGAAGCGATCAGGTGAAGCTGCAGGTCAACCCCTGGTGGCCGATACGGCGACACGTATGGGGCGGCAGGTCACGTCTTCGGCCCGGGTGTCTGCTGCGGATCTGCCGGCTGGAGCCTACCGGTGTCTGCCGCTCGAGTTCGATCATCCGGGTGGCGAGCTGGAGACACGGCTTCTGTGGCCCGGCGGATGGCCGCTGGCAGTTGACTGGGTCGCGATCTGGCGGATCATTGAGTAGCCGCCCGCCCGAAGCGGCCTACTCGCGCAGGAGCCTGTCCACAGCCTCGTCTATCTCGTGCTCCCCGGAAGGCGCATACCCGCTGCGCGACCATCGCACGATGCCCTTCTTGTCAACGATGAAAACCGTTGGGATGCCCGCGTTGGGCGAGAGCCATGCGTTCCGCAGGTCCGGCGGATCGGCCAGGCCAACCGGGTACGTGACGCCGAACTGACGCACGAATCCGGGTATCTGCTGACCGTCATCGTTCTCGAGCGCAACGCCGAGCACCTCGAAGCCGTCATCCTTACGTTGCTCGTAGAGCTTCTGAATGTGCGGCGTGCTCATGGCGCACGGGCCGCACCAGGTGGCCCAGAACTTGACGAGCACCACCTTGCCCTTGAGATCAGCAAGGGAGAGCTTTTCGCCCGAAGTTGTCTTGATCTCCATCGGTGGCGCCGGGCCTTCGGGGAGAAGGTTTTCGTTGCCCGACGGAGCCTTGGGCGCGAGCAACGTCAGAAACAGGAAGAACCCGACCGCCGCAAGGATTATAGTGACGTAGGGTCGTCGCATGAAGAGCACCTCTTAAGCTGGGCCGCTTGAAAACGCGGCTCCGACGGACGGAGTCTACCAGCCAGACCGCCCAACGGCCAACGCTGTACCCCATCATCGTCCCAACGCCCGCAGAGGAGCGTCGAGGCGCGGTGCTATAATGCGGCGGGAGTGCCAACACGTATGCTATCGGCTGACCTTCGCAAGAGCTACACCGACTTCTTCATCAATAAGGGCCACCTTCACCTTCCGAGCGCTCCGCTCGTTCCCATAGATGCGCTGGGAGCCGAGGACAAGAGCACGCTGTTCACGAGCGCCGGAATGCAGCAGTTCAAGCCGTTCTTTACCGGCGAGGCCGCTCCGCCCTCGAGGCGCATCGTCACGGTCCAGAAGTGCGTGCGGACAGGCGACATAGACAGCGTCGGGGATTACTCGCACTGCACGTTCTTCGAGATGCTGGGAAACTTCAGCTTCGGCGACTACTTCAAAGCCGAGGTGATCCCGTGGACCTGGGAATATCTAACCGCCCAGCTCGGGCTCGATCCCGAGAGGCTGTGCGTTACCGTGTACAAGGACGACGACGAGGCCTTCGATATCTGGCATCGAACCGTCGGCTTGCCCGCTGACCGCATTCATCGGCTCGGAGGCGACAAGAACTACTGGCCCGCCAATGCCGTGACGGACGGCCCAAACGGCCCGTGCGGCCCCTGCACCGAGATCTTCTACAGGGTCGTGCCGGAATCCGAGATGACGACGGATCCGAGCTTGAGCCCCACGGAACGCTACAAGGTTGACGACGCCGCAGGCCGTTGGCTCGAGATATGGAACAACGTCTTCACCCAGTTCAACCGGTCCGAGGAGCCTGACGGCACGCCGCGGTTGGACCCGTTGCCGTCGAAGAACAACGATACGGGCGCCGGGCTCGAGCGGATCGTGTGCGTCCTGCAGGGCGTGAGCAGTGTGTTCGATACCGACCTGTTCGCGTCGGTGATACGCCGCATCGAGGAACTCACCGGCAAGCCGTATGGCGGCGCCATGTCACCCGCCGACTTTGCGTTCCGAGTGGTGGCCGAGCATGCGCGGACCATGGCCTTCTGCATCGCCGACGGCATCCTGCCGCTCAATGAGGGTCGGGGTTACGTGCTCCGAAGGATCATGCGACGCGCCGTGCGGTTCGGCAAGACCCGGCTCGGCCTCGAGGAACCGTTTCTGCACCATGTAGTTCCGGCGACGATAGACGCCATGGGTACGGCGTACCCGGAGTTGAACGATCGGCGAGAGCACATTGTGAACACGGTGCTCAACGAAGAGGAACGCTTCCGTCGAACGCTTGACAACGGCATGCAGCGGTTCTTCGATTTCATCGGAGCCGGCGACCAAGGCACGCGTCCTGTGCTTTCCGGGAATGATGCCTTTCTGCTATACGACACCTTCGGCTTCCCGATCGAGTTGACGCAAGAGCTCGCGCACGAAAACGGCTACGCCGTTGATCTCGACGGCTTCAATGCCGCCATGGAAGAGAGAAGGCGGCAGTCGCAGGCTGCCTCGGGCATCGAACGAGATGTATTTGCCTCAATCGGCGCGGCCCTTGCCGAGCTTCAGCGCACGCTTCCCGAAACCGAGTTTGTGGGCTACGTTACCGAACGAATCGGCGACGCAGCCATTCAGGCAATCATCCGAGACGGCGAGTTGGTGGATTTCGCAGGCGAGGGAAGCGCCGTTGACGTCGTCCTCGACAAGACGCCGTTCTATGCCGAATCCGGCGGCCAGGTGGGCGACAGCGGCACCCTGACGGGCGATGGTTTCATCGTCGAAGTCACCGACTGCATCAAGGCAGCCGGCGTGCGCCTGCATCGTGGGCGCGTGCGCTGCGGGAAGGCCGGCGTCGGCGCAAAGGTGGCTGCCGAGGTGGATGCCCGTCGTCGCGCCGCCATCCTCCGAAACCACACCGGGACGCACCTGCTCCATGCGGCATTGCGCCAGGTTCTGGGCTCCCACGTCCATCAGAAGGGCTCGCTGGTCGCGCCGGACCGCCTCAGGTTCGACTTCACCCACAACCGGCCCGTCAGCCGGGAAGAGCTGCGGCGCGTTGAGGACATCGTGAACGATCGGGCGCTGGCCGACATTCCCGTTACGGTTCAAGAGGGCGTTCCGCTGGCCGATGCTCGCAGCAGGGGCGCGATGGCGCTCTTTGGCGAGAAGTACGGCGATACGGTCCGAGCGGTCGAAGTGCCGGGCTTCAGCGTTGAGCTGTGCGGTGGCACGCACCTGGAGCGGACGTCGCAGATCGGCTTGTTCAAGGTCATCTCGGAGACCGGAGTGGCAGCGGGGGTTAGGCGCATCGAGGCGGTTACGGGTGAGGTCGCCTGGGAGCATGTGAAGGCACTCGAAGATCGGTGCCGAGAGGCGGCCGCAGCGCTCCGGGTGCCTGAGGCCGACCTCGTAGGCGGCGCAGGTCGGATGGCGGCGCAGCGTGCCGAGCTGGAGAAGCAGGTTCAGCAGTTGCGCCGCGGCTCGGCAACGTCGGACGACCTTCGGATCCAGGAGGTGAACGGCGTTCGGGTGGTGATCGGATCGGCCGCCTCCGCGGACGCGCAGACGCTCGGCGCGCTTGCCGACGGCGTTGCGGGCGCCCACAGGTCGGCTGTGATCGTGATCGGTGGCAGCGACCAATCGCGGGCGATGTTCGTGGTCAAGGTGAGCGCCGATCTTGTGTCCCGAGGCCTCCATGCGGGCAATCTCGTGCGCTCCGTGGCCGCCATCGCCGACGGCAAGGGCGGAGGACGACCCGAGTTCGCTCAGGCAGGCGGCAAGGACCCCGGTAAGGTCCAGGCCGCGCTCGACGCGGTCTGCGATCTCGTGGCGGCCCAGGTCAAGACCGATGGTGCGGGGGGAATGTGACGTGATACGCGTTGACCTGTCTGCTTCCGACGTCACGATCGAAGCCGGGCACACGGCCCAACTGGACGTGACCGTTACGAACCGGCAGGACGCCGAGGATAACGTCGCCATCGAGGTCGAGGGTCTCGACGTTGAATGGTACGCGCTGCCGGTGCCCTCCGTGCACATCGGCCCCGGCGAGGCCGGATCGCTGAGAGTCCTCTTCAAAGTCGGGCGATCCACAGACGTCGCTGCAGGCACGTATCCATTCGTCGTTCGGGCTCGCGGGATGGAGTCAGGCGCGACGGCCGTCCATCAGGCCACCCTGACGATCAAGCCGTTCAGCTCCCTGCAGCTCGAACTGGACCCCAAGCGCGCCGCCTCATCGCTGTTCAGTCGGGCTCCCGTATTCGAGCTGCGCGTCACGAACCTGGGCAATCGGCCGGAGACGCTCGATCTGTCGGCGTCGGACTCCGAGGATGCCTGCGCATACGAGTTCGAGAACGACCGCGTGACGGTCAAGCCGGGTGGCACCGAGGCAGTCGGCCTCGTTGTGGAGCCCCGGTCGCGACCGCTGGTGGGGTCCGCTCGACTGTATCAGTTCACGGCAACGGCCCGATCGGCCTCCGATGCATATGTCTCTGCCAGCGCGCACGGCCAGTTGGAGCGGAAGGCTTTCCTGTCAACGGTTGTTGCGTCCTTGCTCCTCACGGCCGCGATCGTCGCCGCCGGATGGTGGGTGTTCCGTCCCAGGCCGGTTGTGGTGCGTGCGTTCACTGCCGAGCCGTCCGAGGTGGTGGCCGGGGAGCCGGTGGTCCTTTCGTGGGATATCGAAAATCCGGGGGACGGCACAAAGATCATCCCGGGCAACCTGCCGGTTCGCACGTCGGTCGGGACGGTGACCGTCAATCCGGAGATTCCCACAGTCTACAAGCTGCTGGCTCGGGGCGGCGGGCGCGAGGTCACGCGCGAAGCGGCTGTGGTGGTCAGACCCAGGCCGCCGATGCCCGCGGCCCGTATCCGCGAGTTCGTCGCCAGCGCCAAGAGGATCCATCAAGGAGACGTCGTCACGCTTATGTGGCGCGTTGACGGTGCCACGGCTCTGGTACTGAACCCGATCGGCGAGCTCAATCCGCGCATGGATAAGAGCCGACAGGTGATGCCCGAGATCACCACTACCTATGTGTTGAGCGCGCAGGGCAAGGGGGGCGACGTCGTCACCAAGTCGGTCACTGTCGAGGTCGTCGCGCAGAACGTGTCCATCGCTGAGATAAGGGGCTTCCGAGCCGATCCCGGCACGATCACGGCAGGCCAGACGGCGACGTTGCGCTGGACGGTTGAGAACGCCGCCGCGGTCGGCATTGACAACGGCATCGGCGAACAGCTTGAGCCGCGCGGTTCGTTCCAGGTTACGCCTGCCGTGACGACGGTCTACACGCTGCGGGCGTCGGATGCAAAGGGCAACGTCGTCACCAAGCAGGTGACCGTCACGGTGACCGCACCGGAAGCAACGCAGGAAGCTCCGACGGTGCCATGATGGCCCGAATCTGAAATCTCAAATCTCAGATCTGCAATCGAGAATGCATAGGCCCGTAGCCGTTCGCTGTGGGCACGGAAACGAGAAACGGTAAGGAATGAGACCGGTCTGTTTGATCATCAGGGACGGATGGGGTTACAACGAGAACCCGCGAGGCAATGCGGTGCTGGCCGCTCACACTCCGAACGTGGACAGTTACAAGGCGCGGTTCCCGTGGACGCTGCTGGAGTGTTCGGGAGAGGCAGTCGGTCTACCCGCCGGCTTCCAGGGTTCGAGCGAAGTTGGGCACCTGAACATGGGCGCGGGCCGGATTGTGATTCAGGAGCTGAAGAGGCTTGACGAGGCCCTGACTGGAGGGACGCTGTTCGAGTATGAGCGGTGGCATTCTCTGATCGGCGCGTGGAAGCGCTCCGGGGGGCGATTGCACCTACTCGGGCTTCTTCAGGATGAGGGCGTCCATGCGCATCAGGACCATCTGTTCAAAATCATGCGCAGGGCTCGTCAGGAGAATCCGGAAGGAACCATCGTTCTGCATCCGTTCCTTGATGGACGCGACACGCCGCCCCGGAGCTGCCTCGAGTACGTCGAGATGCTTCGCCCCGTGATGGCCGAGGTCGGCAACGTTACGATCGGCACGGCCATGGGGCGGTACTACGCTATGGACCGCTCACGGAACTGGGGTCTGACCGACACGGCATACGCGTGTCTTGTTGATGCCCGCGGGCGACGCGCCGAGAGCATCGAGGCGGCTGTCGAGTGGTCCTATGAGCATGACCGAACGCCGGACGACAAGGCGATGTTCGACGAATACATCCCGCCTCACGTGTTCGGCGACTACGACGGCATACGCGACGGCGACTGCGTATTCCATACGAACTACCGTCAGGATCGGGCCGTCCAGCTCACCATGGCTTTCGTTGAGGAGGCCTATGCCGGCAAGCGCGACCGAAGGCCGGCAGCGACGTACCTCGGGTTCACGCGCTATTACGATGAGCTGAGCCAGTATCTAATGCCGCCGATGAGCGAGTCGGGCGGCATGGACGGTCTATTGGGAGAGGTCATCTCGAACGCTGGACTGCGTCAGTTGCGCATTGCCGAGACGCAGAAGTTCCGCCATGTGACGAGCTTCATGAACGGCAAAGCAACGACACCGTATCCGGGCGAAGACCAGGTTGAGGTGCCCAGCCGCTTCGATCCGGCCACGTTTGCGAGCCATCCCGAGATGGAGGCTTACAACGTTGCCGATGAGCTGCTTCGTCGGCTGAACGATAACCCATATGCGTTCATTGCGGTCAACTTCGCGAACGGCGACATGGTTGGGCATACGGGCGAGTTCGATGCCGCGAAGCGCGCCATCGAGGTTGTTGACGAGTGCCTGGGCCGGGTGGTGGACCGCGTCATGCAGCTCGATGGCCATGTGATCGTCACCTCGGACCATGGGAACTCGGAGCAGATGATCTACTATGAGAGCGGCCGCGTCAGAACGAGTCACACCGTGTGCCCCGTGGAATGCATCTACATATCCCGGGTTGCGCCAGGACGCAGGCTGATCCCTCGCGGGAAGCTAGCCGACATAGCACCGACCGTGCTTGGCCTGATGGGCCTGCCGGTCCCGCCGGACATGACCGCAGACGATCTGTTCGCGGCCTGATCGCCAACGCCGTGTCGAGCCCATCTCGGCACGGACCAGGAGAAACAAAGTGCCTTCATCCATTGCCGGTCCGTCAGCCATTGCCGACGGCCAACTGAATCGTTACCGCGACGCCTTCCTCGCTGACCCGGCCCGTCGGGCTGCCATGAACGCCGTTACGAAGACCTCGGTTCGAGCGGTCGCAATGAACCGTGAGGCGGTTGTGCGATGCAACCACACGTTCTCGCACATGGTCAAGGCCGGAGAAGCCACCAGTCAGAACTCGAGCGGGCGATGCTGGCTGTTCGCGGGCCTGAACACGTTTCGCATGGCGGCAGCCGAGGAGATGAAGCTCGAGAACTTCGAGCTCTCGCAGAACTACCTGATGTTCTGGGACAAGCTGGAGAAGGCCAACTACTTCCTCGAGAGCATTCTTGAGACGCTCGATGAAGCCACAGACAGCCGATTGATCATGTGGCTGGTGCAGAACCCGATCCAGGACGGCGGACAATGGGACATGTTCGTGAACCTTGTGCGCAAGTACGGGGTGATACCGAAGGCGGCCATGCCCGAGACCGAAAGCAGCAGCAGCACCGGAGTGATGAACGAGCGGATAACCCTGAAGCTTCGCGAGTATGCGGCGCGCTTGCGCAAGGCATATCGCGCGGGCGCTTCAGTGCCGAGGCTGCGCGACAGCAAAGCTGCCATGCTTGAGGAGGTCTATCGGATGCTGTGCATCCATCTTGGCGTTCCGCCTGCCGCGTTCCACTGGCAGTGGCGCGACAAGGACAAAGAGTTCCATCGGGACGGAGTGATGACCCCTCAGCAGTTCATGGCTCGCTACGTCAAGACGCCGCTTGACGAGATGGTTTGCCTCATCCATTGTCCTCAGGAGACCAAGAGCTACAACACGGTCTACACGATCAGCTACCTCGGCAATGTGGTGGAGGGTGACCTGATCCGCTACCTGAACGTGCCCGTGGATGTGATGAAACAGGCTGCTGTCGCCATGATCAAGGACGGCAAACCGGTGTGGTTCGGATGCGACGTGGGCAAGCATTTCGACCGCGACCTCGGTCTCATGGACATGGATCTGTTTGAGTACGAGCCGATCTACGGGGTTGAGTTCGGGCTCGACAAGGCAGAGCGGCTCGATTACGGCCAGAGCGCGATGAACCATGCCATGGTGTTCACCGGAGTGGACCTGGACGACGAGGGCAAGCCGACCAAGTGGCGCGTGGAGAACAGCTGGGGCGACAAGCCCGGCAATAAGGGCTTCATGGTAATGACCGACCGCTGGTTCGACGAGTACAACTATGAGGTGGCAGTGGAGAAGAAGTACCTGTCGCCGGAGCTGCTCGAGGCGCTCAAGATGGAGCCTGTGAAGCTCCCGCCGTGGGACCCGATGGGGGCGCTGGCGCGAACGTAGGTCAGGCGGGACCTGCGTTTGGCGGCCGGGCATGGCTCCGAGGGAGGTCGGCATGATGAGGAGTGGGCCTGATGATCGAGTCGGTTGACATTCAGGGCTTCAAGTGCTTCAGGCGGCTCGAGGTACCCGCGATGACGCCGATCACGGTCGTCGGCGGCCGCAATGCGGTCGGCAAGTCGGCCTTGCTCGAATGCCTCTTCATGTTCTTCGATCGGGCCAGTCCCAACACTACGACGGGTCAGTACGCGCGTCGGGGAGTCAACTCGGTCCCGCTCACACCCGACGCCGTGTTTGCGCCGGTCTTCCGTAACTATGATCTCTCGCAGACGCTGAAGGTGAGCGTGCGTCTCCGCGGTGTCGTCGAGGAGATGACGGTTGCCTTCAGCCCCGCTTACCGAGCGGCGACCGTCTCTGCACGGCCTGCGGCGACAGGCAACGGCGACATGCTCCTTCCCACGGATGCGCCGCCAAAATCCGCTGTTGCACTGGACATTTCGTATTCATCCACGTCCGGGCGTGACGACAAAGCGCATCTCGTGTTGCGTTCGGATGGCCTCGCGATCGCCGTTGATCGAGTCACATCCGATCTCCCGCCGGCTGCCATGCTTGCCGCGGGTCCGGCAGATCCAAATCAAGTGGCAATGCTCTACGGCAACCTGGACATAGCGGGCAAACAGGATAGCGTCCTTGACATTGCCAAGGTCCTGGAGCCGCGTATGCGTTCGCTCACGAGTGTCCCGATGGGAGACGGCGCGCTGATGCACGCCGACGTGGGCATCGGTCGAAAGATCCCGGTAGCCTATGTCAGCGAGGGCTTGTCCCGACTCCTTACGATCGCGGTGTACATGGGCAACTGCTCCGGTGGGGTCGTATTCGTTGATGAGATCGAGAACGGCATCCACCATAGCGTTCTGGCGAACGTGTGGAAGGCTCTCGGTCGCGCCGCTCGGGAGTTCGATTGTCAGATAGTGGCGACGACGCACAGCTACGAGTGCCTTCAGGCTGCGGCCGACGGACTCGCCGACGAAGGGCGTGACGGCCTCTCCTATATCAGGTTGGACAGGAATGACGATGAGATCGTGGCCAGGACCTACGACCGCACGTTACTGGATGCGGCTCTGAGCAACGGCTTGGAGCTGCGATGAACTCCGATCGTCTGGGGCCATCCGACAGTCCCGATGCACGGATGGATTCTCCGGAGGAACCGCGTCGTCATCGGCCGGAAGAACTTGTACGGCCTGTCCGGTTCCTCGTCGAAGGCGCCACTGCGCATGGGTTCTGGACTGGGGTCAGTCGTCGCTTAGGCTTCGATCATTGGCAGATTCACGATTTCCGAGGCGTGGACCAACTCGGAGCGTACCTGCGCGTACTCCTGCAGGCGCCGGGGTTCGATACCGTCGTTAGGTCTGTAGTCGTCGGCCGTGATGCGGAAAAGGATGCACATGCGGCCCTGCAGAGCGTGTGGGAAGCCCTGCGGAAATGTGATCTACCCTGTCCGGCCGGGCCATTCGAGTGGGCTGGGGACGGACCATTGCGTGTATGCGTCCTCATATGGCCGCAGCCCGTGAGACCGAATGTGGCCAAGGTGTGGCAGGGGAGCGGGATGCTGGAGGACATGTGTCTGGCCACGCTCCCCGATAGCGCGCTGCACTGCGCCGATGCATTTCTCGAATGCGTTGAGTCCTCCGGTCGCAGACTGAAACGTCGTGCCAAGTCGCGCCTGCAGACCTACTTGGCGGGAACGGAGCACGCAGGACTTCGTCTCGGCGATGCGACCGCCGCCGGAGCATGGAACCTTGAGTCCCCTGTTCTGTCGCCCTACACGGCGCTGCTGAGTCGTGCGTCTTCTCTGGCGGGCGTCAAACCCCCTGGTACCCCAGACTAGGTCCGGCTCGAAGTGCTTCCCTACATTCGCACCCGCCTTCTACTGGCCGTACCGACGCTCGTGGCCGTTTCGTTTGTGACGTTTTTCCTCGGGTTTCTCGCGCCCGGCAGCCCAATTGATCTGCTCATGGGGCAGCACGGAGACCCGGAGGTCCGGCGCAGGCTCGAACACCAATACGGGCTTGACCTGCCTCCGCTGCAGCAGTACGCACGGTTCGTGGCGAACGCCGTCCGAGGTGATCTGGGCTACTCGTTCGCCAATGGCGAGCGGCCCGTCTCGCAGATGATCGCCGAGCAGTTTCCCACCACGGCGCTGCTGGCCTGCCTCGCCATCTGTGCGGCCATGGTGCTCGGGCTACCCGCAGGGCTTCTGGCGGCGCTCAACCATAACCGAGCGGTGGACCGCGCGGTCATGGGAGGGGTCTTGCTGCTTGTTTCCACGCCGCCGTTCGTGCTCGCTCCGCTCCTCATGCTCCTGCTCTCGTTGCGGCTCGCCCTGCTGCCGTCATCCGGTTGGGAGGGACCCCAGTACTGGGTCATGCCCGTGCTGGTCTTGGCAGCTCGTCCGTCTGCGCTCATGGCGAGGCTCATGCGATCTTCGATGCTCGATGTGCTGCGGCAGGACTACATCAGAACAGCATACGCCAAGGGACTGACCAGGGGGCAGGTGATCCGGCGACACGCGCTTAAGAACGCTTTCCTCCCGGTCCTCACCGTGGTCGGCAACAGCTTCGGCTACCTTCTGACCGGGTCGTTCGTGGTCGAGACCATTTTCGGCATTCCGGGCATCGGCTACGAATCGGTGCATTCCATACTTGCTCGCGATTACCCGGTGATTCAAGGCGTCGCCTTGCTGGTCGCCTCGATCTTCATCGCAGTGAATCTGACTGTTGATATGCTGTACGCGCTGGTTGATCCGCGCGTACGGTATGAGGCGGCGCGATGACGGCAGCATCGCAGCAGGTCGTCGCGATCCGAGCGGCCGGTCCGCTTGCGCGGCTGCGCCGAAACCCGGCAGCAATGCTCAGCGCCGCCATGATTGCGGCGATGGTATTCGGGGCTCTGTTTGCTCCGCTTCTTACGGGCCACGCTTTCGACGCCGTGGATCGCGCCAACATCCTCTCGGGACCGGTTCCCGGGCACCTGCTGGGCACGGATAACCAGGGGCAGGACATCTGGGCGCGACTTCTCTATGGGGCGCGGGTGTCGCTGGCGATCGGAATCATCGTCGAGGGAATCGAAGTCCTGATCGGCGTTACGCTCGGGCTGCTTGCGGCCTACAAGGGTGGCCTCTGGGACACGGTGCTGATGAGGGTGACGGACGCCATGTTCGCGTTTCCCGACTTGCTGTTCGCGATCCTGCTGGTCGGCATCCTGAGGCCCACGTCACCGTTCGCGGGCTTCATGACCGTTTTCATCGCGCTGGCGCTTGTGAACTGGCCGAGCATGGCGCGCATAGTGCGCGGGCAGGCGCTGGCACTACGTGAAAAGGAGTTCGTCGAGGCGGCGCGGATGCCCGGCGGCAAGGGATTCCA
This sequence comes from Chthonomonadales bacterium, assembly GCA_037442185.1. Lineage (GTDB taxonomy): Bacteria > Armatimonadota > Chthonomonadetes > Chthonomonadales > CAJBBX01 > JAAYVH01. The sequence continues at coordinate 12 of JBBIQU010000013.1, read as the reverse complement.
GTACACCGGGCA
>JBBIQU010000012.1:0-47195 GCA_037442185.1 Chthonomonadales bacterium | reverse complement strand
TAACGACCCCGTACGCGGGACGTATCGCCTGCGGCCGTAACGACACCAGGCGCGGAACCGCGTGCCCGGGGCCGCAACGCCGATGGGTCGGGTTCTCCGCGCCGTTCCCGCGCCTGGACGTGGGGGCGTCTATCTTAAGGCAGGACGTTGCCGGCAGCGCGGTAGATCGCGTACCACTCCTCGCGACTCAGCCGAACGTCCGATGCGGCGGCCGACTCTCGAACCCGCTCGGGGCGAGTCGTGCCGACAACCGGCTGCATGCGTGCCGGATGGCGCAGGATCCATGCGATGGCGATGGTCGTGGGGGTCACTCCGTGCGCATCGGCCACTTCACCCATTACGCGGTTCAGGTCCGGAAAATCGGGGCTGCCAAGGAACGGCCCGGCGAAGAAACCATGCTGGAACGGCGACCACGGTTGGACAGTGATCCGCTTCAGCCGACAGTAGTCGAGAACGCCGCCGTCACGGTTGATGCCGTTCTCGTTCCGCATATTGACGTTCAGCCCGGCATCCACCATGCCCGTATGCGCTACGCTGAACTGAAGCTGGTTGATATGCAACTGCATCGGGAGGCTCGCCTGCAGCAGCTCGATTTGACCGGGATTGTGGTTGCTCACGCCGAAAACCCGAACCTTGCCCGATCGGTGAAGCTCCTCAAACGCCTCGGCGACCTCATCCGTCTCGACAAGCGCGTCGGGCCGATGGAGCAGCAGGATGTCGAGACACTCGGTGGCCAGCCGCTTCAGGATAGCGTTGACCGATCCGAGTATGTGCTCCTTCGAGAAGTCGAAGAAGCCCTGACGGATGCCGCACTTGCTCTGAAGGACCATCCGGTCGCGGGGAACGCCCAGACGAGCCACTGACGCCGCGAACACCTCCTCGCAGCGCCCGCCGCCGTATATGTCCGCATGGTCGAAGATGGTTATGCCGGAGTCCAGCGCGGCCTTGATCAGGCTGTCTACGGCACTCGGGTCGAGGCCGGCGATGCGCATGCATCCGAGCGACACCTCCGACGCTTCGATGTCGCTGGTTCCTATGGTGATCGTGTTCATTGGCGCTCCTCAATGGACGGGCAGTCTCTCTCGATGGTACCCCGCCGCGGCATCGGCGCCCGAAGGTACTACTCCGCCGGCACAAAGCGTTCTACAATGCATCATCCCATAGAACGCGAGGAAGCCTGGAATGGGCGTACGGGCATATGACGAGATTGTGGACTTCATCGCCTCCGGGACGAGCCCCTCAGGCGTTATCGGGTTCCGACCTTCTGAGGCAACCAGACGCCGCGTGAACGAGCTTCTGGCAGCCGAGAGGGAGGGGCGTTTGTCCGAGGCCGCCGCCGCCGAGCTCGCGCATTACCTGGAGGTTGAGCACCTCATGCGCCTCGCGAAGGTTCGAGCAAGGGCCAGGTTGGGTGCCGACTGAACGCATCCCCGAGGCCTTGCGCCGTACGCGGATCATCCCGGGCCGGTCCTGACAGCGGGCCAACCTGATCTCGCGGGTTGGGGCTGATCCACTATCGGCGACGCGCAGCGGGCGCGGTCCTTGCACCCGGATACGGCACGTAGCCGTGATAGACGCCGAGCCAGTAGGCGATGAGCCACGTGCTGCCGTCATGCTCGGTATGGCCGTCGGTTCCGCCGTCGGCGCGCCACGGGTTGGCGTTCCACCGCTTGAGGAACCGCTCCGAAGCCGGGACGACGCGGTCCAACTGGACGGGATCGTCGGCGTCAGGCTGCCTCCGAACGGTGACATCATGCCTGTGCGAGTTGCGTATGGTCCAGTCCACCATGTCCCACGGCCAATCCTGCAGGTCGGCTATGCCGTCGTCGGGCGCGCACGGATTGCCGGTCAGCGCTCCGTAGACGAAGTTGTGGAAGCTGCTGCGCTCGCGCACGATGGGCTGCTCGGGTCCGGTTGTCTCCTCCCATGTTCTGGCCAAGGCCTGTTCGAGGATGCGCCTCCGCGCCGGGTCCTTCTCGAGCATCAGGAGCGGATAGAACGCGATGGCGGCAAGCTGGTCATCGGAGTGGTTGATGGTTGGCCACATGCCGAGCTTTCCGCGTCGCGTGAGCAGCGTGTTCTGCAGATAGTGGTGCTTCTCGATGAGCTCGTCGTAGGCGCGGCCATACTTTGCGTCGCCCGTCAGGTGCTGGGCCACCTTGAGATGCGAGAGAATTTCGAGGGAGTTCAGGCCGCGCTGCTCGAACCACTCGGGGTCCTCGTTGAGGTACCTGGGCGCCCACACGCCCCAGCGCGTCTTCCGACCCGTATGGCCGATCAGCACGTAGCCGTTGTTGATGATGTGGTCGGTGGCGCGTCGAACGAGGTCGGCGATGCGCGCCTTTTCGGTCCTGTCGGCAACGTGCTCGCTATACATGTACCAGGCGAAGTAATGCCCGTCCATGGTGTCGGATGATGTGTCGGACTTGCACCAGACTCCCTGCTCGACCGGCGACCGCACCCAGTACTTGTCCGTCTCGCCGGGCACACGCACCGTCGAGTTCGGATCGTAGCCTTTGATCCCTGCCCGTATCTCCTCGTCGGTGGCAACCGAACGCGCTGGGTAGCCGGGTATCCCTGTCAGGCGCTCAAGCTCCATGAGCGCGTTCATGGATCGTTGGGCCTGACGGCGGGCATCCGGATCGCGGGTTGCGGCGTAGCGCAGCGACATGGCGGCGATGTAGTACGCCGTCCAGAGCCCGTCGCTGTCGGCCGCTTCGTAGTTCCATCCGCCGGACGGGTCGCCGGGCGTCTTCAGGTGGATGTGGCCGATGTAGCCGCGGCGATTGTGGCGCTCCTGAGTGATGCGATCGAAGTGCGCAGCCTTCTCCGAGAGGGTCGTCGGCCGCTCCTCGATGCAGGCATGGCCTCCGTCCGTCGCGAGCCAGACGCGCCCTTTGGCGTCGGTCCACACTGCCGAAACGCGGTTGCCCGGCATCCAGCGCTTGCCCCAGAAGTAGCGAAACCGCCCGGCACGCAGTCGCCATGCGCCCTCGGTGGTGCCGGCCCATAGATCGCCGTTCGGCGCGAGGTGGAGACAGGTGATGTCCTCGTAGGGCACGCCGTCGTGACGGTCGAGGCGGTTCTGCCAGTCGCGTCCATCGGTGATGTAGACGCCCCGGTTCGTACCTACCCATGTGTGCCCGAGCCCATCCTCGATCGTGCAGGTTATTCGCGTGCCTTCGGGCATGGGACCGATGGGACGGATGGGACCTATGGGAGGGCGCTGGACTCCTGCCGGAAGCCGAGCGCCGATCGGGTATCGCGCTGCGATGAGCTGCAGGAACGTGGGTTCCTGCGGCGCGACGGCCAGCGCTGCCGTCGCCAGACCGATGACGAGCATGGGTCACTTCTCCATTCGGTGCGCTCAGTACATCCTGTGTTCGCGGTAGACCTCCAGCGAGTACAGGTAGTCGTGGTAGCTGATGTTGGTGGACAGCGAGTGATCGGAAGCATAGACGAAGCGAGCGCCGCGCGCCTTCATGCCCTCGATGAAGTCGGTCACGCCCTTTCGAATCACCTCGCGGTCGCCGCTCTCCAGTATGCGCGCATCGAGGCCACCCACGAAGCACAGCCTGTCGCCCCATCTCTCGACGAACTCGAAGATGTCGTTGCCGGCCTTGACCTCCATGGGGTTAAGGCCGTCGAAGCCTGCATCAACGATGAGCGGGAGGGCTGCCTTCTGGTAGCCGCATGAGTGCAGGATCACCGGTAAGTCGTAGCCGTGGAAGAACTCCACCATCTCAGCATAGTAGGGAAAGATGACCTCTTCGAGCGCTTTCGGGCTGCAGAACAACCGGTCCCGATAGCCCAGGTCTTCGTAGAGCCAGATGCCGTCGGGCTTGCCGCCCTCCTCGATCATGATCTTGTAGGCCGCCTTGTACAGGTCCGTGTAGACCCGGCAGTAATCATGGATCCAGTCGGGGTCCTCCACCAGCGCCGTGTACATGGTGTAGTCGCCCAGGCTGCCGCGCAGGTTCTCCCAGATGAACTGGTTGCCGTAGATGCACCACCTTCCCTTGGCCCGCCAGTTCTCAAGGTTGCGCGTCATCGCCGAGACATCTCCGATCCTCGCGCGGTCGAACTCGCCCACCAACAAGGGCCTGTACTTCTCCTCCCAGACCTTGCGGCTGGTCATATCGAAGTCAATGTGCTCGGGCGTGCCGGAATGGGTTTTCCACCATTTGAGCAGGCCGCCGCTCCCGTTGCGCACGATGCGCCAGTCATCGTTCTCTTCGACGGTTTCGCTGTAGCCGCGCATGGGCTGCCAATCGAACCACCCGCCGCATCCGGCCATGTCGTAGCCGAAATGCTCGGTCACGTCAACCGGCGAACCGTCTTCGTTGGTCGGCATGCCCTCCGAGACCCAGCGCGTCAGCGTGTCGCCCCAGGGCGCATCGTTGTTGGGAATGTGGTCCGCCGGTTTCTTGCGGACGATGTTGTCGAAGGCTTCGCGGCCTGTCTGCATGGAAGTGGTCCTTTCTGGGGCGGTGACTATGACCTGCGGGTCAGAATGGGCGGCACAAACTTGACCCGAGTTGACGCATGCGCGAGTTCACTTGCGCCGTTTGATCTTGGGCCCGGATTGAGTCGGGCGAGACGGCTCGGGGGCATGGCGTCCCAGTCGTCGAGCGCCCCCTATGGCCATGCCGAGACCCGGAACGGTCAGCACAAGGAGCGCTGCAGCGACGGCCGGGGCCCAGAACGCCGAGTCCTCTCGCGCAAACGCTGCGCCGACCCCCCAGATGGCTCCCGGCACGAGAGCCGTCACGGCCCCGGCGATCGTCAGGGTTGCCGCGCTCGGCCGCAGCTTGCGGGGAATGGTTCGACCGTACATGAACAGGCCCAAGCCGACCACGGCGAGCGCCGGCCCCATGAGCCGAACCACGAGCGTCGAAGGAGCCAGCGAAGTCTTCGTCGGCAGGATTGTCTCGCTCATGGCGACGATGCCGACGATCACCAGCGCCACGGCCACGATGCCGCTCAGTGCGCGCGAAGTCAGTTCACCCACATCTTGCCTCGCTTGTCAGTTGTGCGTCCGCCCGAAAGCCGGTGGGGTTTTCGGGATTTCCTCTGACGCTATGGTGGCACAGGCGCGCCGAAAAAACGCCGCATATTTTACGGAAGTCGCAACGCTCACATAGCGGTGCGTATGTATCATGCCATCAACGCGTGCTCACGACAGGCCCGGCGAGCCGCGCAGCACATAGCAGGGCTGGGGGACGCCGTCCGTGGGGGACGAATATACGATGGACATTATCCTAATAGACAATGACACCGACGAGGCACGGTTCGAGGAGCATGTGCTCAAGGCATATCTGCTGAACCCGGTGCGCACGTTTGCCGATTCGCGCGCGGCGCTGGAACACATCTTCGTTCAGGGCGGCATGTCCGTCCGCTTGCCGCAGATGGTTTTCGCCGAGGCTGGGTCCGACCCGTGGAGCGTTCTTGAACTTGTTCTGGCGTTGCGCCGCGATCCGAGGACCGCGCACATCCCAGTCATCCTGTTGACCGATTCGGAAGCCAGGCTCCAGAGGCTGCCGTTCCCGTCCGAACGTTGCGCGGTGCTGCTGAAACCGCTCGATCTCAGTCGGCTCTCCGAGGCGCTGCGCGCTACGGGAGTGCGCTGGGTGCTGACGGATACCGTCCCGGCGCCCGCAGCGCAGCACGACTACGCAGGAGCGGGCTCTGCAGCCGTGCCGCTGTACGTCTGATAACGCGCGCGGCGCGAATGTGGCATACTCCATGCGGGGGACGCCGATTCAGACGACACCAGGAGTCCCCGAAGAGATAAGGAGGAGCCTTTGATGGTTTTTCGCGGTCGCGGCCTCATGGCCCTTGCGGCAGTTCTTGTTACGACATTCTGCGTTCCGGCGACGGCTCAGGAGATAGACCGAACCGATCCGGAAGCTGAGGCGCTCCGTGTCCGGTTCAACACGCTCTATGGACCGGTGGGATTGATCACCGTCCCCACTGCGTATGTCGCGCCGAGCAAGAAGGTGCTGTTCGGCACCGCCTTCGGTCGCGATGTCAAGACCGTTCAGGCCAACTGGGGCCTGACGCCCGGCGTTGACGTGGGCGCCGCCTATCTGGACCGTGACAACGCGACCCAGAAGCTCATCGGCAATGCCAAGGTCAACATCATTCCGCAGAACTTCAAGTGGTTCGAGGTCGGCATCGGCGTGCTGGACGCAACCGATAGCCTGAACCAGTCGTTCTACTTCGTCGCGAGCGCCGACTGGTCCATCCCCGACATCATCGCCGAGAAGGCGATCGGTTTCCGGCTCCACGCGGGCGTCGGCACCGGCATGTTCGAGGAGAAACCGATCGGCGGCGCCGAGGTCATTCTGGACAAGCGCTTCAGCGTGGCCGCCGAATGGAACGCCAACAACCTGAACGCAGCGTTGCGCTATGTTCACGACGAGGCGTTCCGCCTTCAGGTAGGCATCCAGGATAAGAAGGGCTTCCTCGGAGCCACGTACGCGCTTCAGTTCTGAGCAAGCCACCCACGTTTGAGGTCCGCCCCCGGGGGCGCTAAGCCGCCGAGCGTTGGGGCCGGACCGGCAGACTGCGCACGTAGTCCCGTGTCGCCCTGATGTGTCGCGACACGAGGTTGTGGCCATACAGCCGGAAGAAGGCTGTCAGCCAGTTCCCCTGCAGCGCAGCGAGCGCGCATCGCGAGTAGCGGTATACGCGCGCCATCCCGGCCGAAGCAGCTTGCTGCAGTTCGGCCGGTGTCATAAGCCTGGGGAAGTAGACCGTATGGTGCGCGTCGTACCGGCTCCAATCGAAGTCGAAGATCCGTCCTTCCTCGGTCAGTCGGCGGAAGTACCGTGTGCCCGGCAGTGGCGTGAGTATCATGAACTGCACGGTGCTTATGTTGTGTCGGATCACGAACTCGGCCGTCGCCCGGAGCGTCTCGACAGTATCCTCGTCGCTCCCGAACACGAACATGCCGTGCGCTCGGATGCCGTACCGATGCAGCACCTGCACCGCCTCGACGATCTGCTCGACTGTCTGCCGCTTGTTGTATTCCGCAAGGGTCTCGGGGTTGACCGACTCCATCCCGATGTACAGCATCATGCAGTTGGTGCGGCGCATTAGCTCCAACAGCTCGCGATCCCGAAGCACGTCCGTGGCCCTGACCTGTGCCGACCACATGCGCGGCACAACGCCCTCACGGATCATGTTCTCGAGCAGCTGCTTGGTCCGCGCGATGTTGGCGCAGAAGTTGTCGTCGTAGAAGAAGGTGTTGCGCCAGCCGAGGCTCTGATGGCGCCGAAGCTCGGCAATGACGCTGCGCGGGTGATCGGGATCAATGGAGCGGAAGCGCATCTTCCGACCGAACATCTCAATTACCGAGCAGAAGTTGCAGTCAAACGGACATCCCCGGGATGTGGCGAGCGGCGCAATGTGCATGCGCCGATGGCCTACGATAGCCGTCACGTCCGCCAGCGGCAGATCGTCGAGGTCGCCTATCGTCCTTCGCCAGTCTATGTTCCGGTCCGGCGCGGGTCGGAGCGGTTCGCCGATCACGGGTTCCGCTTGTTCGCCCGATTGGAGGCGGTTGATGAGATCGGGGAGCAGGCGCTCGGCCTCGCCGCGGATGACGTGGTCGCAGATCGGACCGTCAATGCCGAAGCGCCGGCGCGTTTCATCCTCAAACGGTTCTTCCGGAAGGAAGGTGACGTGAACGCCGCCGAGGACCACTGTCGCGTTGGGGTTGCGGAGCTTCACGGCGTTGCCAAGGCGGTAGGCAGCCGGAGCGGTGCTGGTGGTCGTTGAGATGCCGACCAGATCGGCGCTGCAGACGTCGTCGAGGTCTATCGGAGCGATGTCCTCGCAGTACAGCCTCACATCGTCGAAGCCGTGCTGCTTCAGCACGGCGGCCAGGATAGGCAGACCTAACCGCGGCAGCCGCACACGACTGTAGACATGGTAGCCCGGAGCCCGTGGCTCGACGAGTGCGATCTTGCGGATGGCAGGCATCGGTGAACCGAGACCTCTGCAATCAGTATATCAGACCGCGCCACGTCACTCCACGATTTCGACACCGTCGGGCAGCTCAATTTCGACATTCTGCCCTCCGTCATCGGCGCGCGCGATCTCGACGCCAATGGCGCCGTGGGGTGTCGGCAGCGTGCCCCGAGCCCATTCGAGATCGCCCAGATGCGGGTTGAGCTTCAGGCATGCGAAACCGGGCTCTGCGGGCGAAATGCCCAGCACATGCTCGATGAGCCACGCGGTCGGCCCTGCGGCCCATCCATGGCAGAGGCTGTGGCGCAATCCCACGAAGCAATGGTCGCCGAAGTCGGCATGGATGTCGGGTCTGCCGGGTTGGGGCAGTTCGTCAATGCGCGTGGCGTCCTTCGTCCAGTCGAGCTCGAAGTGCTCCCAGAACGTCGTCGCGCCCATGTCCAGCATGCCGCCCCAGTAGTTGCGGATCAGGTCGAGGCAGCCCTGAGTGTCGCCTGCCATGCCGCGCGCCTGGAGCACATAATAGCCATAGAAGGTCGAGATGCCGCGATAGGGGTCCAGCGACAACAGGCGCTCGTTGACGCCGGCCGGATCGGCCATGCCCGCAAGGACGACCAGAGCGTTGGCCTGTTTGCTGTACGTCGGCTCGCGGCGATGGACCGAGGCGCGATGGGCGACCGTCATGGCTTCCGATGCGAGTGCGTCTTCGCCGATGGCGCGGAGGAGTTCGGCTCCGGCATTGAGGGCAAGCACAACCAGCGCCTGGAGGCCGTAGTCAATGGCGGTTGCGTCGCGCGCCGTTGGCCACTCGAGGAACCGGTGCCCGTCAAGGCGCTCGCAGCCGTCGGGATCAACCTTGTCGCACACAAGGCGAACGAGGCCGGTCAGATAGTCGCGCTGACCTTCCAGATACTCGCGATCGGCGAAGCGCTTCCACCACTCGTGGTGACACATGATCCACCACAGCGAGTACGAAGAAATGCCGTTCATCCACTGAGGCAGGGACGTGCGGTCGCGCACGTAGTCGAGGCTGGCGGGAACGACTTCGGCCCTGCCGAACACCGAGGCAATCGCGCACGTCTCCGGGTGCATGTCGCCGATCCAGACGAGGCGATCCCGCTTGATGCCGTCCCACAGATGGTCCTGCATGCACAGGCGGACGGTGTAGGCGCCCGTGTCCCATATGCGGTTGAGCCGCTCGTCATTGCACTCGAAACTGCCCAACCGCTCCAGCGGACGATACAGGAACACGGCCATGACCTGCCTCAGGCTGATCTCAACGCCCTCCTCGAGCAGGTCCAGCCGGACGAAGCGGAAGCCCGTATTGCCGATCTCCTGATGGCCCATCCACGGCAGATGCATCTCGAAGTCGTGGATGGTGTGATCGTTGTTCGGCTCGCCCATGGCCTCCGACGCCGATTCGCCGAAGCGCACCCTGACCCTGACGGGCTTGCCGGTCGAGTTCATGGGCACATCGAAACGCGCGCCTCCGTGGATCTCGCATCCGAAGTCCAGCAAGATGCCCGGCGGTTCGGCTCCCTCGGCGCGCGCCATCCGGCAGACGTCATCGGATCGCTCGAGCAGCGCCTCGGCGTTGGTCACGCCCCCGTCTGACTGCCAGAGAATGCGCACCGGCAGCATGAACTCGCGGACGCGCGGGTCGGGTATGGGTTCGGAGTAGGTCATTGGATGAAGCTCCTGTCAGATCAGCCAAGCAGCGCGGCCGGAATGCGGGATGGATGCGTGATCCAGTAACGGCGGTATTGTTCGCCGACGGCGTCGGCCGAAGCCGAATACAGATACGTGACTACGCGCACCGAGGAACCGGCATGCTCGAAGGTCCGCGGTCCCCCGTCGGGAAGCTCGAAGAGGCGATGATAGCCGTCAAGCTTGCGCTGGTATTCACTCTGGGCAGTTCCTTTGGGGTCAACGAACACGATTGCGTAGTCGCTGCCCTTCCGCAACCAGAACACGAAGTCGGGGCGGAACTCGCGCACGGCATTCGTTGAGCCGTCGTAGTAGGGGATGTATACGCGATCGAGGCTTTCGTCGAGCTTGCTGAACATCCACCAATCGAGCTGCCCGAACGCACTGTCCGGTTGTGACGCATACCGATCGAGGGCGCGGATGAACTCTGCTTCGCTGGGCGTGCGGATCGCATGCTGGATCACATCGGGACGGGCGTTCTCGGCAACAAGGACCGGCAGGTAGTAGTGGTTCGCGATGTGCCGGACCGAGACAGTCTGCCCAACTTCGTAGGTGACCGTCTCCTCCTTGGCCGACGGAGTCGCCACTACCCTCTTGGTGTATTCATCAAGGTCCAGGTGTCCCGCCTCGAAGTCGAGCTTGAGCTGCCGTATCCTGACCTCGCGTTTCGGAAAGTCGGCAACGCGCACGACGGATTGCTTGAGCTCCTGGGCGATTGGCTGCGCGACAGCAATGCGTTCAAAGTGAACGATGTGGTCGGCCAGAGGCGTCAGCCTCTCCACCTTCTGCGGACAGACTGAGAAGTAGTCCAACGCGCGTCGAATGAGCACATCCGAACGCCCATAGCGTCGCTGATCGCACATACTGAAGTGAGCATCCGGATCGGCCAGCGCTCGACGGAGCAGCCGCACCATACGCGGGTCGGCTCCGTGCTTCGCCATCAACACACGGTCATCTCCAAGAAGGGCGGCGTACGCGCGCAATCGTTTCAGTTCGTCCTCGCACAGCACGAAATGGGCGGCTTCTTTCGACTCGGCCAGTGGCGTTGAAGAGGTCAAGTACACTGGAACGAGGAGGTCACGCCCTTCGGCCTCCACGTTCTTGAAGAGCGACAGCTGCACATACTCGCGAGCATCCCGTTGCCGGTCGAGTTCGCTGAGGACTGTCTCAAGGGCTCCCCGATTAGTCCCGAAGATGAACAGGGACTCCAACGGGCGCACGAGGCTGCCGATCCGGGCTACGGTATCGGTCGAGACCTTGCCACCGTCCGGTAGGTTACTGAGCCGCTTCCTCTCGTGCCTGATCGGCTCGATGCGCACGCCTCGGCCAACCGCTTGGAGAATGAACTTGCACGCGTCCGGACCCATGCCGATGTTGATGAAGTTGATCACGTTGGGCCGATTGGAGTCCCACCCTTCATAGAAGCTGCGGGAGCCCATCAGGATGTTGATGTCCGAATCGTCCTCGTTCAACCGCTCGAAGAACCCCTCGTCGGCATAGCCCTCGCGAACTTCGTATCCGACCAGTTTGTCCTTGAGCCAGGCCGAGATGTCGCCGATTTTGAGCAGTGCGAACGGGCTGTCAGCCGACTTGGCCTGCAGCGCGAGCTCCTTGCGGTTCGAGGGGCGCAGCAGCACCTCGATCTCGCCCGGGCTGTCGGCGTTGAACACGGCCCGCAGCACCTGGGACGGTCCGATGGCATGGAAACGGTCGGCGTCCATCTGGACACGGCCGGTGTCGAACATGAACGCCGGCGATTGTTTCAGCTCGGCCCATAGCTCGGTCGTGGCTGCTTCCCAGACTTCGGCAGGTACATCGCCCTTGCACACCCGTTCAAGCTCACGGAAGAACAGCTCGAGGTCGGCATCCTGAACGCTGACGGAGTTCACGAGCGTGAGGAGCAATGGCCGATGATAGGCGCCCGGCACAACGCCTCGCACGGCTTCGGCGGCCTCTGAGGCGTAGGTCAGCATGATCAGCGACTTCAGTACGATCTTGGCCTTCTCGTCGCCAGAGTAGTCCTCGTCGTCCCGGAAAGCGCGCAGCTCCTGCTTCAGGATGCCGATGTGCTTGCCGTACCCCTCGCCGATGAACTTGGCCAGGTTGTAGTTCCATGCAGTGGTCGCACGATCTCGGGCATCCGTGAAGGTTGCCGAGAAGCTGAACAGGAAGCCGTTTCTCGATAGGATCGAGTAGATATGCTGACGCTTCGAGTCCTCGCGATCCCCTTTGTGGGCCTCGTCGAGCAGAATGTACCAGCGCCCATGGTTGTCGTAGTTGCGGAAGTCTACGACGCGCTCTTTCTGCTCATCACTCAGGTTGTCCGAGCGATAGGTGAACACCGTGATCTCCCGATCGCGGAATAGGCTCGATGCCGAGCGCTTCACCTCGGCATATTGCTTCAGCTCAACGAGCCGAATGTGCAGATCACTGTGCGCGGCATTGAACTCGTTAACCGCGCGCCCGAGCTGCGACAGCAAATCGTCGCGGCTGCTCAACAGCAGAATGTCGTTGGCAGGTATCTCGCCCGAACGGCTCAGGACCCATAGGGCCTCGATGAGCTTCACAATGACCAGCGTCTTGCCGCTGCCCGTCGCCATCCAGAAGCAGGCGCGGTTGCACACGCTCTCGAATGGTATCCGCCCGTCGCCGGGGTAGTAGTCGTTCAGCAAAGCGCGAAGTCGCGAGCCGGCCGGACGCTCGATGTCCACATCCTTCAGACCGTTGTCGGCGTACCACCGCGCCAGCCGTCGCCGCCGGTCGTCGTTGGCGCGCTCCGTCTCGGTCGGATTGTAGTCGAGCAGCTCCTCGTAATACTTGAAGAGAACCTTGACGCCCTGCTTGACAGCCTTCCGCTGGTAGTCCCACAGCGACATGCTCGATGAAAACGTGCCGATGTCCAGCGTGTTCCATGCGGGCGGCAAGTCCTGGTAACTGGTCTCTGCCAGCATGCGCTGGAGCAGGACTCTCCCTACGGAACTAGGCGGCATCTTGCACCGACCGTCGGGAAGCGGATGGAAGACCCGATGTAGCCGGGCCGCGCAGGGCTATGCCCAGTCGCTTGCTCTCGTTCACAGGTCACCACCAGATCAGCGGCTTCACGAGCCGCCAGTCCAGGTTGTTCAGATCTATGACCGTGCCGTCCTCGAAGTCCGCCGTGTCCCTTGTGATTCGGCGTATGTGCTTGCCCGTGAGATTCGAGAGCGTTTCGGGCACGTCTATGCCGTCGTACAGCTTCCCGAGGTCAACCTTGACGGTGTCGGCGTTCACTTCAAGGGCGTCGAGCATCTTCAGGTCGGGCAGGAAGACGTAGGCGTGGTATGGGCCGACGGCCGGTTCGTCGAAGAGGTCGGAGTCCTGATAGCGCGCTTTGCGGAGTGTGTCCTCATACTGCTCGAGCGTGTAGTACTTCATGAAGTGCCCCATGCCGACTCCGCCCTCGACCGCCTTGCCGTCCTTCCACTTGTCCGAAAAGGCCACCTTCTTGATGCGCGGCAGGATCACCGTGTCGCAGTACTCCGCCATCTCGATGAGGATGTACTTGCGCCGCGTGCCCTCGGTCCGGTTCAGGTTCATCACCGCATGCGCGGTTGTGCCGGAGCCTGCGAAGAAGTCGAGCGTGTTGGCGCTCTCATCGTCGTACGTCGCCGCACCCACGGCGTCGGCCACACTCCAAAGTGACTTCGGGTACGCAAACGCGCAATCGCCTGGAAACAGGTGGCTGAGCACGTTGCTCCCGTGAGTGCCGGCATTGAAGCGCGGTCCATACCAGTTGCTGTTCAGCCGAATCCGCTCGATCTCGACGAGTTCGAACACGGCTATCGCGCCGTTGGTGCGCGTGACCACAACCTTGCCAGCCGCTATGGCCGCGGCGCCCGACTCAAAGCCCTTGCGCCAAACGCGCTCTTTGCCAGCCCCGTCTATGGGGTACAAGCGCACATACCCTTCCGCTGTAACGCCCACAGGATAGTCGTCGGCTCTTGGGGGCGGCTCCGTTCGTACAATCCGGAGCGATACCGGATCCACGACAATCGCGTAGAAGCTGTTCGGACGGCCCACGCGGAAGTTGTTGGTCCCGGTGCCGCTCCTAATGAAGGGCCTCGTATCCGGTCGGCCAGCGGGGCGCGGCGTTCTGACAAAGTCAAGCCCTTCCGGTGTCACCATGACAAGGTACTCATGTGTCCGCGATATGTTTGCCTTGGGTGTTCCCTGAGGATGGTGGTTAACAACGATAGGGTTGATCTCGTGTCCGCCGTACAGACCTGGCAACATCGTAACCAGCTTGGCCATCTCGTAGTCATCAACCGCGACCATTAGTGCCGCCGGCAATCCACAGTACTGTCTCGCCGCGCTTAGGCGGTCTGCCACAAGCGTCAACCATGTCGAGCTGCGGTACCGGTTTGTGTACGCGATCTCCGAACCGTCAGCGTTATACGGCGGATCTATGTAGATGCACTGCACCTGTTCGCGCCACTTGGGGGCCAGCGTGTTCAGCGCCTGATAGTTCTCGCTCTTGATGAGCCATCCGTCCAGCGCGTCGTCCAGGTGGTCGAAGAGCCCGAGGATGTCGAGCTCGAGGTCCTTGAAGTGGGCGGTGTCGAGGGGCAGATGCTGCCAGCGGTCGGCAAGCCGCCGTCCCATCAGGTCGTTCACCACGATGTCCGTCGGCTGGAAGCCCTCGGGGGCCATTCCGAGCGCGATCCACTCGGCGACCTGCGCCGCCATCCCGGCATGGGCGAACAGATGCTCAAGCGCCTCCCAGCCGCCTTCCTGGGCCGCTATTCGGTCGAGCGTGATGACGTAGCGGGAGTTCAGCACGAACTTCGGCTTGTTCCATATCTTGACCAGCTCGTCCTCGAACTGGGCGATGAAGGCGATGATCTTGAATGCGATGTCCTTGAGGACCTGAAGCTGCTTGATGCGCCGCTCGGTCCATTGCGTTACGCCCTTGAACAGGTACTGATACATCCACAGGTCGAACTGCTCTTCGAGGAACGCCCTGGCATCCTTGTTGATGAAGTAGTCCACCTCGCTCTGCTTCTCGAACACTCGGAAAGCGCGTGTGAGGGTCTCTTCGGTGACCGTGCCGCCCGCTTTCCGTATGGCCCGGAGAGTGTCCTCGACCTTCGTCTTTGTGCCCCGCTCGGAGTAGGCCGTGTCGAAGACCAGGACATCGTCGTCCCGGCGCTCGCGGAACGTGTAGACCACCTGACGCTTTTCGTTGGCCTTCTTGTGCTCCAGCGCAGACGCGTCGAACCGGAACCGCACGCCATCCGCCTCGACGTCCATGCTCCGGAAGAGCCGATCGGTCTTGACGTAGTAGAGCATGTGGGTCTTCCAGAAGAGGACCACATCGCGGTCGTCGGTGTAGACCTTCTCGTAGACGCTCTGATGCAGGGCGGTATGGCGGAAGTAGATGGAGCCGCTTTCGCTGAAGTAGCGATGGAAGAAGTCGTAGAGCCGCTCAAAGAGCTCTTCACGGAACTCGGGGAACGGCTGAAGCGCGGCGGCGATGTCTTCCTTGAGCCGCGGAAACACGCCCTCGGTGTAGTACCGCGACTTGATGCGCATCAGGTTGATGTAGCCGGACTCGCCGTCCACCTTGGCGCCGACGAAAACATCGCGCAACGCGTCGAAGAACCGCGATTCTCTGGTCATGGGTCCC
The DNA here is from genome assembly GCA_037442185.1 of Chthonomonadales bacterium. Lineage (GTDB taxonomy): Bacteria > Armatimonadota > Chthonomonadetes > Chthonomonadales > CAJBBX01 > JAAYVH01. The sequence continues at coordinate 31,846 of JBBIQU010000012.1, read as the reverse complement.
CTAACCTATCTCCGCAATGCGTGTTGGACCGTTCGGATTCCTCCAATACACCTGAACAACTCGCATGAGAAACGCGTTTCCGGAATGCCGATCTTCGCTCCGCGATCGCCGCGCTTCCTTAGTCTACGCCACCGCCATGGTCGAAGGATCCTCTGGGGCGACGCATCGGGACCTGCATCTCAGCAGGGCCCGCACCGGCAGCATGAACTCGCGGACGCGCGGGTCGGGTATGGGTTCGGAGAAGGTCATTGAATGAAGCTCCTTGCGCAGACCGGCCAGAGAGCCGGCGGTCCGATGGATGTCCTATTCCTGGGGGTCAGTGTCTTGCGCCAGCGCGCACTCTATGATGTGCCTGGCGCGCGGCACATCGTCATGGAGCGCGTTCCAGACCAGCGCGAAGTCAACGCCGAAGTACGCGTGGATCAAGCGGTCCCTCATGCCCGCCATGGCGTTCCAAGGCACCTCAGGATACCGATTCCTCACCTCGACCGGTATCTGCTTTGCGGCTTCACCTACGATCTCGAACTTCCGCACTACGGCGCTCGCCGTCCTGTCGTCCTCAAGGAACTCCGCGAAGCTCATGCCTTCCACGAACGACTCCGCCGCGCGCATCGCCCGAACAATGTCCTCGAGGTACACGCGTGTGGTTCTACCGCTCATACCGCTACTGTGTCCGCCAGGACCTGCGCCTTCAGGGCCGGATGCAGGGCGTTGGGCGTGCCCAGGTCCACCCGTCTGCCGAGGCGGCCTTCAAGGAACTCGCCCATCGCCACAAGATCAAACAGGCTCGCACCAGGCTCGAACTCCACCAGCAGATCCACGTCGCTTTGCGCCCCGCACTCGCCGCGCGCCACCGAACCGAACAAGGCCAGGCGCTCGACCTTATAGCGCTCCTGGATTTGGGGCAGCGCCTCGCGCAGGATGCTCAGAATCCGGTCTCGCTCGTCCATGTCAGGCCTCGACTTCATAGTCTACACCACCGCCATGGTCGAAGGATCCTCTGGGGCGACGCATCGGGACCTGCATCTCAGCAGAGTACGCCCCGGCACCGTGAACGTGCACGCCCTGGAGTCGAGAACACAATCGGAGTACGTCACGGTGACGTGTTCCCCTTGTAGGGCGGCCTCGCGCACACCTGGCGGCTCCAGGGTGGAGCATGGCCTCTACGCCGTGTCATCCCCTTCGTACGACCGCTGAGCGAGCTGATCGATAACGAACTCCCTGAGCATCAGGGCAATGCCCCTCGCAGACTCGGCCTCGTTCACAGCTCCACGCCTTCTTGCAGCGCGCGGTGCGCCAGACTGGCGGCATTCAGACCTAGTCGAGCCAGGCCATCGGCGGTCTGCACTATGACATCGCAGTCGGCATCTCGGCGCGCAAGCGCCCAGCGAATGCGTGACGCCAGAGAGCGACGCTGATCAATGGCAAGGTCACGATCAAGGACCACGCACAAGTCCCAGTCGCTGTCGGCTCGGTGCGTCGAACGGGCGCGGCTGCCGAAAAGCAGGACGCGCTCAACTCGCGCTCCCGCTCTGTCAGCCTCTTCAGCGATCGCGCGCCGAATCCAGCGTCTCGTTGGCACGGCCTTCCCTCCGTTCCCGTCTTCCGCCAGTTAGTCTACACCACCTCAATGGTCGAAGGATGCACTGGAGCGACGCATCGGGGCCTGCATATCAACAGGGTACGCACCGGCACCGTGAACGCGCGGAAACGGGGCACAAAGAATGAGATCGGAGTAGGTCATGGCCACAGCCTATTCTATTGCCGCGCAACGCACGATGGTCGAAAAGCGACCAGCCAGTCCCGTTCTGGGGGCTGTAAGGACCGGTGCCGGAAGTCCAGGTCACCCGTTACGGTTCCTCGACAGCCACCTCGGCGTGAATGGATGCCAGAATCGGCACGAGCTTCGGCAGCCGCTCCTTGACGACGAGCCAGACCGTTTCCAGGTCAACACCGTGGTAGAAATGGATCAGCTTGTCGCGCATGCCGGAGATTTCCCGCCACGGAACGTTGCCGTGACGAGCTCGAATCGGGTCGGCAACGCATTTCGCGGCCTCGCCGAGGACCTCGATCGCTCGTATTACGGCGTTGACGGTGCGCCGATCCGCGCAGAAATCCTCGAACGACATGCCTTCAACGAACTCCATCGCCTCATTGGCTGCAGCAATCATATCGGCCAGATACAGACCCGCGGACCGCCTCATACGGCGACAAGTTCCTCAAGAATGCCGTCGCGCAACTCCGAGCGAAGGGATCGCCGTGGAACCATGTCCACTTTGCGGCCAAGAACATCGGACAGGTACTGCTCGGCGCCGACGAGCTCTATCAGGCTTATCGGCCTGACGATCTCCACCAGCACGTCGAGGTCGCTATCCGGTTTCTGTTCGCCACGCGCATACGAACCGAAGACGCCTGAAACAGAAACGCCATACCTGTCACTGAGAACGGCCTGCTCGCGTCGTATGGTGTACCGGATGTGGTCCAAGCTGTCCATCCGCGCCCCCTTCGGTTCCCGGTCCGCGCAGCCGGACTCAGACGGCACGCGCCCGTTTCGATTCTACACCACCGCCATGGTCGAAAGATCCTCTGGGGCGACGCGGCCGGAAGGCTACGCCGGAACGCTGCTTCCCCGTTGGGGCGCGTCCGTGGCCTTGGCACATAGTCCCCTCGGCTACGTGCTCATCGGCCTGCCGACGGCCGCGACGCGCAGCGTCACCGGCCCCAACAGACCTGACGGCAGCAAAGGTGAGTCTGCACCGTAGGGATCATGCGTGCTGAATGTGTAGCGGCCGGTCTTGAACGCCTGGCCGCCGAGGAAGCCATCGCTCGACTGCACCGTGCGGGCATTCGCATCGGCGGGCTGCTTGTCGCCGATCATGCGGTTGGCCCAGCGGTTGACGACTTCGATCTCGAGCCGGTTCTCGCCGGCCCTGACGGCACGAGTGATCTCGACCCGCCACGGCGCGCACCACACCACGCCCAGGTCCTTGCCGTTCAACCTCACCCTCGCCATGTCGTGAACGACCCCCAGGTCCAGATAGGATCGCCCTCCCGGAACGCGGGTCAGGCGGAAGGTCCGCCGATAGGTGGCGACGCCGGAGTAGTACCTGATCCCAGGTTCGGGCCGGGCGGTCCAATCCTGCAGGGCGTCGAACGTGACCTTCCCGGGTCCGCCCCACTTCGGGTCGAAGGCCACGTCCCACGCGCCGACCAACTCCTGCTCCACCCGGAGCTCCGGAAAGTTCGTCTCCGCCACGTCCGCCGTTGCCGTCTTCGAGCCTCCCGACGGCTCGCCGAACACGACGAAGCAGCTCTGGTACGCGTCGAACTCCATCGGAATGGTCGTTATCCCTCCTGCCCTCGCGAACTGCGGCAGCGGCCGGATTTCGCCGGTGACAGGGTCCCAGAGCTGCGGGAGGCCGCGGCCGACCCGGAAGGTGCAGTCCGCCTTGATCGCGGCGCCGGTCCGGTTGGACACGAAGTAGATGTCCCGATCGGCGGTGCGCCGGTGGCCGTAGCGCACGGGCCCGGTAGACGTGAAGTCCTCGGGCGTGCCCATCGCCTTCAGGATCGCCGCCGTCAGCTCGTACCTTGGATAGAGCGGCGGCATGGCCAGACCCTCCCCGCTGCGGTTCCAGGGCGCCATCGCATACGGGCCAAGCGCCATGGCGCTCTTCCAGTCTTCCGGGTCGGCGGCCGCCGTCTCCCACCCGGGCGGGGCGGTCCGCCCGGCGGACCAACTGCCGTCCGTCTTCACCGCCTCGCGCGACCCGTCCGAGTAGCAGAGGTCGAAGGCGCCGATCCATCCGGCAGGGTTGGGCGATCCGTCGGTGTTCACGACGGCGACGGCAACGACGTTGTCGCCCGGATTCAGGAAGCGCATGATCGAGGTCGCGACCGTTTCGCGAAAGCTGTCGCCCTCGCTGACCTTCCGACCGTTGATCCAGAGGGCGAACTCGTTGTCCGCACTCACCGCGGCCGTGGCCGATTCCAGGACCTTCTTCTCATCCACATGGATGGTCCGCCTGAAGTATCGTGCGCCCACCGGCGCGCTCCGGGCCGGATTGCCTTCCGGATACCAGATCCACTCGCTCTCCGTGATGGAGGTGCGGAGAGGCGTCGGTGCGGGCGGCGACAGTTCACCACCCCAGTGGATCACTCCCTTGCCGACCTTGCGCCTGGTTGCCGTCAGCGGCGCTTCCAAGCTCCCCCAGAGATCCGTGGCGAGCGCCCGGACCTCGGAGTCGCAGTCGGGATAGCCCGAGAGACTCGGCGACTTGAGCGGCGGGCTGCAGACCACCGTGGCTCCGGCCTTCACCAGGTCGCGTATCTTCGCGAGCAGGCCAGGGGTCATCGTCTCCACCTGCGGCAGGACCAGCAGTCGGTACGATGTCCCGCCCGGGAACACGATCAGCCCATCCTTTACTTCCGCCCGAGCCATGAGAATCTTCGGCGAACAGCCGTCGAATCCATAGCCCTTCTTGTCCGGCAGCGGACCCTTCCCTTGCAGCGCGCTCGGCGGGGGCTGGAAGGTGTGCGGCGCCCCCTCGGGCGTCAGATAGAGCACATCGGAGACCGTGACCCCCTGACGGAGAAGATGCGAGCACCGGGTGATGTAGCGATGGTAGGCCGAGACCATGGGCCACCACGTCTGGTTGCGGTGCCAGTGAACGCCGTACGGCCCCATGGTCATCCCCGGCTTGTCGGCGTCGCCCAGCGCCTGGTGCGGCCAGGTGTGGAAAACGATCCGGTTGATCCCCGCGCAGAACGCCCAGTCGCCCTGGTTCTTCAGCGACCACGGGTAGGCTTCCAGGTTGCCTTCGGAGGTGAACGACTCGGCCGAGACGACGGGCCGTCCCATGACATGCGCGACCGACGCTGCCTCGATACAGCTGTAGGACGAGTCCAAACTCGTGTTCCAGAACTCCCCCATCGGGACATCGGCAACGGCGCCCAGGTCGAGGTCGCCGGCGGGGTTCATGTCGTAGGGTTCGATGGAGAGCGCGAGCCCGTGTTCCCGACCGTACTGCCTCACGGTCCCCGCGTGCTTCTCCAGCACCAGTTCCTGGCAGGTCAGGCGGACGTCCCAGAGGAAGCGCTCGGACTTCTCCAGGCTCTCGACGGCTCGTCCTGTGTACGTCAGCAGCCACGGCCGGGCATCATAGCCGCGCCGTTTCCTGAACTCATCGAGGAACGATGGCGTCCAGTTCTGCGCGCCGGATTCCCAGCTGTCCATGTGCAGCGTTGTCAGGCCATGCGCCGCGGCGCGCTTGCCGATCTTCCGAAGCAGTGTCCCGACATACCGGTCCAGGTGGAACTCCGTGGCCGCGGCGTCAAGCTTGTCGCATTCGAGGCCCGCGGCCGCCTGAGGAGCAGGCCGGGTATCCGCGCCCGTGACCCGCCGTCCCATGCGAACGATCGTCCACTCACCGGGCGGGACGTTCCAGTCAAGGTGTCCGTTGGGGCCAAGCTGATTCGTGAGTACCACGATCTCGTTCGGCGGGACGACGCTTTCCGCCCCCGGTTCGGCGTAGCGCGCGAAGGTCGGAAGGTACGGCTTGACCCCGGGTAGGCTGGAGATAGGCCCTTTCTCGTACAGCGCCTTCTCGTTGATGTCCTCGATGATGGGCTTACGGCTCGGGAACGCGAGGATCGCCACGTCCTCGTAGAACGGGTCGGCCCTATTGTGCCACGGGGTCGAGCGCTGCGCCGGCAGGGGAAGCTCCGCCGAATAGCTGAGCGGGCCCTTCACGTCAACCGAGCTGAAAACAAGGTGCTGCATCGCCTGTTCCGGCCGTATCCAGGGCCCCCCGCTGCCGCACCAGCCCGGCCCGATCCCGAGCGTGACCTCGATGCCAAGACGCTCCGCGTGGCGGACGGCCCGGGCAAACGCATCCTGCCACGGCTCGGTCATCCACCGCACCGGCCCCGTGGGCATGCCGAGGTCCACTTCGAGGAAGATCAGGTTGCCGAGCCCGCCTGCCTTCATGGCGTCGAGGTCGGCGGCCATCTCCCTGGCGTTGAGGTTCCCGTCCATGAAGTACCAGTAGACCCCGGGGCGTGCGGAGTCCGGCGGGTTCACGAACTGATGCTCCATCCTTACTGCTCCTGATTTCGCTGCGCGGTGTTGGGCTGGAATCTGGTGTGTTAGCATACACTGCGCGACCACGAGCAGAGCCGTCAGGTGGGCTGAGAACCGGCGGGGCGTCCCGGTTCCTGCGCGCGCACGGATGCATCGAGTCCCTCGAGGTCCCGACCGAGCCCGTGCCGTAAGACGAAGACCAGGGCGTTGAGCGCCGGGCTCTGCGTCGCGCAGGATACCCGCCTGTCCACGGCAAGCCAGCTCAGGAACCGCGTGACGTCCTCCGCTCCGAAGTCCTCGGGCGGCATTGTGCCCGCGAATGCCCCGAGGCGCCTGGCCCACATGAGGTAGCGCCGCTCCGTCGCGAGCGACTTGTGCTGCAGCCACATCACTCATTGCACACTGGCGGCCGGTTCCCCCCAAGCTGTCGCGTCGCTCTCGGTCTGGTCCGGCTCATTGCCGGCGCCGCCCGGCCCGATGAAGTACCGGTACAGGCGCAGCGCGTGCCGTGCCTGCCGAACCTGCCAGTCCTGACTGCGGCCCTGGATCCGCAGCAGCGCTTCCTGTTCGGCCGCGCGCGACAGAGACGTCCCGATGTCGGTCCCCGACAGCGCGTGCGCCTGCCGCACCCACCCGACGTAGTACGGGGCGTTCCGCCGGGCGACGTGGGCCGTCGCCACGAGGCAGTCGTCGAATGCCTCCACAATCCCGGAATCCCTTCACATCGAGATGCCGGTTAACAATACCTCAAGAGACCTGATCCCGCACTGACCTAGTGCGCGAGCCCCGAATGCGCGGCGATACTGCTTGACAGCCGGACCGCGGAGTGATACGATGGCCGACATAGCCGAAGCAGGCTGTAAAGACAATGTTAGCTGGGCAATGAGGCAATCCTTGAAGCAGAGTCCAGGCCATGACTGAGTGGATCGCCCCTGGCATCTCCAGCCTCGCGCTCGCGGTGTCGGGCATCACGGCCTGTCTGACGTTGTTCCGTCCGGGCAGCTTGCGGATGACGCAGCCGACCGTGGTCTTCTTTGGCCCGGATGGCGGGCGCGGCGAAGGCGAGCCTCCCAGGTTGAAGGTCTTCCTACGAACGCTGCTGTACAGCACGTCTCGCCGCGGCCAGACCGTCGAGTCGATGCACGTCAATCTCCAGCGTGCCGAGTCCAAGCAGAACTTCTCCATCCGGGTATACGGTGATGATCGGCTTGCGCGAGGAAGCGGACTTCATGTCGGCCCCGAGGGTGTCGCGTGCAACCACCACTTCCTGATGCCAGATGATGGCGCGGCCTTCCGCCTCTTGAGCGGCCGGTACACACTCAAGGTGTTCGCCAAGCGGATCTCAGATCCCGAGCCCCGTCAGCTTGCCACCCTGGTGCTGACGATCTCGGAGTCGCAGGCCGCCGAACTTGGTCGTGACGACGCCGGTATCTACTTCGACTGGGGCCCCGACCAGCAGGCGTACCAAGCACACGTGGAGATCCGGAAGCCGAGGCCACTGCCGCCGTGGCTGTTGGAGGCGGCCATCAATCCCCCAACCAAGGAGTGAATCGTGAAGGTGTCGATCAAGGACTTCGCTGTAACGATGGAGATCAAGAACAAGGGCGTTGAACTCGACCTCTACAGCAACGATGGCACGCACCGTGGTGACCTCGTCGTCACGCAGACGGGCCTCACTTGGTGCAAGGGCAAGACGACGCCTGCGAACGGAAAGAAGATCTCGTGGGACGACTTCATTACGTACATGCAGTCCCTGTAACGCTGCCAGCTAACAACAGCATGCAGCGGACGGCGCTGCGCGCCGCCGCTGATGCTGAGCGTTGAGAGATAGGCGAGACGAGGCTGGTGCTCGATGACTGAGCCGCAATCACCAGAGGTGAATCCGGAGATCCGCCGCATCGTCGATGCCGCGCGCGGTGTGTGGACCCGCCGGCTCATCGACCACTCGCGAGCGAACTCTCTCCTGTTCTACCGCGACCTGAAGGTCGGCACTCTCGACCTGACTGCGCAGACGGACGCTGTCAGCAGCCTACTGGCAGGTGACACACTGACGGTCGAGTCGCTGGCCGCGGCGGGTCCGTATGCGGAAGGCCCTGACCCCGTCGTCCGTACCCGAGCCGAAGCCGAGGCGCGCCAGAAGGTACGAAACGCCCTCGTTGCGCTCCAGCGCAAGGCGTTGAGCAACCTCGAGGAGAAGGGTATCGAGACGCTCCACCTGGCAATGGGGATGGCTACATGGCCCGCCGCCGATGGAGGGCGGCCGCACGATGCGCCCGTGCTGTTACTGCCAGCCCGCTTCGAGACGCGGGGCCGGCCGGGCGACGACCTGCGACTCGCAGTCGCGGGCGAGCCTCAGGTAAACCCCGTGCTGGCTTATGTGCTCGAGGAGAACTACGCGGTCCGTATCAATGCGGCCTCGGTGCTGAGCGAGTGTAGCGGCGAGGACGAATCCGGACAGTGGCGCATCGACCCAGACGGCGTGTTCGCGCGAGTCGAGCGCGCAGCCAAGAGCGTTCCAGGATTCAAGGTCATGCGGCGCGTGATCCTCGCCAACTTCCAATTCGCGAAGATGGCCATGGTCGAGGATCTGAAGAGGAACAGCGAGAGCATAGGGTCGAGTGCGATCGTTGCGGCCGTTGCCGGCCATTCGCTCTCACGACAGAAGCTGGCCGAGGCGGTAAGCGACATCGAGCCCGCGCAGCTTGATGAGCGCCCCGCGTCCGACGACTACCTCGTGCTCGATGCGGACTCTACGCAGCACCGCGCCATCGTGCTTGTCGGCAAAGGGCAGAACGGTGTCGTGCAGGGGCCGCCGGGAACTGGCAAGAGTCAGACGATCTCGAACCTCATTGCGCAGAGCGTGGCTGAGGGGCGCCGGGTGCTGTTCGTCGCAGAAAAGCGCGCGGCGCTCGATGCCGTCATCAAACGACTAACTCATCCCGACGTGGGGCTCGGTCATCTCGTGCTCGATTTGCACGGCGCGTCCGTGCCTCGAAAGGAGGTGATGGCGTGGCTGGCGCATGCATTGCAGCAGATACGTAATGCGGCGCCCGCTGACGGTGCTGATAAGGTGCACCAGGAATTCGAGTCTCGGCGCAAGCAACTGAACGAGCATGCGCGCAGAGTGAACCAGATCCGGCAACCTACGGGGCTTTCCGTCAACCGGATGATAGGCAGGCTACTCCGCCTACCGGCCGCGGCACGATCCGCGCTGCGCGTCCGTGGCGAGACGCTAGCCACGCTCACGGCCCAGCGTGCGGATGAAGTGAGGCAGTGCATTCTCGAGGGCGCTGCCAATCCGACGCTGCTCCTCGGCACAGACTCCTCGCCGTGGAATAGCGCAGACATCACCGACGGCCACCGGGCACAGGAGGCCCTGGATCTGGCGATGAAGGCGGCATCCGAGCTCTGGCCTCGGTTCGAACGCCTGCTCGGACAGGTTGTGCAGATCCCTGGTGTGCGGTCGCCGGGCACGCTGGATGAGACCGCTGCACTCCTTGATCTGTTGCGTTCCGTGCGCCGGATCCGCGAACAGTACAAGGCGGAGATCTGGTCGGCGGGTCCTGGGGAACTAGCGCGCGTGCTTGAGCCTGCGTCTCGCGGACGGGTGCGGGGCTGGTGGGCCTTTGTCGGCAACGCCGCATACCGCGCCGCGCGCAAGCGCCTGATCACGCTGCGGGCCACGCCAGCACCAGCCGCAACCTTGCGGGAGGAGGCGCTTGCGGCGGAGGACGTGCTCTCCCGTTGGCGTGCACTCGGTGCAGTCTCGGACATGCCCGTCGAGACGGACGGGGGGGTTCAGCTCTCGGCTGCGTTCACCGCACTGAACGAGGCAACGAAAGCCCTCGGTGCGATCACCGAAGGCGGCTCGCTCGAGGGAATGCCACTGACGGAAGCGGCATCGCGGCTGCGGGCGTTGTCCGCCGACCGAAGGACACCCTATCTGTTGCCAGGCGTCCACGCTGTCCGCTCGAGCCTGCAAGCGGCGGGGCTTGCCCGCTTGCTCGATGATCTCCGCGAGCACAGCGTCGCTCCCGAGCATTGGGTAGCCCGGTTCGAGTACATCTGGCTCTATTCCACGCTTGAGCAGGTGCTGGCGACTGACCCGGGTCTCGCTTCATTCAATGGTCGCACCCACGAGCAGATCGTCGCCGACTTCATTCGGCTCGATCGCGAGCGGGTCCGGCTCGCTGCTACGCGCGTGCGGAGGCTCCACGCCGAGCGCGCTATCGAGGCGTTGAATCGCCACTTCGACCAAGCGAACTTGGTCAGGGCAGAGGCGAGCAAGAAATCGCGGCACATTCCGGTCCGCAAACTACTAGCCCGAGCGCCTGACGTGCTGACACGGATCGCGCCCTGCTGGGTGGCGAGCCCGCTCTCGGTCAGCCAGTTGCTGGACGGCGACAGGCGGCACTTCGACATCGTCGTGTTTGACGAGGCGAGCCAGATCCTTCAGGAGGAGGCGATTCCCGCCCTGTACCGGGCGGAGCAAGTGGTCGTTGCCGGTGACCGGCACCAACTTCCGCCCACAACATTCTTCGCGACGGCCATAGAGGGTGAGGACGATATCGCCGCCGAGGACGATAACGCACGCGATGCGATAGCGACCGCGACTGAAGCGATTGGTGGTTACGAAAGCCTGCTCGGCACGCTCGAAGCTTTTTTGCCGAACTGGCTCCTAGAGTGGCATTACCGCAGCGAAGACGAACGACTCATTACTTTCAGCAATACGCACATCTACACGGGGCGGCTCGTGACCTTTCCCAGCGCCCGCGGCCACAACGCGATCCGGCACATTCTTGTACCGCACGATCCTGCGCTGGGCGGACAGGAGGAGAGCGCAACGCGTGAAGTTGAGGAGGTCGTACGCCAGGTACTGCGCCACGCGCAAACACGGCCGCTGGAATCGCTCGGCGTCATCACTATGGGAATCAAGCACGCCAACCGGGTACAGGCCGCATTGGACCGTGCCCTCGACCGGCGGCCCGATCTCTCCGACTTCTTCTCACTCGACCGGGAAGAACGCTTTTTCGTCAAGAACTTGGAGACAGTGCAGGGCGATGAGCGTGATGCCATCATCCTGTCCATCGGATACGGCAAAGCCGCGAATGGCGATTTGCCACACCGTTTTGGCCCGCTCACCCAGGACGTCGGATATCGTCGGCTGAATGTGGCTGTTACCCGAGCGAAGCGCCGGATGTGTGTCATCAGCTCCTTCTCGCACGATGAGATCGATCTGAGCCGATCAGAGAGTCGTGGCGTGGGGCTGCTCAAGGCGTATCTGGAGTACGCGGCCAGCGGAGGTCGGCGGCTTCCCGAAGAAGAGCAGGCTGGAGAGTTTGGCCTGAACGCGTTCGAGGCTGATGTCCGCGATGCCCTGGAGGCGCGCGGCATCAGGACACGACCGCAGTTCGGCGCCTCCCGCTATCGCATCGATCTGGTCGCAATGCACCCGGAGAAGCCAGGTCGGCCCGTCCTCGCCATCGAATGCGATGGAGCCTCGTACCATTCGAGCGCCACGGCGCGGGACCGGGATCGGCTTCGGCAGGCCCATCTCCAGCGGCTCGGCTGGCGGTTCCACCGCGTCTGGTCGAGCGACTGGTTCTACAACCGCGAGCAGGAGACCGAGCGGGCGGTTTTCGCATACGAGGAGGCAGTGCGCGCGGCCGATCTGCTGGATGCCGACAGCGGTGCTTCACCGAAGCCTGACGGCATGAAACCCGCGACTCAGACGCCCCAGCAACCAAACCCGCGGCCGCGCGGCCCACGACCGCTTGTGCCAGTTCGTGAAACGATCGACCAGTACACTGACCGGGAGCTCCGGCGGATTGCCGAGTGGATTCAATCCGACGGCCTGCTTCGCACCGACGAGGAACTCATCCGCGACATCTTCGAGGTACTACCGTTCCAACGACTGGGTGGCCGGATCCGAGACCGTCTCCAGGATGTGGCTCGGCGCGTGGGCGGGAGGCAAAAGCATGGACGTGATTCGACCTCGTGATCCGGTTCGCCTGATCGCGGCGGCGCCTCACAACAGCATGCAGCGGACGGCGCTGCGCGCCGCCGCTGATGCTGAGCGTTAGGTGCTTCACGAGATCGCACAACGGACTATGTCATGATACCAGGAGCATCGGCCGGCGGATGGGTTTGGGATTCAGTCGCCAGTCGGCTCCGTCAGTTGGGGCATGTTGTACATCAACTGACGCTTCCCGGCCTAGGTGATGATGACGACACTGAAGAGGCACGCCTTGCCACTCATGTTGACTTTGTCAACGGATCTATTGAGTTAAACAAGCTGCGCGATGTCGTTCTGGCAGGGCACAGCTATTCAGCAATCGTTGTTGGCCAAGTAGCGACAAGGCATCCGCAACATATTGGTCATGCTGTCTTCATTGAAGGCTTCTTACCGGTAGACGGGAAATCCCTGCTTGATGTGTCTGGCCTTGATGTAGCTCATGAAACGCCTAATTGATGACAACGGCGGACTTTGGCCTGCTCCGACCCGAGAGGAGCTCGAGGGGCAACCACACCTCTCGGTCGAATTGATCGAGCTATTGGCTGAAAGGCAAAAGGGCCATCCTGGGAAGACGGTGACTGACCAAGCAAGGCTGGCCGGCCCGCTCGGGCTACACGCGGTTTGAGTCGGACGACGTGCCGGGCGCCGAGACGATCACGGCTGAGGTCTACCCGAAGAAGGGAGGCAAGGAGACGCTGCCGGCGCGGGGTAACGCGGACATCGGCGTGCGTGGCAACCGGCAGTTCACGTTGGAGCAGACTGCGACGACCATCGAACCGGACGGCTCGACCCGGTTCCTGTTGAGGTCCAACCCGCCGTTCCAGGCGAACTCGACGGTGGAGTACTCGTGGACAGGCACATCGTCGCACGGCAAGCTCTACAACCCGGTCGGCGGGACGGCGCCCGTTTCGGTTCTACACCACCTCCATGGTCGAAGGCGGCTTGGGGGCGATGGCGTAGGTAACGCTGACGACGCCGGGCACCTCGGCGAGGATGCGCTCGCTCAAGCGCTCCAGCGTCTCCCATGGGAGGCGGGTCGGCGTGGCCCGCCGCGCGTCCACGCTGTCCCAGCATCGCACCTCGATCTGCAGCCCGAACTCCCGGCAGTTGTCGCGCATGCCGGTCACACGGTCCTCGTGAAGGATGGCCATATACTGGAATGCGCCGGTGTCGGCAAGCTCCTCCTCGGTGACCGCGGTCGCCTTGCGAACAATGTCGAGCTTCTCCTCGGTCACCTCGCCGATGATCCGAGCCGCCAGTGCCGGACCGGGGAACGGCATGCGGTCATAGATGCTCCGGGGCAGTCCGAGCGCGGCGGCGACCTTGCGCACGCCGTCCTTGCGGAGCTGGATCAGGGGCTCAATGATCTTGTAGCCGAACGTCTCCTGGGGGTCTATGCCGAGTTGTTCGAAGACGTTGTGCTGGCGCTTGATGCCGGCCACGGTCTCGTCAACGTCGGTCAGGATGGTGCCCTGCAGCAAGTGCTTGGCCCCCGATTCGCGCACGATGCGCCCGAAAACGTGGCGATAGAAGGTCTGCGTTACGGCTTCGCGCTTCTCCTCAGGATCCGTAATACCGTGGAGCGCCTTCAGGAACTCGTCGCGGGCATCCACAAGCTGCACCGTCACTCCGAGCGCGCCGAAGATAGCCACGATCCGCTGCGGCTCATCCTGGCGCATGAGGGCATTGTCTATGAAGTACGTCTTGAGCCTGTCGCCGAGGGCGCGATGGCCAAGCATCGTAACCGCCGATGAATCGACCCCACCCGACAGCGCATTGACGGCGATGCCGTCGCCGACTGCGGTGCGAATCGCCTGTACCTGATCGGCGATGAAACGTTGCGTGTCGAGCTCGTCGGCTCTGATTTCCTTGATGGACATGCGATGGACTCCCTTGTGCATGTTGGATGCCGGCGTCGGCAACCGGGTGAGCCGACTTATTCGGTCGCCGTTGGGCACACTCCTCCAAAGCAGCCGAGGCGGGTGTGTGTCGCATGTTGTGATCCGGGCACCCAGCGACCGGGTGAGCAAATACGTCATCGCGAGCGAAGCGAAGCGATCCCGATCTGAGATGGACCCCTGTGGCACACTCGGGATCGCTTCGCTTCGCTCGCGATGACGTGCGCGGCTGCGATCCGACCCTACGCGGCAGCTTTCACAAGGAACGCCACGCACGCGCCGCGGCCGCTCCGGAACGTTTCGGCGCGGCTACGGCGAAATGGAGCATAATACGCAACGCGCCGGGGCCGAGAACCGGCCGCGTCCGGAGAGCTACGGCAGGTAGGGCGCGAACATCGGCGACAGGGAGGGCTGCATGCATACGGACAAGCAACCGGGAAGGCGCTTTGGAGCGCGCGCCGCAATGGCTCCGGGGTTCGATCTGCCGGAACGGATACCGCTCGAGGACCTGTTCGGGAATCCCGAGAAGGCGTTGCCCCAGCTTTCTCCCGACAATTCGCGACTGGCGTATATCGCACCGGACGAAGGCGTGCTCAATGTCTGGGTCAAGACGATCGGCGCCGACGACGATCGCGCGGTGACGCGCGACAGGCATCGCGGCATACGGGGTTACTCGTGGGCGTACGATGGCCGACACCTGCTCTACGTCCAGGATGCCGACGGCGACGAGAACTGGCACGTCTGGTCGGTGGACCTTAAGGGAACTGCCATTCGGGACATGACCCCATTCCTGGGCGCCCAATCGTCCATCGTGGCCATGGAACACGGTCACCCGGATACCCTTCTCGTTTCCATCAACGCCCGCGACGCGAGGTTCCACGACGTCTATCGGCTGACGCTCTCAACCGGAGCCCTCAAGATGGTGGTCGAGAATCCCGGCGATGTGGTCGGATGGTATGCCGACACGGACCTCCGCATCCGCGCGGCAATGGCAGCGACCCCGGATGGCGGCTTCGAGCTGCGCGTTCGCGCAAGCGACACCGAGGAGTTCCGGCCGATCATGGTGTGGCCTGCCGAGGAAGAAGGCCACGCGCACGGGCTAACGCTCGACGGCAGCGGCATGTACATATCGAGCAGCCTCGGAGCGGACACTGCCGAGCTGCGTCTGCTCGATCTTGCCACCGGCAACGAGACCACCCTCGCTTCGGACCCGCGCGTGGACGTTGACGATGTGCTGGTGCATCCCACGGAGAGGATCGTCCAGGCGGCCGGGTTCACGCGCGACCGGTTGCGGTGGACCATACTCGATCCCCGCGTTCAGGCCGATTTCGAACGGCTTCAGGCCGCCCATCCGGGCGAGCTGCACATCGCGAGCCGCGACCTCGCCGACCGGACGTGGGTTGTGCTGTACGTCAACGACACCACTCCCGCGGCCTACTACGTCTACGACCGGGCGTCCGGCGACCTGAGCTTCCTGTACACGACGCGTCCGGCGCTGGAGAAAGCCACGCTGGCCGAGATGCGCCCTGTCGAGATCGTGTCCCGCGACGGGCTGACGCTCACCTCCTACCTGACCTTGCCGCCGGGCATCGAGCCCAAGAACCTCCCTCTGGTTCTGAATGTTCACGGCGGCCCGTGGGCGCGAGACGCCTGGGGCTACGACCCGGAGGCGCAGTGGCTCGCGAACCGGGGATTCGCCTGCCTGCAGGTCAACTTCCGAGGCTCGGCGGGGTTCGGCAAGAAGTTCCTGCATGCCGGTGATCGAGAATGGGGCGCGCGCATGCACGACGACCTGATTGACGCCGTCAACTGGGCCGTCGCGCAGGGCTATGCCGACCCGAAGCGCATTGCCATCTACGGCGGCTCCTATGGCGGCTACGCGGCCCTCGTCGGAGCGGCGTTCACTCCCGATGTCTTCGCCTGTGCGGTGGACCTCGTCGGTCCGAGCAGCCTTCGCACGCTGATCGGCTCAATACCGCCATACTGGGAGCCGCTCAAGCGCATGTTCACGCTGCGCATCGGCGATCCCGAAACCGAGCCCGAGTTCCTCGATTCCCGCTCGCCGCTCCATCGGGCCGATGCCATACGCTGTCCGCTGCTCATCGCACAAGGCGCCAACGACCCCCGCGTCAAACAGGCCGAGAGCGAACAGATCGTGGCGGCCCTGCGCGAACGGGGAACTCCGGTCGAATACATGCTCTTCGAAGACGAGGGGCACGGCTTCGCCCGTCCCGAAAACCGCCTCAAGTTCTACGAAGCCGCCGAACGTTTCCTTCGAGAGCATCTGGCATAGGCGAAGATGGCATGCCACACGCCATGCGTATGGACGCGATTGACATGACTGTCCACGGGTGCATGGACCCGAGTGGCGCGGTTCTCCAAGATCGCATGGACTTGATGGGCATGGGTCTTGACATGCGGGCGGGCTTGTACAATAGAGGCGCGACCCGAAGGATCGCACGGAAAGGACCACTCTATGGACGTTGCGCGCTGGTTGCTCTGCATCACTGCACTGAGCTTGATCGCGGCGGCTCCTGCGGCTGTCGCGGCTGCGGGGACGGAGATCCGCTCGTTCGGGCCCGTGCCGCCGATCTGCCGGGCCGAGCGACCGGCAGAGGTCGTCGCGGTCGTCGCCAACAGTCGGCAGGCGAAGCACACAGTGACCGCCCGACTGGTCGTTCCGGACGGCGTGCGGATCGTCAGGCCCGGCGCGCAGATTCGGGCTTCCATTGATGACGCATGGGAGCGCAAGTTCGCGTGGGTTGTCGTGGCGGATCGTCCCGGAAGCTACGGCCTGCGATGCGAGGCCGACGGGCAGACCGCAACGGTCACAGTGAGGTTCGTGGCTCCAGCGCCCGCGCGTCGGCTGTCCTACATCCCCGAACCGAAGCCCGTCAAGACCGATATGCTCGTTGGCGCGCATCACTGTCCGCTATGGGAAGCCGACAAGCCCTTCATGTGGGCCAACGTCCTGAAGCACCCTGAACGGACGCCTGCGCTCGGCTTCTATGCCCAGGAGAGCCCGGAGGTGTCCGACTGGGAGACGAAGTGGGCATCCGAGCACGGCATCAACTTCTTCATCTACTGCTGGTACCGCGACGGCCAGGGCGGTCCGGTCAAGCAGCGCTTCGGATCGGCCATCCATGAGGGCCTGCTCAAGTCGCGCTATGCCCATCACATGAAGTTCACCATCATGTGGGAGAACCAATCGCGCGGCCAAGCCGGCGTGTCCGACGAACGGGACCTGATGGAGAACCTTCTGCCGTTCTGGATCGAGAACTACTTCAAGCATCCCAGCTACCTCAAGGTGGACGGCAAGCCTTTGTTGTTCATCTACCGGCCCGAGTTCCTCGTGGACGATCTCGGCGGCATCGAGAAGGTGCGTCGAGCGTTCGATCTCATGCGGGATGCTTGCAGGAAAGCCGGGTTCGAAGGCCTCTGGCTGCTCGGCGAGTACAGAGGCCTCGATCGGCGACACTTCGACCTGATGCAGAGTCTCGGCCTCGATTACACCTTCGCCTACTGCTGGTATGTGCCCAACAATCCGACACCGGAGCAATCCATCGCGACACAGATGGACTACATCCGCAAGACGCAGGAGCTGTCGCCCATCCCGCAGGTGATCACGGTGTCGCAGGCGTGGAGCGGATGGAATGATGAGGGCACGATCTGGAAGATACCGCCGCCGCAGTTCGAGACGCTCATGCGCAAGGCGAAGGACTTCGCGCAGGGTCTGCCGGCCGATCAGCTTGGCAGCCGCATGCTGCTCCTCGACAACTGGAACGAATGGGGCGAGGGGCACTACATCGCGCCCTATCGGGAATACGGCTTCGGATATCTGGACGCCGTGCGCCGCGTCTTCTCCAATGCGCCCGAGGAACACGTTGACCTGATCCCCGAGGACATCGGCATGGGTCCCTACGATACGGCGTACCGCAAGCACGCCGAAGCCGACGCCGAGCTGAGGCGCAAGTGCTCGCGCAAGGTTATCCGTCCGGGACACGACGCCCCGGGCCTAGTCGCATGGTGGACCTTCGATGAACCTGAAAGCTCGGACGTTGCGCTGGACTATTCGGGACATCGGCTTGGCGGAATGGTTCGGAAGGCCCGTCGGGCGAAGGGCGTCGTCGGCAATGCGCTCGTCTGTGACGGAGGATGTGTGGCCGTGCCCGGCAACCCGCTCCTATCGGTTCGCGATGGCGTGACCCTCGAGTGCTGGGTCCGGACCGACAAGCGCGGCCAGAGCAACAACTGGATGATCAACCGGGTCCTGCAGGGGGGCGTGACCACGGGCTACCGGCTTGGCCTCGTGGACGACAAGCCCTGCTTCCAGGTGCCGCTCTCGGAGTGGAGCCATCACCTGATCGGTCCCGATCCGTTGCCGTTGGGGCGATGGGTGCATCTGGCCGGTGCCTTCGACGGCACGGTCATGCGGCTGTATGTGGACGGCAAGGAGGTCGCGACCGTTGAACGGCCCGGCCCAATCCAGCCCAATGCATTTCGTCTGCACCTGGGGAACTACGAGGAGGGGCATCGGGCATTCTTCACCGGTCTCCTTGACGAGGTTCGCATCTACAGCCGGGCGCTGACGCCTGCGGAGATTCTCAAACGGGCGACGCCCAACAAGTGACGAACCGCCCTGCAGGGGCATGTCCATAGCCGGTTGAGGCGTGATATCCGGTGATCGGTTGGCAGTCGGTTGGGATGCGCGCACCCTCCGTTGTAGGGGCGAGTCAACCGCGCGCCCCACGTCTCGACCAGCAGGCAATCGTACCGGTGCGGTTGGCTCGCCCTCGCGGCAAACAACGAAGCGACGCGAACGACACGCACGCCCTTATGGTGACGACAAGGATGCCCTATCGCCCGAGGCGAAGAGAATGGAAGCTCCGGCTGCGTCGGTCATGAGCGTCGCTGCCGGGTGTTCGAAGGGAGGATCCCATGCTCGTGGCAGGCCTGATACTGGCTGCATCGGTTGTTCAGGCTGGGGCTCAGGACGACGCCGTGTTCTGGTGCACCCACGCCCTGCACAACGTGTTTCGAGATACCCCCATGCCCACCGGCGAAGTGAGCAAGCTGGCGCTCTCGGGAGCGCGGGGGCAGACAGTCGGCGGTCAGATCGTGATCAGAGCGGGCTCCACCCCCTCAAGGGTGAGCCGACTGCGCTGCAATGGGCTGCGAACCGCCGATGGGCGCGACGCAATCCCGCGATCGGCATTCCAGGCGTCTTTCGTCGAGTACTTCCACGTTGCCAAGAACTCGACGCTCACTCCCGCCTCCGAGCTTGCCCGACAGGCTCCGGCGGAGTTCCCCGACGCGTTCAGCGAGGCTGCGGAAGTGACGATCCCTGAACGCGTGAACCAGCCGATCTGGGTCCAGGTCCGAATCCCAAACGGCGCGAAGCCCGGAGACTACAGCGGCATGATCGAAGCTGACGTTGACGGGGATCCGCTGGAGGTGCCCGTAACGCTGACTGTCTACGATTTCGCCCTGCCCGCGGACACTCGCCTGCTGGTGACTGTCTGGACGAACACCGGCTCGCTGGCCAAGCACCAGAATGTGACGGAGGGCTCCGAACAGTGGTGGGCGCTGATCGAGCGCGTGGCCGGTCTCATGCGCGCGCACCATCAGAACGTGATCCTTACCCCCTGGTCGCTCATCAAGGCGACCCGCTCGACCGACGGCAAGCTGCAGCTGGACTTCGGCGGGTTCGACCGATGGGTCCGAATCTTCCGAGCGAACGGCTTCAAGCGTATCGAGATCGCCCATGTAGGCGGGCGCGAACACGGGCAGTGGGAGGACAAGACCTTCGTTTCCTACGACATGCCGTGCTCAGGCGTCCAGCAGGGGCAATCCGACAAGGCCCCGATCGAGGAATGGCTCCCCCTGCTGCAATCCCACCTCAAGCAGCAGGGCTGGCTCGACGAGGCGATGATACACGTTGCAGATGAGCCCATCGAGGTGAATCTCGATTCGTGGAAGGAACTGGCGAAGAGGGTCCGAAAGGCCGCGCCGGATCTCCGCCGCATTGACGCAGTCCATGTGCCCGATCTGCGGGGCCATCTCGAGGTCTGGGTGCCGCAGCTCAACTTCCTCGAGCAGTGGATGCAGCGATTTGTCGAAGCCCAGAAGGACGGGGTCGAGCTATGGTACTACACCGCCTGGGTGCCGCAGGGGCGCTACCCCAATCGGCTCATGGACTACCCGCTTATCAAGACCCGGATGCTCCACTGGCTGAACTACACAACCGGGACCACGGGCTATCTGCACTGGGGATGGAACTTCTGGGACGTTCCGTTCGACCAGTTCGCTCCAGGCGACAACTTCATCGTCTGGCCCGGCAAGCAGACTCCACGGTCCAGCCTGCGCTACGAAGCTATGCGCGAAGGGATCGAGGATTACGAGTACCTGCGGATGCTCGAGGATGCGCTCCTTGCGGCCGCGCGTCGGACCGGAGCTGCAAAACCTGACGCGCGCGCCCTGGCCATGCGGTATGCCGCCGCGCTGGCGCCGACACCGCAGGACTTCAGCCGCGAACCGGCGCGGCTCTATGCGGTTCGCAACGCCGTCGCGCGTTCCATCGAGACGCTGCGCGGCAACGTTCCCATCGCCATTCTGGCGGTCCAGGTGGGGGCTGATGCCGAGATCGTCGGCTTCGCGCCTCCGGGATGCGAGATATCTGTGGGCGATGTCCGCTCCGCCCCGGGACCCGACGGCACGTTCAGCCTCGCCGCGACCGGCGTGAAGGGCGAGGTCGAGGTGACCGTTGCTATGGGAGACAACGAGCTGACAGTCAAGGCTCCCATCGTTCCCTGAACCGGCGCTGCCCTGAAAGCGAGAGGCCCGTCCCGGTATTCGGGGCGGGCCTCCTTCTGCCGTTTGAGGGACGGCTCGTGTCAGAAGACGAACATCCACCCGTCTGCCGTCGAGCCCTTGTAGAGGCTATCGCCGGCGAACGTCGCCGTGATTGTGTTCTCTCCGACCGGGAAGTCGGGAGCAACGTAGTACAGCACCGATGCCCGTCCGCCCGAATCGGTCACTGCCGATCCCACGTCGGTGCCGTTGACCTTCATGGAGACCGTCTTGCCCGGCAGCCACGACCAGTCCGTCGTGCGTCGCAGGTAAGCGCGGAGATACGTGCTCGTGTCACGCAGGGCGATGCGTGGCATGACCCACATGTACGTGTCGGCTTTCTGGACTGTCACGGTGAGTTTGCCCTGTCCATCGCAGCCGTTGTAGGCTGCGTCGCCGGAGAACACGGCTCTCACCATGCTTGTCTCGCGTGTGTCGTCATCGGGCAGCAGGTAGGATCCGGTCGCCCGGCCCGTCTCGATTGTGACCGCCGTGCAGGCGGGCGTGCCGTCAACGTAGAAACTGATGGTCCTGCCTACCACCGGCCCACGGTCTGTCTGGCGGTACAGGTACGCCCGGAGCATGAGGTCCGAGCCAACCGCGCTGGCGCGGTCGAGATCGGGAACATAGCAGAACGTGTTCGTCACGCCTACGGTCAGCGTTGCCTCATCGGCGCTGAGGTCGTAGACGGCGTCGCCGGCGAACTCGGCCCGAATGGTCCGAGACCCGGCTCCTGACGCCTCAGGGATCAGGTAGGCCGATACGGCGATCCCTTCGGCATTCGTCGTGACCAGTCCGGCGTCGGTGCCGTCAACGAGAAACGCCACCGGCGCGTCGGCGATTGGGGCTCCGCGGAACGTCAGCGTGGCCTGGAGGGCGGTGGCCGTGCCGATCTGCCCCGCCGCGTCCTCGGCCACCATGGTTGTGGGGCGGCGCGAACATACCAGAGTGCCGTAGCCGGTGCACTCCTTGTTGTTCGTGTCGCCGGCGAAGCTGACGGTGATGGTTCGATCTCCAGCGCCGAAGTTGAGCGGGATCATGAAGTCCGTCGTTGCCACGCCGAACTCATCGGACACGGCAGTCCCTGCGTCGGTGCTCTCCACCTTGAAGGTGATGGTCCGGCCTCCGAGCGGGCTGTCGTCGGTAGTGCGGATAAGGGTAGCGCGCAGAGTGACGGTGTCTCCCAGAATGCCCGCCACGCGATCCGCCGTGATGTTCGTGTTGGCGCGAGTGACTGTCAGCGTTCCCTCGCCGGAGCATGCGTCGTAGGCGTCGTCGCCCGCGAATGCCGCGCCGATCACCGCATCGCCTACGCCCTGCGCCTCAGGTATGCGGAAGTCGCACTGGGCGCGGCCTGACTCATTGGTGACGCCCGAACCGATGTCGGTACCTTCCACCTGGAACGTGACGGTCTTGCCCAGCACGGGAGCGCCGCTGAGCGAGACGGTGAGGTCTGCCTTCAGCGTCACGATCTCGCCGATCTGACCGACGATCGTGGGGATTTCGAGCACGGTGGGAACGGGCCAGAACGGGTTGGCGCACAGGACCATGGTAGCGTCGCTGCGCCCGTACAGGACGGCGGTCTTGTTCGGAGCGTAGGCAACCGCCGTCACGCCGTTCGTGGCGGTGCCCGATGCCGTCTCCAGGTCGTACGTCTGGAGCAGTCCCAGCGTCGTCGCATGCCAGAACTGCAGGCGGCCCGTATCGTCGTGATTGCCGCCGGTGACGATGACGAGGCCGTCCGGCGAGAACGCCACCGACCGAACGGGATCCACGTTGCCTGCGGTCGAGGCAAGCGGAGCGCCGTCGGCGGCGTTCCAGAGCTTCAGTGACCCGGTGGCCGACATGGCGGCTCCTGTGGCGACCTTCGTTCCGTCCGGCGAATAGGCAACGCAGTACGCCCATGCATCCGAGGCCGTTGCCGACCAGATCAGTTGCCCGTCGGACACGCGCCACATTCGCACTCTCCCATCGGCGCTGACCGACGCAATCTGCTGCCCGTCGGGCGAGAATGCGATTCCGAGCACACCGCCGAAGTGGCCGGAGATCGTCCCGATCTCGGTACCATCCGAAACCCGCCAGAGCTTGATGGTGGTGTCGGAGCTGCCCGTCGCGATGGTAGACCCGTCGGACGAGAAAGCGACGCACATCACCGAGTCGGTATGGCCGGCGAGTTCGAGGATGAGGTTCTGATCGGATAGACGCCAGACGGCCGCGGTCATGTCGTAGCTGCCGGTGCAGAGGAGGGCGCTGTCGGGCGAGAAGGCAACCGAGGTAACGCCGTCGCCGTGCGCGGCGATCACCATGGCGGTCGAGCCGTCGGCGACGTTGTGCACCCGAACGCTCATGTCGTCGGATGCCGACGCGGCGAGTGCGCCGTCGGGCGACACGGCAACCGAGTTGACCTGGGCGAAGTGCGCCGTGACGTAGCCCTGGAACGATCCGTCCGCGGTGTTCCACTTGGAAACGGTGCCGTCATCGCACCCGACATAGAGGGATGCGCCATCGGAAGTGTAAACGAGACTCAGGACACCTGTGGGCAGCGTGATTGTGCGCTCGAGCGCTCCATCGGCGACAGTATGAATCTCGATGGTCCCGTCGCCGGCTCCGGATGCGACGCGAGTGCCATCGGGAGAGAAAGCGCCCACGTATACGGTGAGCGTCTGGCCGGTGTATGTGCCGATCTCGGCCCCGTCGGAGAGCCTCCACAGGCGCGTCGTGTTGTCGTTGGATGTTGACAGAAGGGTTCCGCCCGAGGGCGCGAAGTCAACGGACAGAACGTAGCCGGTGTGGCCGGCGAGTGTGCCAAGGTGCGCGCCATCGGACGTGCGCCATGTCCGGATCGTCCCATCGCCGCCGCCCGATGCCAGCATGGCGCCGTCAGGCGAGAAGGTGACCGAATAGACCCAGCCGGTGTGCCCGGCGAGCACGCCGATCTGGGCGCCCGTGGCGGCGTTCCAAAGGACGATCGTGCCGTCGGCGCTGGCGGACGCAAGCATGGTCCCGTCGGGCGAGAACGCGACATCGAACACGGCGTCCGTGTGTCCGGCGAGGATGTTGGTCCGAACGCCGGTCTGGGCATTCCAGAGCATCACCAGGCCGTCGTAGCCGCCGGTCGCCGCCTGGAGACCGTCCGGCGAGAAGGCGACCGCGAGGGCGGCAATGCTATGGCCTTCGAGCGTATGGTTCAGCAGCCCGGACGGCAAGTCGAAGAGCTTTGCGGAAGTGTCGAAACTCGCTGTCGCGAGCGTCTGCTGGTTCGGCGAAAGCGCCAGCGCAGGAACGCCTCCGTTGTGTCCGCCGGCCATCCACGCAATGTCCGGTTTGCCCTGCGCAAGCGCCGGCATGGCTGCCGCTGCCAGAGCGAGAGCCGCCAATGCCGCGACCAGCGCATGAACATGGCGCTGTCGCGCGTGATAGGGATAGCGTAACATGACGAGCCTCCTGGTTTCCTCAAGGGAGCCCGGGGGCCGAGAGATTCCAGCGACTGACAACAACGATGCGCGCGGGAACGACGCGCACGACCGCGTGCCAGCATGGCACTCGGTCTGGACTGCGAAGATAGCAGGTTGGCTCGGCTACCCTTCCTCGGGACTGCAACGCCCGAATCGTAGGATATGCGCTTGTGGGGGGCTATCGGCGCTGTTATGCGCGGGGAGTCGGCGCGTTACGCACGGCGATGACGGCGAATCGCCGACAGACGTGTCGGATTATCGCCTACGCTTCGCGGGATGACGGCCAACCCACGGATGTGGGTTTCGTGAGCGCAGGCGGGCGATTCGTCGCCCGCCTCACATCATCTAGGCTGACCCCGTCTCGGCCTCGATGCGCTCGAGGAGCCATTTGGGGGGTCGCCCAGAGCCGCGGTATGGGTGTTCGCCCGGAGGCGCCTGATCGTAGAGGTGTTTGTATGCGGCCACGTTGACCTTCGGGCCCGAGGCGGAACCGCGCAGCGCAGGCTGCTTGCGGCGCGAAGCTCCGTACCTGGCGGCGATCAACTGGCGAAGGTCCTTGCCTGTGGTCAACGCGATTTCGGCGAGGTCCGCAAACTCGCTTTCCGGTATTTCGATCTCAACGGTGATGCTGATGCGGCGCATTCTGGGCGATTCGGCGCCCGTGTTAGCAGGTGCGGTCATTGCACAAACCCTTTTTCCTTTGCCTCTGCTATTGTCGGATGTTCGCCATTGTACCGCAATCGCCGGAAATGCGTCTGCAACTTCGCATATCCGAGCGCTACCGCATTGTGATCACGGTCACCGAACACGCAGGAATGTCCAGCGACAGAGTCGTCCCGTTCAATGCCGGCGTGATTGCAGTTGGGGCAACGCGAATGGGCTCGGAAACCGTATTGGTCGCGCGAGCGTCTGCAGCCAGAGTTTCGCCTGACGCCGCACTATAGGCGCGCGGTAGGGCTATCTCGACCTTTCGCGACGCGCGCATGTCGCGATTGACCAGGCACACAGTCAGTCGCCCCCCTCCTTCGGCTGCGAAGACGTCCACCCACGGAACGTCGCGCACCTCGGGCATGATGCCGCGCATCGGGACATCGTAGGCCGGTCCGGATACGGCAATCGGCAGCGGCTTCTCAAGGCGCGCCTGACCGTACATTCGCTTCGCGTAGATCATGGGCATTGCAAAAACGGCGCCGCGGGCCTTTCGAATGCATCCGCCGTGCATGAGCGCCGTGGCGTTCGCAATGGCAACCGTTTCGGCCGACCTGAGCATTGCGTTCAGAAACAGCGCTGCGTAGACGGCTCCGGCCTGGGAATCATGGCTCGCATATTGGTGCCAATCATTGCCGCCCACGATAATGCCCCATTCGGTAACGGCCGCCCGCGGCATAGGATTGCCGCCGTGAGCGGCCAGCAAATCCCTCAAGGCAGGAACGAACGTATCGGACCACCAGAGCGGGTGCGCCATGGCGCTCAGAAATATCTCCTCGTAGCTGTGGTCCGCGCCGAGGCCGGATGGGAGCGGAAGCAGCGGGTGCAGGGACAGGTAGTGCGGTGGCGCTCCGTCGGCCCGGGCGGCGTCGAGCACCGCCGCGTTCCATGCGCGATCGCCGCCGATGCCCTCGCCCACGAACCGGTCTCCCTTGCCCGTGGCGATGATCTCGATGTCAGGATCGGCGGCCAGCATCGCTCGGCGAAACTCCACGAAACGTTTGGCGTTCCCCGCGGCATCCGTGTGCCCGATCTGCCAGGGGCCGTACAGCTCGTTGCCGATCTCCCAGACCCGCACGTTGTAGGGCTTCGGATGCCCGTTGGACGCCCGAAGGGCGCCCATGGGAGTGTCGGCGGAGCCGTTGCAGTACTCGACCCACGCGGCCGCTTCATCGGCGGTTCCGTCGCCGGCATTGACGCAGATCATCGGCTCGGCCCCGACGCGGCGGCAGAACTCCATAAACTCGTCCGTGCCGAAATGGTGCGTCTCGAGCCCCCGCCACGCCGGGTTGGGGACCGTTGGCCGATGTTCGCGGGGACCGATGCCGTTTCGCCAACGGTAGCCGCTAACGAAGTTGCCGCCCGGCCATCGAAGCAGGCGCATCCGCAGACTCCTGGCAATCTCGACAACCTCTGGGTCGTAGCCGTCTCGAGCTTCGGCCGGATAGAGTTCGGCCATGTCAATGTCGGCTTCCCCCGAGGCCGCTCGGATGCGCAGTTCCACGGCTTCGGCGCGGCCCAGAGCGCCTTGAGGGAGCCTGATCTCGAACCGACGCGGTTCCCACCGTGTGCCCTCGACGCGCACGCGCGCCGACGCCACCGGTGCGTTCTCGCCTTCCCTCAGGATTTCGATCTCGATGATCGCCAGCTTGCTGCCGTAGGACCTTGTCCAGACGCTGCCCTTGTATCGAAGCTGCCGATGGGCCGGGAGGCCGACGGGCTGGCTGACGGACGCGCCTTCGGGCATGCGCACCGAACGTCCCTGGACACCATCGCGTATCCACTCTGCCCCGTTCAGACGCCACCGCGCGATGTTGCCGTCGCGCTCAGCCTCAAACTGCGGGTTGTAGATCACGTTGGCCCACAGCGCCTCATAGATCGAGCCCCCGAGGTGTTCAAGGAAGTTGCTGAACACTCGGGGATCGGTCCGCTGAGTCGTCTTGCCGGCCTTGCCTATTCGAACGCGGATTACCTCGTCATCGGTTCGATTGAACACGACGAGGGAGCGGGATTCCGCAGGCGGCGGGACCTCCGGCATGCCCGGGATCATGAGGAACATTGCATCATCCTTCTCTGTTGGTGTCCGAAGCCCAACGCCCTTTCGACGGCCGCGGACTGATCACTGTGCAGAACACGGTGCCTCTCGCTCCTTGCCGTCAAGCAGACAGCTCACGTTGAGGTCGCCCATCACGTTGATGGCGGTTCGGCACCGGTCCAGAAACCAGTCTACGGTCAGGAGGACCGCGATATACTGCGTCGGAAGCCCGACCGCCCCGAACACGAGCGTCATTGTGACCAGCCCTGCTTCGGGAATGCCCGCCGCACCGACCGAGGCGACCACAGAAGTCAGTACAATGACGATCTGATGCTGCAGGCTCATGTCCATCCCCAGCATCTGGGCGACGAAGAGCGCCGACATCGCCTCGTAGAGGGCGGTTCCGTCGTTGTTGAAGTTGGCGCCGACGAGCGCACCCATGCTTGCCGACTGCTCGCGAAGCCCGACGCGCTCGCGCAGACAGGTGTAGGTCACGGGCATGGTCGCGGTAGAGCTAGCCGTTGAAAACGCCATCGCGAGGGCGTCTCGCGTACCCCTGAGCAGATGCAGAGGACGCACCCAGGAACCGAGCCGCACGCGCGTCAGGTAATAGGCGGCCTGCAGGCACAGCGCGGCTATGACCGACACGACGAACCACGCCAGAGACACAAACGGCGCAAAGCCCTTGACGCCGACGATGCTTGCCACGATGCAGAAAACGCCGAGAGGGATGATCTCGACGACCCAGTGCAGTACGATCACGAGGCACCGGAAGGCGGCTTCGACTGCCTGCTCCAGACCTCGATAGCCGGTCTTGCCCTCGCGCAGTTGCTCGTCGCGCACCTTGCGGAGGGCAAGTCCGAAAGCCACGGCCACGAAGATGACCCCGATGACCTGATTGTCCACCAGGGGCTTGACCACGCTGGACGGGACGTTATCCAGGATCGCCGACCAGGTGGACGCTCCGGCCTCGGCCGAGACGGATGTTTCGGGCGCGGCCAGATGAGCGTGCCGACCGGGTCGAACGACGTTGGCGACCAGCAGGCCGATGCCGATGGCGACGAGTGTGTTGAGGATCAGCAGGAAGACCATGCGCGCGCCGAGACGGCCCTTGATCTCGGCCTGCATCAAAGCGTGGATCACCGCAATCAGGATGAGCGGCGGAGCGAGCGCTCCGAGCAGTCTCAGGATGAGCTTCGCAGGCGCCTCAAGCGGAGCCGCCTTCGGACCGAGGAGCACGCCGATCGCCACGCCGAGGGCGAATGCGCTCAGAATGCGCGCATAGAGAGGGACTGCTCGCCACGCGGCCATGATGCCTGCGCGCTCTGGCTTGGGTGATCGCTCTGCGGCGATGTCGTCGTCCGGCATGGGAGCATCATACCCGCTTGCGTACCTGCGCGTTCCGGAAAGCCCAGCCGTCGTAGCGCAGCCGTCCCGGCTGCAGACCGCAAACCAACGAAGCAGGCGAGGACGCCTGCGCTACGCATACGAACGAAGCAGGCGAGGATGCCTGCGCTACGGTACGAAGCCGATGGGACGCCTCGGCTGCGCCGGACGAACAGCGCGAATCCGACGGCGCAAGTTCGGGGTATCCTTCGCCCATAGGCGGATAGCCTTGCGGAGGCCGCGGCCATGACACCGAATGCTTTCTCTGCGATCCTGTGGCTCACTGCGGCAGTTGCCGCGGCGCTGGCCCTCTATGCGTGGCGCATGCGTCGGACGCCGTCGGCCGCTGCGCTCGCTCTGATGCTGGGCTGCCTGACTGTGTGGCTGTTCGGCTACGGAGCCGAACTCGGCGTTCATACCCAGTCCAAGATGACGTTCTGGACGAACGTCCAGTACCCCGGCATCGCCCTGCTGCCGGCGGCCCTGCTGATCTTCACCGTGCAGTTCGCCGGCCGCTCGGCACATATTTCGAAGCTCGGAACCGCGCTCCTCATCGCGCCTGCCGGCGTTACCCTGGCGTCGGTGTGGACCAACGACCTTCACCGCCTGTACTACGCCTCTACGTCGGTGACCCGATATGCCGGCATGCCGCAGCAGCATCTCGATCCCGGGCCGATGTACTGGCTGTACCTCCTCTATGCGTTCACGTGCACCTTTCTGAGCGTCATCGTCCTCGCCCGGGCCCACGCTTCGCTGCCCGAACGGTATTCGGCCCAAGCGCGCCTGCTCATGGCTGCCATGGTGGCGCCATCGGCCCTGGCCGTGCTCCGCGCGGTGGGATGGCGCCCTTACGGCGAACTGGACATCACGACGCTGGGCTTCTCGGTGACTACGGCATGCGTGGCCGTGTTGGTGATGAAGCACGGATTCCTTGATGTCGCTCCCATAGCCCGCGATGCCGTCATGGCTGCGCTGGACCATGCGCTCGTTGTGCTGGATGACAAGCTGGGGGTGATCGAGGCGAATCCTTCCGCCGAGCGCCTGCTGGGGCTTGCGCCTTCAAGGGCGCGCGCTCGGACAACCGCTGACACTCCCCAGTCGGCGACCGCAGAGGACATCCTCAGGCAATGGCCCGACCTGTTGGCATTGTGCCGCTCGGAGGCAGGAGGGCATGCGGAGATCACCGTCGAACGCGACGGGGTCGCCCGCCATCTCGATGTTACAGTCAGCACAATCCGGGATTCCGGCGGGAGCGCCGTGGGCAAGATCGTGCTCGGCCGTGACATAACCGAGGCCCGAGCTTCCCTCGACGCACTTCGCTCCCATGAGCGCGTACTTGAGGCAACGGCATCGGCGTCACAGGCCCTCCTCCTGTCGGATGCGCGCGATTCGGGCATTGACGAGGCCCTTCAGGCGGTCGGCAGAGCCATGGAAGTGCATCGCGCATACATCTTCGAGAACCACGTGGACCCCGCGACGGGCGCTGTCCTGACCAGCCAGCGTTACGAATGGGCGGCTCCAGGCACGGAGGCGTACATAGATGACCCGCTCCTTCAGAACGTTGCCTACGTGCCCGATTTCGCCCGGTGGTTCGAAGCGCTCAGCAGCGGAAAGCCGATCCTCGGGGACGTGCGGGACTTTCCACCGGCCGAGCGCGAGTTCCTCGGGTCGCAGGGGATCGTCTCGCTCCTGGTCGTGCCGATCATGGTTGACCGCAAGCTCTGGGGATTCATGGGGCTGGACGACTGCCGCGTCTCGCGCAGTTGGACCGATGCCGACGTGTCGTCGTTGACCGTGCTGGCCGGGGCCATGGGAAGCGCCGTGCTGCGCCATCGCGCTGTCGCCCAGCTCACGGCGAGCGAGAGCCGCTTCAGGCGGTACTTCGATCTGCCCGTGACCGGCATAGCCATATGCAGCGAGGACCGCCGAATCCAGATCGCCAATGCGAGGTTCGGCGAGATCGTGGGGCGCGATCCTGCCGACCTTGTCGGCACGGACTGGACCGAACTGGCAGCAACGCCCGAAGACGCGGCACAGGCGTCGCTGCTCCATCTCCGGTCGTCCTCGGGCCTCCAACTCGCCGAGAGCCGGCTTCGGCGTCCCGACGGCGTCTGCGTTGACGTGGAAGTCGCCGCCGAGACGATCGAGGATGCCACCGGCAGCATCGAGTACATGGTGGCGGTTCAGGACATCACGCGGCGCAAGCAGGCCGAGGAGGAGTACCGCCGCATCACGGCGACTTTGAACAGGCGGGTCGAAGAGCGCACCCAAGACCTTGAGAATGCTAACAAAGAGCTGGAGACATTCGCGACTTCCGTATCCAACGACCTGCGCGCGCCGCTCAGGTGGATCGAGGGGTTCACCCGCGCGCTGACCGAAGAGTGCGGCGATGCGCTGGATGCGGAAGGCTGCCGCTACATTGAGCGCATACGTGAAGCTGCAGCGCAGATGGCAGGACGGCTCGACGCGCTCATGCGACTGACGACGGCGTCCCGAGCCGAGCTGACGCGCGTGTCGGTAAACATCAGCGAACTGGCTGCCGAGATCGCGGGCGAACTCCGAAGCGCAGAACCGGGGCGCACAGTGGACGTGCGCATTGAACCGAATCTGCGCGCATCGGTGTCACCGGCGCTCTTCCGCATGGCGCTGAAGAACCTGTTCGAGAATGCCTGGAAGTTCACGTCGCAGCATCCGGCAGCGACCATCGAGTTCGGCATGCGCAAGGGGGCGCAGACGCCATCCGGCGAGGATGTTCCAGCCGACGCCTACTACATTCGCGATAACGGCGTGGGGTTCGATCCGGCATACGCCCACAAACTGTTTGGGGCTTTCCAGCGCTTGCACTCGTCGTCGGAGTTTGAGGGCGTGGGCATGGGTCTGGCGGTGGCGCAGAGGATCATCCACCGGCACGGCGGCGAGATCTGGGCCGAGGGCGCGCCCGGGTCCGGCGCCACGTTCTTCTTCACTGTGCCGGACGAAGAGTAGCGCCCCCCTCACCCCTCACGCCACCCAAAGTGCCCTCTCCCGCGCATGGCGGGCGTTCCGCGGCCATCAGAGTGACGCGCGCGGGAGAGGGATAGCCTGCGACGGCACGTTCTGGCAGTCAACTCGCTCCCGTGAAGAGTCGTGTCTCCTCTCCCGCACTCAACTCGCTCGTGTGCCGAGTTTTTTCCTCTCTCCCGCAGTCTACTCACTTGTGCGCCGGGCCTTGTCCCCTCTCCCGCGCATGGCGACCGTCGCGCCATGATCCCCGTGATGTGCGCGGGAGAGGGTAGGGTGAGGGCTGGACGGAAGGACGAAGGGCGAATGCTGAAGGCTGAAGGTGTAAGGTGGAAGGGCGAAGAACGAAGGCTGAAGGCTGACGGTTGAAGGACGAAGGGCGAAGGCTGTAGGGCGACCGGTGACACGTGCCGCCCT
>JBBIQU010000011.1:25904-47353 GCA_037442185.1 Chthonomonadales bacterium | reverse complement strand
CCTGGCTGAGGCCTGCACCCAGCGCGTGGCCCAGCTCTACTACACCGGCCTGACGAGGCTGGCCAAAGGCATCCTTCAGGATATCGTGAACGGACTGTTCGTCAATGATCGGAGACGCCTGCGCATCATCGAACAGATTGGCCAGAATGCGGCGGCCGCTGCCGATGCACTGCAGCGAAGGGACTGTGTGCGGCTGGGTGATGTGATCGCCGTAAGCTGGGAACTGAACAAGGCCCTTGACGCCGGAACCAACCCGCCGGCAGTCGAGGCGATCCTTGCGCGAGTTCAGGATTGGGTCAGGGGCGCCAAACTGCTCGGAGCAGGGGGCGGCGGTTACCTGTTGATGCTCGCAAAGGACCCGGACGCGGCAGGACGCATCCGCCGCGAGCTGACTGACCGTCCGCCCAATGATCGAGCGCGGTTCGTTGAGTTCGACATCTCCCAGACGGGAATGGAAGTGTCAAGGAGTTGACACCTTACACGGTGACCTCTATAATGCTATTGAAGGCGTCATTACTGCCGATGTCGCTGCGCCGGTATGATCTGCGCGTGGCGTGGCACGACCTGTAGGTACCGGAAGATGTCACCGAAACAGCCTCATGATCCGCACATCGTGTATCGGAGTGCCGGGCCTGGAGATAACGTGTCATCGGCGGCGTATGTGCCTCGTCCGGCGCTTGCGCCTGAAACCTCCACGGCGTACACTGCCTGCAAGCGCATCGTTGATGTGCTGGTCAGCATCGTGGTGCTGGTCGGGTTTTCGTGGCTCTTCGTACTGATCGCCCTGCTCATCAAGCTTACGTCCCGTGGCCCGGTCCTTTTCGTACAGCCGCGCGTGGGCTCCGGCGGACGTGTGTTCCCGTTCTTCAAGTTCCGCTCCATGATTGTCGGCGCGGATGCAATGCGTCAGGATCTCGAGCACCTCAACGAGGCTGACGGTCCGGTTTTCAAGATCAAGAATGATCCGCGAGTGACGCCCCTCGGGCGGATCCTGCGCAAGTTCAGTCTGGACGAACTTCCGCAGTTCGTCAACGTCCTCGTTGGCCACATGAGCCTCGTGGGCCCGCGTCCGCCCCTCCCATCCGAGGTTGAGAAATACGGAGAGCGGGAGTGGATGCGACTATCCGTCCGGCCCGGCCTGACTTGCCTGTGGCAGATCAACGGCCGCAGCGAGGTCTCGTTCGATGAGTGGATGGACATGGACCTTGACTACATAAGGCGTCGCTCATTCTGGTTTGACCTCGCGATCCTGGTGAAGACCATACCCGCCGTTCTGGCCGGGCGCGGCGCCTGCTGATCGGACGGGCCATGCCCTATGGTAGACTAGGAGTTCCATACTTCACCCGAGCGCTACGGTCAGCGCGAAAGGACCTCGTACACGCATGCAAACCGTTACCTGGTCAAGCAGCGAAATATCCCTGCGTGATTACGTCAATATCATCAAGCGACGTCGGCTGGTCATCATACTTGCCGCGCTTGTTATCTTCGGCGTCGGCGCCGTTTCGACGTACCTGACCAAGCCTGTCTACCGGTCGGTTACGCGCATGCTCGTGGATGCCGCGCCCAATCGCTATGGGCCGTATCAGGGCGATCCGCTATTGAGCCAGTTCTTCATGCAGAGCAATGTGGGTGACATCAGCACGCAGATCGAGGTTATCAAGAGCGAGGGTGTGCTTGCGGCGGCATTCCGTGAGTCCGGTGTTCCAGCAGGTTCCGTATCGGTTTCGGTAGCACAGGCCGGTCAGACCTCGGTCCTTGACATCGCTGCCGAGTCCACCAACGCCGACTCCGCCCGGAGGTTCCTCGATGCCCTTCCGAGGGTGTATGTGAAGAACATCACATGGAACCGGAAGGAAGAGATCAACAACGCCATCGAGTTCATGCGAGCGCGCGTGATCGAGGAAACGGACCAGCTGCGCCAAGTGCAGACCGAACTGCAGCGGCTGAGGCAGCTCTCCAAGGTCTACAGCGTGACGGAAGGCACCAAGGAGATGGTGCGCCTTCAGTCCGACGCGGTCCTGCAGAAACGGAAGGGTGAGACCGCCGTGCAGGTCAGTGAGGCGACACTGAGGGCGCTTGAGAGCCAGCGTCGCACGCTGCCCGAGTGGGTGGAGACGCGGGAGACCGTGACCAATCCGGAGATCGCGAAAACCGAGGAGGCCCTGGGGGCGCTGCAGACCCAGCGATCAGGCCTGCTCGTGCTCTTCAAGCCGGCGGCGCCGGAGGTCCAGGAGATTGACGCCAGAATCGCGGCACTGAGACAGCGAATGTCGCTCATGCCCGCAACGATCACTATGACGCGCAAGTCACGGAACCCGGCTCTCCAGATGATGGATCAGGAGATCGCCAACGCGCAGCGGCAGCTTCTGAGCGACCGTTTGGAGCTGGCGGCCACCAGAACGCACGCCGAGAAGATCAACGCCCGCCTTGCAGGCATCAGCGCGCAGGACATTCGGCAAGCTCGCCTTGAGGCTGAGGCCGAACGACACAAGGCGGCCGCCGCGCAGTTCAGCCGCAACATTGACGACCTGAGCGTGCGCGGGAAGGCGGCTCCGGACCCCGTGCGCGTCATCGCCGCTCCACGCGTCGCAGTCAAGGTCGCTCCCCGAACCGCCAGCAACCTCCTGTACGCAGCCATCGTCGGCCTGCTCGTCGGCATCTGTCTGGCATTGCTCCAGGAGTATCTTGACGATCGGGTGAACATTCCCGAAGACGCGCGCCGCATTATGGGTGTCCCCGTCCTGGGCTTCGTACCGTTGGTTGAGGAATCAAAGGCCAGGCTGATTCGGGAGTCGCATGGAGGGTCGTTGCTCGAAAGCTACCGTGTTCTTCGGACGAACGTCCGGTTCGCGACAGTAGGATCCGAAAGCACATCCATCTTAGTTACTAGCACGGTGCCCGGCGAAGGCAAGTCCCTGACCGTTGCCAACCTTGCCGTCGCGATGGCGCTTGACGGACGATCGGTCATCGCTGTCGATACGGACTTAAGACGACCTACATTGCACCAGAAGTTCGACTGCGATCAGCGCCCTGGTCTGACCAACGTACTGGTCGGCAACACGGAGCTTGACGATGCGCTGCAGGAGACCGCTATTCCCGGTCTTCGGGTGCTGGCGACCGGGCCGTTGCCGCCGAATCCGGCTGAGCTCCTGAACTCGCCGGCTATGCGTAACTTGCATGGCATGCTGCGGGAGAGGGCGGACGTGGTGATCTACGATAGTCCGCCATTCCTCGCCTCCGCAGACGCACAAGTGCTGTCGGCGGACGTAGACGGCGTACTGTATGTCGTGCAGTTCGGAGAGGCAAGGAAGTCCGCGATCCGACATGCCAACGACCTGCTGTCACAGGCTCATGCCAATGTGATGGGCATTGTCTTCAACAAGATCACGCTCTCAGGCATTCGGGACGACTACTATTACTACGGCTACTATCGGTACTACCGATACTACGACTACAAACCGAAGTTGGAAGGCGAGCCGGGCAAGCGGCGGAGCCGCCATTCCGAATACGAAGCCATGCTCGCCGCGGCTGAGGGCAGGACGCCGACAGACGACAACGAGGAGACAACGGCCATCGAGAAAGACAAGAGGCAGAACGCATGAGGCAGTCACTGACCATCATCGCTGTGGCCGTCCTATTGGCCTCGACGGCCATTGCGCAGACACCCGAGACTGCGCCCCAGCAGGGGCCGGCGGTAGACCTGGAATACGTCCTCGGACCCGATGACGTGATCGAGATCGCCGTGCCGACGCACTCCGGGCTTGAGCGGACAGTCAATGTCATGCCGGACGGCCGCATCACGTTCCCGCGTGTCGGCGAGATCGTCGCGGCAGGCAAGACGGCAAGCCAACTGGCGATGGAGATCAAGAACGCCCTCGAGGTAACCCTCAATAACGTTTCCGTCCTCGTGCTGGTGCGTGAGATGCGAGCCAACCGCGTCAGCGTCATCGGAGCGGTGAGGCAGGCCGGGACGTTCTTCATGCGCGGGCCATGGAAACTGATGGACTTGATCGCCGCTGCCGGTGGCCTGGCAACAAAGCCCTCGCGCGTCACAGGACGGCTTGTCCGAGGTCGGACGGAAGTGATCAGTCTCGACCTGGCGGCAGCGCTCGAAGACCCTAAGAACTCCGCCAACATCAGTCTGCAGCGCAACGACCTCATCCTGATCGAGGAGATCGAGCGGAGCAAGCTGCTCGTCAACGTGCTGGGGCAGGTTCGACAGCCGGGCACCCTTGAGATCTACGAGGACATGGACCTTCTGGCATTGCTGACGATGGCAGGCAACCCGACGGAACGCGCGGGCCTGTCGAAGGCTTACGTACTGCGTGACGGCAAAGAGATACCGACCAATCTCCGGCCCCTTCTTGTCGAAGGCAAACACGACCCGTACATCGAGGAGTTCAAGATACAGCCCGGTGACGTTCTGTTCATTCCCGAGATTGAGGAGCGCTTCGCGGTCATGGGCATGGTCGCCCGACCCGGCTTTTTCACGATCCCAGAAAAGAAGAAGGTGACGGTTCTTGAAGCCCTCGGTATGGCTGGGGGACAGGGGCCCAATGCGAATCTCCGAGAAGCGGGCATTATCCGGTCGCGCTCGGGCAAGCCGGAGACGATCAAGCTCGATCTGAACGCGTTGCTCAAGAAGAGCAACATGGCCTTCAATCTCACCATGGAGCCCGAGGACATTCTGTTCATCCCCGAGCGTGGCAAACGCGGTATTACGGCAGGCGAAGCGTTCAGCACGATCTACATGTGGCGATACATAGGCTTGCCGTTCCTCTGGTAGCCATGCAGGCTTGTTGGGCTAGCTCCGAATGGCCGCGCGTGTGCGCGGCCATTCGTGCATGGATTGCGGTATGCGCGTAGCTCTTGTGCATGATTTCCTGGTACAGATGGGGGGCGCCGAGAAGGTGCTCGAAGCGCTCCACGACCTCTATCCGGATGCCCCGGTCTTCACCTCGGTCTACGACCCCAAGGTGATGCCGCCCGAGTATCGCACCTGGGACATACGAACCTCCAGCCTGCAACGCTGGCCATTGCGGCGCCAACTTCACCGCCTCATGCTGCCGTTCTATCCGGCAGCGTTCGAGAGCTTCGATCTCAGCGAGTTCGATGTCGTAGTCAGCTCGTCGTCGGCATTCGCCAAAGGGGTAGTGACGCTCCCGCACACGCGCCACGTGTGCTACATGCACGCGCCGATGCGGTACGTATGGATGACGGACACCTACCTCAAAGGGGAGCGAGCAGGACGCCTGCGACGCGTCCTGGGCCCCGTGTTCCACTATCTCAGGTTGTGGGACCAGGTATCGGCGTCCCGTGTTGACACGTACGTGGCGAACTCGATCGCTGTGCAGCAGCGGATCGCCAAGTTCTATCGTCGAGAGGCTGTCGTGGTTCCGCCCCCTGTTGACACGACCAGATTCGTTGCGTCCAGTGCTCGAGGCGAATACTACATCGCCGTCTCTCGGTTCGTGCCCTACAAGCGTATGGACATGGCCGTGGATGCCATGACACGGCTTGGCCGACCCCTGAAAGTGGTCGGAACAGGGCGGCAGGAGGCTGAACTCAAGCGGCGCGCGGGCTCCAATGTCGAGTTCCTCGGCTGGGTTGACAACGACCGGTTGCCGGACCTCATGGCAAGTGCCCGAGCGTTCCTGATGCCTGGCGAGGAGGACTTCGGGATCGCACCGGTCGAGGCCAACGCATGCGGGCGGCCGGTCATCGCCTACGCTGCCGGCGGTGCGCTGGACACTCAAGAGGACGGCGTAACCGGAGTTCTATTCCATCCTCAGACCGTCGAGGCCCTGTGTGACGCCGTGGTGCGCTTTGAGACGATGCAGTTTGACCATGCCGCCATCGCGGCCCACGCCGCCGGCTTCGGCTATGCTCGTTTCAAGGAGCGCATGCGCTCCGTCATCGAGAGTTCGGTCGCATAGTCCCATCCCAACTGCCCGCACAACGCGTGCGCCACCGTCTTTGACGAGGGCTCGAGCGAGACAACGACCGCATCGCTATTGCACCACATTCCTGCCGGCCTTCAGACGCACTGTCGTGCCGCCCGGAATGATCGCTGTTGCAGCAACACCGCGGGGAACGGTTGCCTCCAGCCTGAGGCGGCCATCAACCACCTTCCAGGTTGATCTCACAACGCCGTGCGGCGTCCGGACGCTGACCTCGGCCCACGTGAGCGCCCCCGGCTCCGGCGCTACTAGGATCTCGCGCCAACCGACGCTGCCCGGTGCCTGTCTTATTCCACCCACATACGCGTAGAGCCACTCGACGGCATGGCCCAGCATACAGTGGTTCAGCGACTGGTAGCCGTCCATCATGGCATCCCATGTTTCCGGCATGGAAGTCAGGCCCTTGGCGATGATTCCGCCGTAGCTGCCGGTGCCTGTGCGTGAATAGACGCGATGCAGAACATCCGAGCGTCCGGCCTGCGCCAGCGCGCGGATGAAGTAGACGTGGCCGACGTCTCCGGGGGTCTGCTGCCAGTTCCTCTTCTCGATGTCGGCCACCATGTCCTCAATGAGGATCGTTCTGTCTTCGATAGGAACGACCTCGGCGCAGATCGCCATGGCATTAGCGCACTGCGGGCTCCCGAGATGCCGGAGCAGCTTCGTCGCAGGGTCTTGGAAACGCTGACGAAAGGCGGCCGCTATCTGGGCGTGCAGCGCGCGATAGCGAACCGCAGTCTGCGCGTCTCCGATCGCGTCCGCCGCCCGGGCGACGGTGAGGGCACACAGCGCCCAAGTGGCCGTTGACGAAAGGTCGGTCGGCGTAAAACGCGATGGCCCGGGTCCTTGCCCGTGCCCGTAGTCATACCAGTCCCCAAGGCCTCCGGGGGCGATATGGTCTTGCGCCAGCGTCCCGACGTAGTCGGTGAAGCGTTTCATGGACTCGATGCCGTCGCGCAGAATGGCAGGATCGCCGTACCATTCATAGTGGAGCCATGGCGTCATCACCGCAGCCGCGCCCCACTCCACCGTCCAATCGAAGGCTCCGGGGAAGCGACCGGCGGGGTACGAGGGCGCGACGGTCCGGACCATTCCATTGGGTTCCTGCGCGTCGCGAATGTCCCGAGCGATCTTGGCGAACCATGCGCGCCCGTCGTACCGGTACATGAAGGTCGGAGCGAGGAGGTACGCGCACTCGAGCCACCCGAGCTTCTCGCGGTGGGGACAGTCAGTCATCACCCAGCTCATATTGGACCGAACGGCCCAGTCAATGAGGTTGTGGGTCGCATTGAGCAGATCGCTCGACGAGCGGAAGCTGCCGGTTTCGCTCAGGCCACATCGGACATGGGTCAGCTCGATACCGGTCAAGACCGGCAGTCGGTCGGGATTGGGCGCGCCAGGAAGCACGGCGCCCCGCACTTCGGCGAACTGCATGCCGAGGTAGAAGTGGGTCCATATGCGGTCTATGGGCTGGCCCGCTGTCGTTAACCGACATTCAACGACATAGGCACCCTTGACACGCCCCTCGGTGTCGGCGTGTTCGCAACAGCGTATGGCTACCACGTCGCCCGGCTTGCCGCCGGCAAGCTTGACACGCAACTGCCCGGACATGTTCTGAGGGAAGCCGCAGAGGATCGTGCCATCTACTGCAGATCGAAGGACGGTCGGCTTGTCTGTTCGGCCCGACGAGAACCCAGGCCAGTCTCGCTCGGCCATGCGCCCGAGGCCTGGGATGCCTGCGATCTCTCCTGAGGGCACACCGACAACTCGCGCCGTCTGCCAGCCCTCATCCGAATGGCCAGGACGATCCCATCCGGGCATGTAGGCCCTGGCATCGAAGTCCTCGCCGGCGAAGACATGGGAGAACGTGACCGGGCTCTGCCGCACCTTCCACGTTTCGTCCGTCGCCACAATGAGGCTGTCGCCGTCTTCCGTGGTGACCTGAAGCTCGGCCAGCAGAAGGAAAGGCTCTTGCGCGGAGCGTTGGGGGCCGTCCTTGTTGTAGCGTCCGGCCGGCGGATTCGGATTGTGCCAGAACGACGCGCCAAGCGTCACTCCAATGCAGTTCGAACCGCCACGGACCAGTTTGGTCACGTCGAACTCCGACCAGTAGACGGTTCGCTCATACTGCGACCAGGGCTGGTTGATGCCCGTCGGCGTCACACGTCGGCCATTGATGGTCGGATCGAAGTCGCCCAGCCCGATGACCCTCAGCACCGCGCGGCGCGGCGTCCCGCCGACGCGGAACTCCTTCCTGAACATGGGCGTGCCGTGCTGCGTAACCACGCCGGTGGGCGGAGCTATCCACGACGCTTGGACAAACGGGGCGGGCGGAATCGCGACATGGGCAGGGGGAGCGAACATAGACCCTCTCCGATCTTTCGGGGCATACGGGCGCACTCCGACCGCTCGATCGCGACCGGGTTCATACGCCGCGCGTCGGCATTGTACCTTAGCTGCCGGTATGGCGGCGGTCTCGACGCCGGCATGCGGTACCATCCATCCGGTACCTACGATCATGGCACGGGAGGCATATGGGCGGTGAGCTACAAGATCGGCATGGCGGCAATGCGGTGCGAGATGGCTGAGCGGATTGCACACACGGAGTACCACAGCAACTATGCGCTCATCCGCGCGGTTACGGGCAAGGACCCACAGACGGATGCGTCTGCCTGGCGGGACTTCAACGATGCTTGGGAGCTCGATTTCATCTGGTCAACCAATGATGGTCCCGTGGACTGGGCGAGCCGCGGTCGGGTCACCGACATGGGCCATGCGGAGTTTCTTGAAGGGGGCATAGACCGCCGCGACACGGTGGTGTGTCCTTTCAAGAGCGTCGAGGACGTATGGGCGTTTGATGTCGTCGAGGAGTACGGACTGACGCCCCTGGACGAGCTGGCCGCATACTACGAGCGAACATACTGGGAATCGCAGGCCGCCAACCCGAACCAGGTGTTCACGGGCGGATACTACAAGACGATTGTGTCGGGGGCCATTCAGGCCTTCGGTTGGGACATGTTGCTTGAAGCTGCGGCGGACAGGCAGAAGTTCGCCCGCGTTCTCGACGGGTTCTTCCAGATCACCCTGCACCACTTCAAGGCCTGGGCTCGAACTTCTGCGCCGGTTCTCATTGATCACGACGACTTCGTATGGACTGCAGGCGCGTTCATGAGTCCCGCATTCTACAGATCCGAGATCATCCCTCGTTACCGCAAACTGTGGGAGGTTGCACACGAAGGCGACAAGATCGTCCTCTTCTGCTCCGATGGCGACTGGAGCATCTTCATTGACGACATAGCCGCCGCCGGCGCCGACGGATTCATCTTCGAACCGATGACCGATCTCGACTATGCCGTGGAGCGGTACGGCAAGACACATGTGATCGTGAGCAGCAAGGTGGACTGTCGAACGCTCACCTTCGGGACCCGGGAACAGATACAGGCAGAGGTGGATTCGACACTGCCGCTAGCGGCTAAGTGCCCCGGATTCGTGTTCGCGGTGGGTAACCACATCCCGAGCAATGTGCCCGTTGATAACGCCCTGTGGTACTTCGACTACCTGAAGGCGCGGTGGCTTCGCTGACCGCCTGACGCTGGGCCGAGTCGGGGAACCACGACCCCGTCAACAACGTAATGCTAGTTCGGTTATCCAGGCTAACCATCCGCGCCTGACGATAACCTGAATAGACACTACGCGCTCCGGGAGTACGCACCAATGTCCAACGAAACCGCATCCCAATGTTGCCAGAATGTCTGTCCGACTGCCATGATCGGCCAGCCGGCGCCAGACTTCCTCATGAAGACGACCGCAGATCTCGACACCCTGAGTTCCACTGCCTCGCTGTCGGACTACGCCGGAAAGTGGCTCGTGCTGTTCTTCTATCCGCTCGACTTTACGTTTGTCTGCCCGACTGAGATCACGGCCCTGTCGGACGCCTACGATGAGTTCAAGAAGCTTGGCGCCGAGGTTCTTGGCGTCTCCACCGACTCCGTATACTCGCACCGAGCGTGGATCAACACACCGCGTGAGCAGAACGGGATCGCCGGCGTGCGCTTCCCGCTTGCGTCTGACATTACGAAGGAAGTCTCGCGACGCTACGGGGTCCTCATCGAGCAGGACGGGATCGCGCTGCGCGGGCTGTTCATCATTGACCCAAACGGCATCCTGCAGTACTCCGTCATCACGAACCTCAACGTGGGACGCAGCGTGACGGAGACCCTTCGCGTTCTGGCTGCATTGCAGACGGGCGAGAGATGCCCGATGAACTGGAAGCCCGGCGAGAAAACGCTGTAAGTGCGGGACCAGCCGTAGAGATGGCACCCGACGGGGGCAGGCCTGCGCACCGACATCTGCGACACGATCCGCTGTTCGCAAGCCGATGTCCGGGCCGCCCCCGTACTCCTTGGTGGCACGACAATGAGCGCTGACCGCTCTCAGAGACGGTATACGCGAACCGCGTTGTCACGGAGGAGCTTGCGGCGATCCGACTGAGGCCATCCGGCAATGATCTGCTGTAGGGCCTCTACCCACTCGCGCGGAGTGGCCACAAGGGTGCAAACCGGCCAATCGGTGCCGAAAACGATGCGATCCGGACCGAACGCGGCGCGGCAATGTTCGACGAACGGCGCGAGGGTCTCGGCTGACCATGCTCCCTTCTTGGCTGACGCGACGATGCCGCTGATCTTGCAGAACGCGTTGGGTCTTCGGGCCAGACGGTCTAT
This sequence comes from Chthonomonadales bacterium, assembly GCA_037442185.1. Classification (GTDB taxonomy): domain Bacteria; phylum Armatimonadota; class Chthonomonadetes; order Chthonomonadales; family CAJBBX01; genus JAAYVH01. The sequence goes on along the minus strand of JBBIQU010000011.1, from coordinate 36,675 downwards.
GCCCCTCTTCCACGTCTCCTCAACCCCTGCCTGAACCCTGGGATTGCCGCAATGGTCGAGGACCAGGCGCGTGTCTGGACATAGCTCGGCGAGCCGATCGGCGTCCTCCAGGTAGCCCCCGGGCAGGCAGACGTCGAAGACCAGCTCCATCTTGCCGAGCAGTTGCACTCCCCGAACGAACTCGGGCTGCAGGCAGTAGCCTTGCGGCGTCGTCGGCGCATGAAGCACTTGCCTGAGTCCCTTCACCTTGCGGTATCCGCGAAAGCGCCCCATATAACGCTCGAAATCCCGCGATGCGGGGCGGCCCCCAATGACGGCGCCGACCATCGGGCTGCCGCGCTTGCCGCACAGCGCGAGCGCGTATGCAGCCTCCTCGCCGTGCTGTTCGGGCGCAACGTCTACTTCCATGTAGACAGTGCGTTCGATGCCTAGCCCGTCCGTGGCGCGCAAGTAGTCGGCCATCGTGTGGTCGCCGGCGAGCGGTCCTGAGGTCGGCAGCCAGGGAAGGCGAAGCGCCTTTAGATCCCACAGATGCTGATGCGTGTCAACGATGCCGATGGTGCCCTTACGGCCCTCATCGGCTCCGGCAATGGTTGCCGCGGCTGCGGTTGCCATAAGCTCTCTCCGTGTCAGCTTCACCCTTTCACCGCCCCGGCCGTCAGCCCCGCAACGAACTCGCGCTGCAGAAGCATGAAGATGATCACAACCGGCAGGACGCTGATCAGCGTGCCTGCCATCAGGGTGCCGTATTGCTGTTGATAAAGCCCCACGAGCTGATTTAGGGCGATGGGCAGTGTGAACCTCTCGCTGTTGTGGAGGATGATCTGCGGCCATAGGAACGAGTTCCATGCTCCCATGAAGCTGATCAGGCAGAATGCGCCTATCATCGGCCGCGAGACTGGCATGATTACGTCCCAGTAGATGCGGAACTCCGAGCATCCGTCAATGCGCGCGGCGTGCATGAGTTCGTCGGGCACCTGCAGGATGGACTGACGAAACAGGAAGATGCCGAATACGCTCACGGCTCCCGGAACGATCAGGCCCGCATAGGTGTCAACCAAGCCGATACGGTAGATCAGCTCGTACATGGGTGCCATGACGACTTGCCCCGGTATGAGCATGGTCGCCAGCATGAGGACCATGATGGCCTTGCGAGCGCGAAAGTCATACTTGGCGAGCGCGAAGCCGGCAAGCGATGAGAAGAACAGCTGGACAAGGACTGCCGAACACGCGACAAAGGCGCTGTTCACGCCGCACCGAAGGAAATGGACCGTCGGAGTAGGATTCCCGATCTCGAACAGGTCGCGGAAGTTGTCCAGAGTAGCGCGCGGCGCGAAGAACATATGGTGGAACAGATCGTCGGGTCCCTTGATACTGGCGGCAACCAGCCAGACGATGGGTGTCAGCGTGACGAACGCGCACGCCAACAGAGTGACGTACATGGCCCCGCGGTAGATCTTCCAGCCGATCGTGAGCTTCATTCCGAGCCCCTCTTCAGCACCCCGGTGATCCGCATCTGCAGCAGACTGACGACTAGCAGCCCGAGCGCAAGCGTCCAGCCGACAGCCGATGCATAGCCAAGGTCACCCGATACGAAGCCGGTCTGGTAGAGGTACATGACGATCGTGAGACCTGCCTTGTTGGGTCCCGGTCCGTTCCCGAGCATGATATACGGCAGTTCGAACAACTGGAACGACCCGATGGTCGAAGTGATCAAGACGAAGACCGCCACGGGCCTGATGCCGGGCAGCGTGACTGCTCGAAACTGCTGCCACGCGTTGGCGCCATCCACGGTAGCCGCCTCATAGAGGTCGCGGTCAACTGCCTGAAGGGCTGCGAGGAAGTAGATCATATTGAAGCCGACGTACATCCAGAGCGAGGTCAGGACCAGCGCTGGCATGACGAGCGCCGGGTTGGCAAGCCACTTGGTGTCAAGCGCCACAACCGGCATCCATGGAGCGAACCGGCCGAACCAGGCCGTTACGGAATGCAGGACTGTGTTGAGCAATCCATACTGCGGAACGAACAGGACGCTGAACAGAACTGCGACGAACACCTGTCCGAGCAGGTTCGGCGAGAAGAACGCCAGCCGAAACCACTCCCGGCCTCGGAGCCAGCGCTGACTTAGCAGCAGCGCCAGCGCCAACGCCAGCGGCAACTGAACGAACACCGACCAGAACGCGAATATCGCCGTGTTCCAGACCGCGATGTGGAAGTCGGCATCCGTCAGGAGGAAACGGAAGTTCGCCAGACCGACGTAGACCTGGTCCTTTGGGCCGCTTGTGACGTAAAGGGACAGGATCATGCTCTTGACGATCGGCCAGACACCGAACGCGCAGAAGAGAATCAGGAACGGCGAGACGAAAACGTAGGGGGCGAACCTGTGCTGAAGGCGGAACCAGTCCAGTCTCATCAGAACGGGTTCCTCCCAATCAGTCTGCGAAGCTCATCGGCGCTCTGTCTCATCTGGCGACGCACAAACGCATCGAAGCCTGTGTCGCCGTGATTGCGGTAGTGCTGAACGCTGGCCACCAGCGCCTCACTGAGCTTCCCTTTCGCAGTCGAAATGAACGGACTCGTGTATTGGAACGGGACCTCGGGCGCGAGGGCCGCATAGAGGCTCCCGAGGGGCTGATTGCTCCAGTAGGGGCGAGGCTCACGGAAAGCGGGCTGGTCCCACGCTGCGCGAAGCGCCGGGATGATGTTGGTCCCGCGGAACCGTTCGGCCAGCTCTTTCTTGTCAAGGTAGAGGTGCAGGGCGAACTCCCAGGCAAGATCCGGCTTGGCGCAGTGCTTCGTAATGCCGATCATCGTGCCGCCCCACGTGCTGGTGCGCCGTTCGCCCCTGCGCACTGCCGGCAGCGGCATCAGCGCCATCTTGCCCGACATTCGCGGTATGTCCATCTCGAAGCTCTTCGTGCGCCAGTCCGGTGCCACCATGCACAGAATGTAGCCGTCCTCGACCGCCTTTGTGAATATCTGTCCACCGCCCAGGTCACTTCCGATCCGATTGGGTCCGACCACCAGCGGCACGTACCACTTCATGGTCTCGATGCCGATCTCGTTATCGAATATGCACTTGCCGTCGGGGTCGAAATAGCCGCCGCCGCGTTGGAACAGAAGCATCTCCAGGCGCGAGGCTTCGGCATCGGGCAGCTCAATCATGTAACGTCGGCCAGGATCGGTCAATCGCGTCAATCTGCGACCGACGGCGATGAAGTCGTCCCACGTTTCGATCGCCTCGACGTTGACGCCCTCCTTCTCGAAGATGTCGCGGCGATAGGCGAGCATGACGGGATGCACATCGTGCGGCAGGCCGAAAATGCGCCCACGGCTTGTATAGGGCGCGAATCGGGCCTGCACCATGCCGTCCCACAACCCGGACCGGTGGATACGGTCCGTCAGATCAACGAACCCGACATGTTTCAGCGGACCGCGGAAGAAGCTCCCCGCTGAGCTGATCTCAACCTCAACGAGATCGGGCACGTCCAGATCTGCCCAGAAGGCCGCCTGGAGCCTTGACGTGACCGCCGTGCCGGAAACCAACTGAACGTCCACCTTGACGCCCGGGTGCGCCGCCTCAAATGAGGGCACAGCCTCCTTGTAGGTATCGTAGTGCGTCTTGGCGAACGTCCAGAACGTGAGCGTTGCCGCGCTCTTGCTGACGGGATGCGCAAGAAGCCAGCCGCCGGTCAGGATCGCGACGGTCAGAATGGATAGGGCGGCGTGCCCGTAAGGAAAGCGGTTCATTGCCAACGTCTTCCACACGTGCGCTTATGTTTCCTTCCTCCGGAGGCCTTGGCGCGCGTTCCGTCCGGGATGAGAGACCCCGCACAGGCTTGGATCGCGACCGCACCTCATCACGGGAGACTACGTGTATGCTCGAACGGTTGGCAGGCGCTCGGATCACAAGCTGCGGCATACCCCGCCTTCGGCGCTGACCAGCGGATAGGAGACGTCTCGCGGTTACCCTGCCCGCGCCGTGAGGTAACATCTAGCGGGGCCGTCCGCGGCCCGTTCTCATCGCATGGATACGCATCTACCATTCGCCGTACCGGACATAGGCGAGGCCGAGATCGAGGAGGTCGTCGATTCGCTCCGCTCCGGCTGGTTGACGACCGGGCCGAAGGCAAGGCGATTCGAGAACGAGTTTGCCGAGTTCATGGGGGACGGTCTCGAAGCCGTCGGCGTCAACTCGGCCACATCCGGTCTGCATCTGGCTCTTGAGGCCTGCGGCGTCGGCCCGGGCGATCAGGTCATCACCACTACCTACACGTTTACCGCGACGGCAGAGGTGATCCGTTACCTTGGGGCCGACCCGGTGTTCGTTGACATTGACCCCGACACGCTGAATATGGCGCCTCAGAGCGTGGCGGCCGCGATCACGGATGCAACCCGTGTGATCCTGCCCGTCCACATCGCCGGCCTGCCGTGCGATATGGATGCGATCCTGGACCTCGCCGACCGACATGGCCTCAAGGTCGTCGAAGACGCTGCGCATTCGCTGCCCGACCTATCGGGGGAGAATGATCGGGACGCTGGCGTCCGACGCGACGGTTTTCAGCTTCTACGCCACGAAGACACTGGTCACAGGCGAGGGCGGCATGGTCGTCACACGCGACAAGGCGATCGCGGCGCGGTGCCGCGTAATGCGCCTCCACGGAATAGACCGGGACGCCTTCGACCGCTACACAAGTGAGCGACCGGCCTGGTACTACGAAGTCGTGGCCCCCGGTTTCAAGTACAATATGACGGACATTGCCGCAGCGCTTGGCCTGCAGCAACTGCGCCGTCTGAATGCGCTCCGGGCCCGGCGTCAGGCAATGGCGCACCGGTACAACGAGGCGTTTGCCGATCTTCCCGTCCAACTGCCGCCTTCCGGCGGCGCTGCCGACCTCCACGCCTGGCATCTCTATATCCTGCGGTTGACGGACGCCGCACCCATGGGCCGCGGTGAGTTCATTGAACGGATGGCTGAGCGCAAGATCGGTGCGAGCGTGCATTTCATTCCGCTGCATAGGCAGCCTTACTGGCGTGACACGTATGGTCTGAGCCCGGAGTCCTTTCCCATGGCCGAAGATGCGTTCCGGCGAGCGGTCAGCCTGCCTCTCTACACCCGGATGACGGACGAGGACCAGAGCCGGGTGATCGGGGCCGTGCGTGAACTGCTCGGGTGACGGTGTGGCCCCGGGAGAGGGGCCATGCGATCGTCCGGAGGCCGCGCCGGTGGCGGGCGGTCTCTCTGAGGCTGTTCGCCGAGTTGCCGACGTGGTCATGTCGGCGTCGGCGCTGGCCCTGTTGTCTCCGGTGTTGCTGGCTCTTGCCGTTGCCGTGCGGCTGTCCTCGCCGGGGCCGATCTTGTTCCGCCAGGAACGGGTCGGGCGCGGAGGAGTGCCATTCCGACTGCTGAAGTTTCGCTCAATGCGTGTCGGCGGCGGAGGCCCAGAGGTGACTGCGGGGGGCGACGCCCGCATCACGCCGGTCGGCGCCTTCATGCGGCAATGGAAGCTGGATGAGCTTCCGCAGTTTGTGAACGTTCTGCTCGGGCACATGTCCATGGTGGGGCCTCGACCGGAGGTCCCCCGGTACGTCAAGCACTACACGCCCGAGCAGATGCAGGTACTCAGCGTGAAGCCGGGCGTCACCGGTCGGACGCAGTTGGAGTACCGGCATGAGGAGAAACTACTCGCCGGACGCGATGATGTTGAGCGTGCATACCTCACGGAGATCATGCCGGCGAAGCTGGCGCTGGACCTCGAGTATGTGCGAACGCGAACGCTCATCGGCGACCTGGCGCTGATCTTGCGTACGGTTGGAGCCATCGTAGGACGCGGATGACAAGCACGTCCAAACGGAAGGTGAACACATGTTGAACTCGGCGAGGCCAATCACAATCGTGATGGCCGAGGACGACCCTGACGACAGGATGCTGGCGCAGGAGGCCATGGAAGAGTGCATGCTCGCCAACAGCCTTTACTGCGTCGAGAACGGCGAAGAGCTGTTGGATTACCTTAAGAAGCGCGGGAAGTACGCGGAGCCTGGCGTGGCGCCTCGGCCCGGTCTCATTCTGCTGGACCTGAACATGCCGCGCATGGACGGCCGAGAGGCCCTCAGAGAGATCAAGGCGGACCCGGATCTGCGGTCCATACCGGTGGTGGTGCTGACAACCTCCAAGGCGGAAGAGGACATTGTCAGGTCGTACGATCTGGGCGCGAACTCGTATGTCACCAAGCCGGTGACCTTCGAAGGTCTCGTTGATGTCATGAAGACGCTGCGTCGCTATTGGTTCGAGATCATCGAGCTGCCGGAAACGCCAAGGGGGCAGTAGAGTGCTGGACAGGCCGACGCACGTCCTGCTGATCGAGGACGATGCCGACGACTATGCATTGACCAAGGACTACCTGTCGGACATCGAGGACGACACCTACGAACTCGATTGGGTTCGAACCTACGAGGCCGGCCTCGAAGCAGGACAGCGCAACGCTCACGACGTGATCCTCGTTGACTACCGACTTGGCGAGCGCACGGGACTTGACCTCGTTCAGGAGCTTACGAAGGCGGGCTGCAAGGCACCCGTCATATTCCTGACCGGTCAGCGCGACCGCGAGATAGACCGAGCGGCAATGCGTGCCGGCGCCTACGACTACCTCATCAAGTCGCGCATAGATTCGTCGACTTTGGAGCGCTCGATCCGCTACGCGCTGGACAGAAAGAGGGCCGAGGAAGAGATCGCGCGGGTTCGGTTGCGGGAAATCGAGATCGGCGCACGCATCCAGAGCACGCTTTTGCTGAGCCAACCGCCGGGTGACCTCGCTGGCGCAACGATCGGCGCGGTGTCGCTGCCCTCGCGCAAGGTGGACGGCGATTTCTGGGGTTTCTTCCGCTACGATCGCGATCGTTTCGATGTTCTGATTGGCGACGTCATGGGCAAGGGAGTTCCTGCCGCTCTGATTGCTGCCGCCGGCAAGAGCCATTGTCAGGATGCCATTCGCCGCCTCGTGCTGCGCCTCGCCGAATACGGCAGACTGCCGGATCCTGAAGAGATCGTTTCGGCGATGCACTTCAATATGACAAGTCAGCTCTGCAATCTTGGCAGCTTCATCACGGTCTGTTATGCAAGGTTCGATACGGCGACAGGCGAGATTGTGTTTGTGGACGGCGGTCACATGCGCACGATCCACTATCGGGCAGCCGACGACACGATTGACCTGCTGCACGGCGACAACCTGCCCCTGGGAGTACGCGAACAGGAGATGTACGCGCAGTCGCGGGCCGCCTTGGGTCCCGGAGACGTCTTTGTCTTCTACTCGGATGGAGTAACGGAGTCTCGGGCGGTGAGCGGCGAGCTCTATGGCGTCGAGCGACTTCAGGACCTGGTGCGATCTTCGGTTCATCTTGACGCCGAGCAGATGGCGGATCGAGTCTGCGAAAGCGCCCTGAGCTTCGCGGGGCCAAACGGACTGTCGGATGACCTGACGGGCGTTGTGGTTAAGATATCGCCTGAGCTCGGGCAGCAGGTTCTCTACAGGTCAGGTATGGAGGTGCACAGCCGCAGCAACGAACTCGACTCCATGAGGCGGTTTGTTGAGTGGTTCTGCCGGGAACGGGCTCGCCCACCGCTATCCGAAACGGAGGTCCACTCGCTCGTTCTTGCCGTCAGTGAGGCAGCCAGCAACATCTTGGATCACGCGTATTGGGGCGCGCGCGATCGGCGACTTCAGGTCAATATTGAGGCGTATCCCGGATATGTCGTGGTGGAGATGTCGGATTGGGGGCAGCCGTTCGACTATACTGCTGTAGCGCCTCCGGTGTTCGATGGGTCACGCGACGGAGGTTTCGGGGTGTACATCATCTCCCAGTGCGTGGACGAGTTCAGGTATTACCGGGACGACCTGGGGCGCAACTGCCTCAGAATGACCAAGAGATCGCGCACGGAGCCCGTCGGCGATTGACAGTGTGGCTTTGTGTGGCCAAACCTTGAGCCGTGATGAGGTCAGTCAAGAGAGCGCGACCTCATCCGGCGCTATCTGACGACGCGGGGAAATGGCATGACGCTAAACACGCATGTGCTTGAGGGTGTTACGATTGTGAACGTGCCGGGGCCCAACCTCGACTCCGGCAACGCAGACGACTTCAAGATGGCCGTCGCGCCCGTTCTTGCGGAAGCCGGGCGTGTCGTATTCGATCTCGGTGACGTCGAGTTCGTTGACAGCTCCGGGCTCGGCGCCTTCCTCACATGCTTGAGACAGCTCAATGCCACGGGCGGAGATCTGAAGCTCTGCCGCATGCGCAAGCCGGTTCGTACGTTATTTGAGCTCGTTCGAATGCACCGCGTGTTCGACATCCTGGGCACGCCAAACGAGGCCATTGCCGCGTTCAAGTAATCCGCGACCCAGCCTGTTGCCGCCCCTATGTCGGGTAGGGCGTGGGGGCAGCGGTGCGCCCGATGATTGAAGTGACCGGAGAGTTCCGGTCCGGCAGCCATGAAGGCGGCTGCGGCGCGCAGACCGGTTGCCTGGTGGTATCACTCGATCCGGTCTGCATTGACCGCGTGTGCTCTTTGGCGAAGGCCGCGCTCGGAGCATGCAACATTCAAGCTGCGCCGGACTCGGCCGCTGCGCTCCGCGCAATAACGCAGCGCCCAACCGCCCTCGTGGCGCTCGACGCCCGTGCGCTGGGATCCGAGCTTGAGGCATGTGTCGCGTCGCTCGCCACAAGCGCTCCTGAGACGGCCCTCATGGTCGTCGGCGAACTTGACCAAGATCGGGAGGCCGTTGTCCTTGCTGCAGGAGCTCAGGATGTCCTACCACTCGATGGACTTGCAGGGTACGATGAATCCGCGGCGGTTTCGACGCTCAGAAAGGCGTTGATCCGGCAAGCGGTCTTGGCTGAAGCGCGGCAGGAGAGCCTGCGCGATCCATTGACGGGCTTGCTCAATCGGCGCGGTCTGTGGGGCGCTGCGGACGTGCTGTTGGGTCTCGCGCGGAGATCGGGAGCGCCGGCGCTCGTGTTGCTGCTCGACGTTGACAACATGAAGTCCATCAATGACTCCCATGGTCACGCCGGCGGTGACCGGGCGCTGGTTTCGGTCGCGCAAGCGATCCGCGCCGCGACGCGAGCAACCGACGCTGCCGGGCGTATCGGCGGCGATGAGTTCTGCGTCGTTGCATACGCTGCAGGCCTGTGCGACGGCGCAGCCATGGCAGACAGAATCAAAAATGTACTGAGGCAGTCGGCAGAGCCTTCTCTGCCGTCGGTGACGGTCGCTGCCGGGTGGGCGGAGGTGGACCTGCGTGAGGAGCAGCCGCTTCGCAAGGCTCTAGAGCAAGCCGACGCCGAGCTATATGGGAACAAGCGAAAGCGAACCTCAAACTGCGGCGCTCCCTAGGGCGGGGCGCGCCCGAGACACTTGGAAAAGGAGTAAGCGCATCAGATGGGAACAGCAAACGAAGCAGGGCAGCGAGGCCGGCTCGCCATTCTGGTCGGAGGCGGACCTGCGCCGGGCATCAACGGGGTCATATCCGGGGCGACGCTGGAGGCCTTGCGTCACGGGCTTGACGTGATCGGCATCTACGACGGGTTCAAGTGGCTGGCAGCCGGAGACGCCACACATACGTGCGCGCTCACCGCCGACGATGCCGAAGAGATCCGCCTGAAGGGCGGCTCGATCCTGAGGACGTCCCGCGAGAAACCGGCAGACGATCCGGAGAAGATGGCCAAGGTGGTCAAGACCCTGGCGGAGCTCAACGCTGGCTATCTGGTAACAATCGGCGGCGATGACACGGCCTACAGCGCCCTGAAGACGGCCCAGACCTCCAACGGGTCCATCCAGGTTGCGCACGTGCCCAAGACCATTGACAACGACCTGCCTCTGCCCGATCAGGCGCCCACATTCGGCTACAACACCGCGCGGAGCGTTGGCGGCGAGCTGATTCGGAATCTCATGGAGGATGCGCGGACCACGCGGCGGTGGTTTGTTGTCTCCGCCATGGGCCGCAGCGCGGGGCACCTTGCGCTCGGAATGGCGCGGTCCGGCGGTGCAACGCTTGCCGTGATCCCCGAGCAGTTCGCTTCGGGTCAGACCGATCTCGACCTCGTCCTGAGCATCATCGAAGGGTCCATGTTCAAGGCCGCCGCATTGGGGCGTGATTACGGCGTGGCGGTCGTGGCCGAGGGAGTCGGCGAGTTCCTGGCGCAGGAGCTGCAGTCGCGACCGTACGTGGACATCACGCACGACAAGTCCGGCAACCTTCGGCTTGCGGAGGTGCCTCTTGCTCTGATCCTGAAGAAGGAGCTTCAGGCACGCAACAAGGTGCGCAACCGGAAGGGGACCATCGTGGACATCACCATCGGGTATGAGCTCCGATGCGCCCCGCCGGTTCCCTTCGATGCAGAGTACGTCCAGCACCTCGGCTGGGGAGCCGTCCAGTACGTCCTTGGGCTGGGGCGCAACCACAAGCCCGGCGGGGCTCTGATCTCCCTGCGCGCCGGCTCAATCGAGCCGATCCCGTTCAGCGAGATACTGGACCCCAAGACCGGAAAGACAGCGATCCGACGCGTTGATGTCAAGTCCGACACGTATCTGGCGGCCCGCGACGGAATGACCGCGCTGGCGCCCAAGGACCTTGAAGACGAAGCGCTCCTCAAGAGCATGGCGGCAATCGCGAAAATGACGACGGAGGAGTTCGTTCAGGCGTACTCGCGCGCCGCAGCCTGCTGAGCCGCTGGGAAACCTATCGAGGCGTCCGGATCGGCCTACCGATCCGGACGC